>NZ_JAVREM010000011.1:0-143372 GCF_031845425.1 Streptomyces millisiae
GTCGGGCAGCTCGCCGCCGGCCATGGCGGTCGTGATCCGGTCGTGGGCGTCGGCCCACTGGATGAACTGCACGTCGAGCGTCGCGCCGGTCGTCGCGTCAGTGGTCCAGTCCACAAACGGTGCCGTTCCGTGATCCGCGGGCCTGGATCGGGTGAAGTGGGCGCTGTCACAATCGACCCTCAGCCGGCCGGTGATCTCACTGGTCGTCGAAGCGTGTGCGCCGTCAGGAGGGGACAGGTCATGTTGCGAACTCCCGGGGGTGCCTCCCCCCTTGCCCGCCGCCGGCGTCTGGTCGCCGGGGTCGCCGCGTTGTCGCTCGGCGCGCTGACCGCCTGTGGCGGCGGTGGTGACGAAGAGGGCGACGGTTCGGGCGAGGGCACCACGATCGAGCTGTGGATCATGGAGGGGACCAACCCCGACGCCGAGCCCTATGTCGCGGACCTGCAGGCCGCGTTCGCCGAGCAGACCGGCGCGACGCTCGACGTGCAGTTCATCCAGTGGGCCGACGCCCACGACCGGATCACGACCGCCATGGCCGGCGGCGAGCTGCCCGACGTGGCGGAGATAGGCACCACCTGGGCGCCGGAGTTCGGCGCCGCGGGGGCGCTGACCGACCTCGCCGGCAGCATCGAGGAGAGCGGCCTCGCCGACGACCTGGTGCCCGCGCTCTCCGAGGCGGCCACGGTGGACGGCGCCGTCTACGGCATGCCGTGGTACGCCGGCACGAGGTCGCTGATGTACCGGGCCGACGTGTTCGCCGAGCACGATCTGCAACCCCCCACCACCTGGGAGGAGTTGCGGGAGGTGGCGCTCCAGCTCAAGGAGCTGGAGCCGGACATGATCCCGTTCCCGGTGATCGGCGGCGGCGAGTACAGCGTGGACGCCTTCATCTGGGGGGCCGGGGGCCAGATCGCCGAGCAGGGCTCGGACGGGCAGTGGGCGTCCACCATCAACTCCCCGGAGGCCGTGGAGGGCATCGAGTTCTACACGTCGCTCGCCACCGAGGACGAACTGTCGGTGGCCGCGGCCAGCACCTGGCTGGAGACGGACCAGCTGGAGAGCTTCCAGAACGGCGAGGCCGCCATGGTCATCAACGGCAACTGGACCGTCAACACCCTGCTGGAGGCGGACGCCTCGTGGGCCGACCGCATCGGCGTGGTGCCCATCCCCGGGCAGACCGGCGGCTTCAGCCCGTCCTTCGTCGGCGGCTCGCTGCTCGGCGACTTCAGCAGTGACGAGCCCGAACTCGCCTGGCAGCTCATCGAGTTGATGAGCACCGGCGAGTTCGCCAGCCAGTGGGCCGAGTCCTCGGGCTACTTCCCGGGACAGCAGTCCCTGTTGGAGGCCGTGCAGCAGGAGGACGACCCGCTGGTGGCGCCGTTCGCGCGGCAGATGGCCGAGGCCGGCGCGAGCGTGCCGGTGACCGAGCAGTACGGGGCGATCCAGGGCGAGCAGGTGATCCCGCAGATGCTCCAGTCCATCCTCTCCGGCGACAAGAGCGTTCAGCAGGCGGCGGACGACGCCGCGGCGGCCATGGACCAGACCTTTGGCGGCTGAGCTCACCCGATCGGACCGCGAGCGGGCGCCGGCTCCGGCCGGCGCCCCCGCGGGCCCGCGCGCCTCCGGGGCCAGGCGCGCCACCTGGACGCGCGCCCTCCGCCCCTGGCTGCTGCTCACGCCGGCGCTTGCCGTGCTGGCCGTCCTGCTCTTCTGGCCCCTGGTCAGGGTCCTGCTGCTCTCGTTCCAGGACTATGGCCTGCGGCAGATCAACACCGGCGAGAGCAACTACACCGGCTTCGACAACTACCGCGAGATCCTGGGCGACTCGTTCCTGTGGCGCACGGTGCTGCCCAACACCGTGCTCTTCGCGGTGACCTGCGTCGTGCTGACCGTCGTCGTCGGCACCCTCGTCGCGCTGCTGCTGCAACGCCTCGGCCGCGTCTGGCGCGTCATCTGCTCCAGCGTGATCATGATGGCCTGGGCCATGCCCGCGGTCACCGGCACCTACGTCTGGATCTGGGTCTTCGACCCGCTCAACGGCGTGGTCAGCGGCGGTCTCGACGGCCTCGGCGTGATCGAGCCCAGGGAGACCAACTGGTTCACCGACCGCTGGTCCTTCTACGCCATCGCCGCGCTCAACGTCGTCCACCACGGCTTCCCCTTCGTGGCCATCACCGTGTTCGCGGCGCTTCTCACCATCCCCAGGGAGCTGCCCGAGGCCGCCATCGTCGACGGCGCCAACGCCTGGCAGCGGTTCTGGCGCATCACGGTCCCCACCATCAGGCCGGTCTTCCTGGTGGTCACCATCCTGTCGACCATCTGGGACTTCAAGGTCTTCGCCCAGATCTACCTGATGCCGGGCGGCGCCGGCTCCAACCAGGAGGTGCTCAACCTCGGCGTCTGGTCCTACATCCAGTCCTTCAGCCGCAACCAGTACGGCATGGGCTCGGCCATCGCCGTGCTGCTGACGCTGCTGCTGCTCGCCATCACCGTGGGGTACGTCAGGGCCCTGTCCAACGAGAGGGACGAACTGTGAACCGCACGTCGACCGCGGGGCGGCTCGGGCTCGGCGTGGCCGTCGTCGCGCTGCTCGGCTTCACGCTCTTCCCCGTGTACTGGATGGTCTCCTCGGCCTTCGACCCGGGCGCCGACCACCGCGGGTCCGCCGTGCTGCCCTCCGGGTTCACCCTCGACCACTTCCGGTACGTCCTCGACACCGGCGAGTTCGGCCGCTACCTCGCCAACTCGGCGCTCGTCGGCGTCGGCACGGTGTTGCTCTCCGGGGTGCTCGCGCTCTTCGCCGCCATCGCCGTCGCCCGCTTCCAGTTCCGGATGCGCACCAAGGTGCTGGTGATGATCCTGGTCGTGCAGATGGTGCCGCTCGAAGCGCTGGTCATCCCGCTCTTCCTGCAGATGCGCAGCCTCGACCTGCTCAACAGCCTGCTCGGCCTCACCATCGTCTACCTGGCGTTCTCCCTGCCGTTCGCCATCTGGACGCTGCGCGGCTTCGTCGCCACCGTGCCCAGGGAGGTCGAGGAGGCCGCCTACCTGGACGGCTGCGGCTGGTGGCGGATGTTCCGCAGCGTGCTGCTGCCCCTGGTGGCCCCCGGGCTGGTCGCCACCAGCATCTTCGCCTTCATCGTCGCCTGGAACGAGTTCGTCTTCGCCTTCACGTTCATGCAGGACGACGGCAACTACACCGCCGCCGTCGGGCTGCACCGCTTCTTCGGCCAGTACAGCACCGACTGGGGCGCCGTGATGGCCGGATCCACGCTCATCACGCTGCCCGTGCTGGTGTTCTTCGTCCTCGTGCAGCGGCGGCTCGCCGGCGGCCTCGCCGCCGGCGCCATCCGCTGACCGCCGTGGCTCAGCCGTTCTGCCCGTAGCACAGGCAGAACGGCTTGCCCGCCGGGTCCGCGTACACCCGGAAGCCGCTCCGCTCCCCGCCGCTGTCGTGCAGCAGCGTCGCGCCCAGCGCCAGGACCCGCTCCTGCGCCTCGGCCATGTCCTCGATCCTCGGGACGTCGAAGTCCAGGTGGAACTGCTGCGGATGGTCGGGGTCCGGCCAGCGCGGCGGCCGGTACTCGCCGTACACCTTCTGGAAGGCGAACCTGGCGCCCGTGGGCGGCGTCAGCCACACCCAGTCCTGGTCCGAGTCGTCCACCTCCCCACCGAGGATCTCCCGGTAGAAGCGGGCCAGCGCCGCCGGGTCGGGACAGTCGATCACCGTGGACTGCAGAGTCGCGATCATGCTCGCAGCATAGGGTGGACGCATGAACAGCAGCACCCAGCTCGACGAGAGCGTCCGCGCGGAGCTGACCGCGCTGCGCGACAGCATCGACAACATCGACGCCGCCGTGGTCCACATGCTCGCCGAGCGTTTCAAGTGCACCCAGCGTGTCGGCCGCCTCAAGGCCGAGCACAACCTCCCCGCCGCCGACCCGGCGCGCGAGGCCCGGCAGATCGCCCGCCTCCGCCAGCTGGCGGAGAGCGCCAAGCTCGATCCGGCCTTCGCCGAGAAGCTGTTGAACTTCATCATCGCCGAGGTCATCAGGCACCACGAGACGATCGCCAACGAGCACGTGAACAGCGGCGATCCCGAGCCGACCTGATGCCCTACGGGCGGGCCGGCCGGCTCGGTCGCGCGCCCGGGGCTACTGCTGCCGGCCGGCGTCCGCCGGCACGATCGTCAGCTCCGTCGGCGCGCACGTCGCCGGCGGCGACGGATTGCCACCGCAGTACGCCTGCCCCTCGTCCGACGGGGTGACCTGCTCCGACCCGGCGGTCGGCTCGGACGAAGTCCCGGAAAAGCCCGTCCACATCACGGCGCCAGCCAACAGGACGCCCACCATCACACGCTTCACGCACATCTCCCTCGCTCAGGTGAAGGCACCGTAACGGCCGACGGCCGAGCGGGGGAGCCCACATCCGGCCGCAATCGCGCCGATGCCGTCGAAGCGATCCCGGCGGCGAGGAGACCGACGACTTCGCGGCCGCGCACGGCCGCCCGTAAAGCCACTGCGACCGCCGGGGCGGGTGGGGCAGCATGACCACCATGGCCTCACTCACCCGTACCGAAGCAGAAGACCGCGCCGCGCTCCTCGACGTGCACCGCTACACCGTCGACCTCGACTTCAGGCAGGCCGCCGACGGCGCGGACACGTTCCCCTCGACCACCGTCATCCGCTTCACCGCGCGCCACGCGGGCGACACCTTCGTCGAGCTGCGGCCCACCACGCTGCGTCGGGTCACCCTCGACGGACGGCCGCTCGACCCGGCCGCCCTGGCCGACGGCCGGCTGCCGCTGACCGGCCTCGCCGCCGGCGAGCACGAGCTGCGGGTCGAGGCCGACATGCCCTACTCCCGCACCGGCGAGGGCGTCCACCGCTTCACCGACCCGGAGGACGGCCTCACCTACCTGTACAGCATGTGCTGCATGACCGAGGGGCCGCTGGTCTTCGCCGCCTTCGACCAGCCCGACCTCAAGGCCGTCTTCGACGTCACCGTCAGCGCGCCCACCGGCTGGACCGTGCTGGGCAACGGCATCGCCACCGAGGAGAGCCCGGGCCGCTGGCGCTGCGCCACCACCCCGCCCATCGCCACCTACTTCATGGCCGTCGCCGCCGGCCCCTACCACTCCGTCCGCACCGAGCACGCCGGCCTGCCCTTCGGCCTCCACGTCCGGCGCTCCCTCGCTCCCCACCTGGACAAGGACGCCGAGGAGATCCTCGACATCACCCGCCGCTGCTTCGACCGCTACCACCAGGTCTTCGCCGAGCCCTACCCGTTCGACTCCTACGACCAGGCGTTCGTCCCCGAGTTCAACGCCGGCGCCATGGAGAACCCCGGTCTCGTCACCCTCCGGGACGAGTACGTCTTCCGCTCCGCCGTCACCGACACCCAGCGCGAGGTCCGCGGCGTGGTCATCGCCCACGAGATGGCCCACATGTGGTTCGGCGACCTCGTCACCCTCCGCTGGTGGGACGACACCTGGCTCAACGAGTCCTTCGCCGAGTTCATGGGCTACCAGATCCTCACCGAGGCCACCGCGCTACGGCCCTGGACCGAGTTCGCCGTCACCCGCAAGAGCTGGGGGTACGACGCCGACCAACGCCCCTCCACCCACCCCGTCGCGCCCGAGCCGGACGCCGTGCCCGACACCGCCTCGGCCTGGACCAACTTCGACGGCATCTCCTACGCCAAGGGCGCCTCCGCCCTCCGCCAGCTCGTCACCTGGCTCGGCGACGAGGCCTTCCTCGCCGGCATCAACCTCCACTTCGCCCGCCACCGCTTCGGCAACGCCACCCTCGCCGACTTCATCGACGCCATGGCCGAGGCATCGGGCCGCCCCGTCCACCAGTGGGCCGACGCCTGGCTGCGCACCACGGGACCTGACACCCTCACGCCCGAGGTCACCGTCACCGACGACGCCTGGCGGGTCGCCGTCCACCACACCGGCGGGTGCCCCCACCGGCTCCGCCTCGGCGCCTATGACGCCGCCGGCGAGCGGCGCCTCACCGCGCGGGAGCCGGCCGTCGAGATCGAGCTGCCCGCCGCCGACGGCACCACCGTCCACGAGCAGCCGGGACGCCGCCCCGACCTGCTGATCGTCAACGACGGCGACCTGACCTACGCCAAGGTCAGGCTCGACCCCGACTCCTGGGCCACCGCCCGGCGCGCGCTCGGCTCGCTCCCGGAGCCGCTCAGCCGCAGCGTGGTGTGGAACGCGGCCCGCGACATGGTCAGGGACGGCGAACTCGACCCCGGCGCCTACCTGGAGGCCGCCCGCGGCCACCTCCCGGGCGAGACGGCGACCGCCCTGCTCCAGGGCGTGCTCGACTTCGCCCGCCGCCAGATCGCCGACCAGTACCTGCCGGACGACCGCCGGGCCGCGGCCCTGGGCACCCTCACCGAGCTGGCCGAGGACATCCTGGAGCGCACCGCCGACGGCGGCGACCCGGCCCGCCGGCTGATCGCGGTCCGCACCCTCATCGGCGCCGCCACCACCCCCGACACCCTCCGCCGCTGGTGGGCGGCGGGCACCGTCCCGGGCGGCCCCGAGCTCGACCCGGAGCTGCGCTGGCAGCTGCTGCACCGGCTCGCCGTGCTCGGCGCCACCGACGAGGCGGAGATCGCCGCGGAGGCCCGGCGCGACCCGAGCGCCACCGGCGAGGAGGGCGCCGCCCGCTGCCGCGCCGCGCTCCCGGAACCGGCCGCCAAGGCCGCCGCCTGGGAGGCCATGTTCGACCCCGCGGACCGGCTCTCCAACTACCTGTTCGTCGCCACGGCCCAGGGCTTCTGGCAGCCGGAGCAGCGGGCGCTCCTCACCGACCACGTCGAGCGCTACTTCCAGGCGGCCATCGCGCTCGCCGAGCGCCGCGGCCACTCCCTCGCGGTGGCCGCCGGCCGGAACGCGTTCCCCAGGATCGTCGACGAGCGCACGCTCACCCTCGGCGAGACGGCCCTGCGCGAGGGCGGCCCGACGCCCGCCCTGCGCCGCGCCCTCGCCGACCAACTCGACGACCTGCGGCGGGCGTTGGCCGTGCGCGCCGCCGGCTAGCCGGCGGTCACCGCGAGATGGATCCGGTGGTGGCGCGGCTCGGCGAGCTCGTCGAGCAGCGCCACCGCCAGGTCCTGGTAGCTGATCCGGTCCGCCAGATCGCCGCCATGGTCGGCGACCCGGTAACGACCGGTCCGCCCGCCCTCCTCGTCGAACAGGCCGGAAGGGCTCAGATACAGCCAGTCGACGTCCCCGCCCTCGGTCCGCAGGATCTCGAGACCGGCGCCGTGCGCCCGGCAGAACGGCAGTGCCTCGGCCGGGATCGCCGGCGACTCCAGCAACGGCCGGCCCGCGGCGTCCGGCAACAGCGCGCCAAGACCCACCACCAGCAGCCGCCGCGCCCCGGTCGACCGCGCCGCCCCGAGCAGCGCCCGCGTCGAGTCGGCGAAGAACGCGTCCGGATCGCTGCCGGGACCGTAGGCGGCCGCCGCCGACACCACGGCCTCGTGCCCCGCCACCAGTTCGGCCACCCGCGCCGCGTCCGTGACGTCCCCCGCCACCACGCGCACCCCGTCGGCCGCGAGCCCCGGATACCGCGCCGGATCCCGCACCACCGCGGTCACCCCGAGGCCACGCCGCCGCGCCTCGTCGACCGTCCGCCGGCCGGCCCTGCCGCCGGCCCCGAAAACCACCAACTCAGTCATGGCGCCGGACCGTAGCGCCCACCCCGGTATCCCCCGGGATACCGGCCGCCCGGCTACCGTGACCGCATGAGGGAACCGCTGCCACCCGACATGTTCGAGGAGCTGTGCCCGTCCGGCCTGGTGCCCATCCGCTTCGGCGACAAGTGGGCCGGCCTCGTCCTCGCCTGCCTCAGGACCGGGCCCCGCCGCTACTCGGAACTCCGTGTCCCGCTCGCCCGCGTCACGCCGAGGGTCCTCACCAGGTCGCTGCGCGCCCTCGAACGCGACGGGATGATCACCCGCACCGTCGAACAGTCCCCGCCCCGCGTCGAGTACCGGCTCACCCCGCTCGGCCACAGCCTGATGGAGCTCTACGCCACCGTCTGCGACTGGACGGCGCGGCACTGGGACGAGCTCCTCGACGCCCGCGAGGCCTACGACGCCGAGCACGCCGAGGCCACGGCCCGGTAGCCGGACGGCGGCGCGGATCCGGCCCTGTCCCTCCTTCGGGGGAACGCGGGGAAAGCCGGGCACCTACCGCGCGGGCGCGGCGTAGCTTGTGGCCGTTGTCCCGGCGCGCGGCACCGCCGCGCCCCATCGGAAGAGGTCAGCCCATGCTCGCGCTGCCAGCGCACGACCCCAGCCTGCTCGCGGGCGGCACCTCGGGCCCGCGTGCCCTCCGCCCCCTGCTGGACACCGTGCTCGGCGCGCTCGCCGAGGGCGCCGCCGCCCGCTGCGGACCGCTGCCGGCCGGTGGCCCGGAGCGCGTGCGTGACCGGCTCGCCGAGGCGGCCCCCGGGCCGGCGCTCCCCGCCCACGGCGCCGGCGCCGCCCCCGCGCTCCACCAACTGGTGCGCGCCCTGGCCGAGGGCGCCGCTGATCCGGCCGACCCGCACTGCGCCGCGCACCTGCACTGCCCACCGCTCGCCGTGGCCGTCGCCGCCGACCTGGCAGCCAGCGCCCTCAACCCGTCCCTGGACTCCTGGGACCAGGCGCCGGCCGCCTCCGAGCTCGAGGACCGGATCAGCCGCGAGCTCGCCGCCCTCGTCCACCCCGCGGGACCCGAGCCGCACGCCCTCATCACCACCGGCGGCACCGAGTCCAACCTCCTCGGCACCCTGCTGGCCAGGGAACACCTCGCCGGGACCGCCGACCGCCCGCTCCGGGTGATCTGCGGGGCCAACGCCCACCACAGCGTGCACCGGGCCGCCTGGCTGCTCGGCCTGCCCGCCCCCCAGGTGCTGCCCACCCCCGCCGGCGTCCTCGACCCGGCCGCCGTGCGGGACGCCCTGCTCGGGCTCGACGCCCTGGCGTGCGTCGCCACCGGCCCCGCCCCCGCGCTGGTCGTGGCCACCGCGGGGACCACCGACAGCGGCGCCATCGACCCGCTGCCCGCGCTCGCCGACACCGTTGCCGCCGCGCGGCACGGCGGACGGCCCGTCGGCCTGCACGTCGACGCGGCCTACGGTGGCCCGCTGCTCCTCAGCCCCACCCACCGGCACCGGCTGGCCGGCCTCGACCGCGCCGACACCGTCGGACTCGACCTGCACAAGCTCGGCTGGCAGCCCGTCGCCGCGGGGGTGTTGACCGTGCCCGACGCGGCCGCCCTCGCCCCGCTCGGCCAGCGCGCCGACTACCTCAACGCCGAGGACGACACCGAGGCCGGGCTGCCCGACCTCCTCGGCCGCTCCCCGCGCACCACCCGCCGACCCGACGTCCTCAAGATCGCGGTGACGTTACGCGCCCTCGGCCGCACGGGCCTGGCCGCCCTCGTCGACCGCGTCTGCGCCGCGGCCGCCGAGTTCGCCGCCCTGGTCGCCGCCGAGCCCGGGCTCGAACTGCACTCCCGACCGACGATCAGCACCGTGCTGTTCCGCCCCGCCGGCGCCACCGACGCCCAGGTCGCGGCCGTCCGGCGCCGGCTGCTGGTCGACGGTCGCGCCGTGCTCGGCCGCGCCACCGTCCGCCGCCCCCTCGGCGGCGCCCCGGCCCTCTGGCTCAAGGCGACCCTGCTCAACCCCCACGTCCACCCCAGCGACCTCGCGGCGCTGATCAAGCTCGTCCTCGACCAGCATGACGGCACGGACGGCGCACCCGGCACCGATGTCACGACCCAGAGAGACCCCGGCGATGACCACCAATGAGATCGAAGCCCCGCTGGACCTCGCGGGCATCGGCGTCGGCCCCGCCAACCTGTCGCTGGCCGCACTGAGCTACCCGATCCCGGGGCTCCGCTGCGCCTGGTACGAGCGGCGCCCCGACTTCCAGTGGCACCCCGGACTGCTGATCGAGGGCACCACCCTCCAAGTCCCCTTCCTCGCCGACCTGGTGACCCTCGCCGACCCCACCAACCCGTGGAGCTTCCTCAACTACCTGCGGCACCAACAGCGCCTCTACCCCTTCTACTTCGCCGAGCGCTTCCACAGCCACCGCGCCGAGTACGACGCCTACTGCCGCTGGGTCTCCCGTCAGTTGCCCGGGCTGAACTTCAGTCACCAGGTCGACGCCATCCGGTGGAACGCGGAGAACGCCGTCTTCGACCTGGACTTCACCCGCCTCGGCCCGCAGGGCGAGGCCGAGGCCGTCGGCCGGGCCCATGCCCGCAACATCGCCATCGGCATCGGCACGGCCCCGCACATCCCCAAGCCGCTGCGGCCGCTCGCCGAGACCACCACCATCCCGGTGATCCACTCGGCCGACTACCTCGACCACCGCGACCGGCTGCTCGCCGCCGACCACGTCACCGTCGTCGGCTCGGGGCAGTCGGGGGCCGAGATCTTCCTCGACCTGCTGCGCCGCCGCCCCGAGGGGCACGAGCGGCTGCACTGGCTCAGCCGCACGCCGGCGTTCGCGCCGATGGAGTACAGCAGGCTCGGGCTCGAACACTTCACGCCCGACTACGCCCGCTACTTCTACGGGCTTCCGGAGTCCACCCGGGACGAACTGGTGCGCCGGCAGTGGCAGTTGCACAAGGCGATCGACCACGAGACGCTCGCCGCCATCCACGACGAGCTCTACCGCCGCTCGGTGCACGGCGCCTGGCCGGACGCCGTGCTCGTCCCCGGTGTCAGCGTCCGGACGGCGGGGCGCCTCGGCACCACCGGGATCGAACTGCACCTGGAGCACGAGGAGCAGGGCGAGCGCTCCCGGCTCACCACCGGCGCCCTGGTGTTGGCCACCGGCTACCGCGAGCGGTCGCTCGACCCGCTGCTGCCCGCCCTCGACCAGGCGCTCCGGCGGGACGCGGCGGGCCGGCCCCGGATCCACCCCGACTACCGGCTGGACCTGGACCCGGCCGTCACCGGCTCGATCTTCGTGCTCAACGCCGAGCGGCACACGCACGGCGTCGGCGCGCCCGATCTGGGGCTGCTGGCCCACCGCAGCGCCGTCATCCTGAACGCGCTGACCGGCGAGCGCTGCTACTCGTTGCCCGAACGGGCGGCGTTCACCACCTTCGGGTTGCGCGCGGACACCGTGCGCCGGCGCACCCCGGAGTTTGCGACCCGCGGGAGGGGGCACTCTCCTTTTCGTTAGGCGAGATGAGTTACCCATAAAGCGGAGCTCAAAAGAGCGGGGCCACGCTCATTCTGTGAGTTGTGGGTCTCCTCTTTAAAATCCGGCCGTCGTGTGGTCACTTTCGCATAGCCCGCTACTCACTGGTAACTCCTACAGTTGGCCTATGCGCCGAGCAAAAATCGTTTGCACACTTGGGCCAGCTACCGACTCATATGAGCGCATCGTGGCGCTCGTCGAAGCCGGAATGGACGTGGCGCGGCTCAACCTCAGCCATGGCGCCCACCGCGAGCACGAGCTGCGCTACCAGCGGGTCCGGCGGGCCGCCGAGGAAATGGGGCGTAGCGTCGGAATTCTCGCGGATCTCCAGGGGCCCAAGATCCGGCTCGGCAGCTTCAGGGAAGGTCCCGTCCTCCTGGAGACCGGCGACGAATTCACCATCACCACCGAGGACGTGGCCGGCGACCACAACCGCTGCGGCACCACCTATCCGGGCCTCGCCGCCGACGTCTCGGCCGGCGAGCGCATTCTCGTCGACGACGGCCGGGTCGCGCTCGAGGTGTCCGCCGTCGAGGGGCCCGAGGTGCGCACCGTCGTCGTCGAGGGGGGCCTGGTCTCGGACCACAAGGGCCTGAACCTCCCGGGCGTCGCGGTCTCCGTCCCCGCCCTCTCGGGCAAGGACATCGAGGACCTGCGCTGGGCGCTGCGCACCGGCGTGGACGTCATCGCCCTCTCCTTCGTGCGCTCCGGTGACGACATCAAGGACGTGCACCGGGTGATGGCCGAGGAGGGGCGGTTCCTGCCCGTCATCGCCAAGATCGAGAAGCCGCAGGCTGAGGAGAACCTGCGGGACATCGTCGACGCCTTCGACGGGATCATGGTGGCCCGCGGCGACCTGGGGGTCGAAGTGCCCCTGGAGTCCGTGCCGTTGGTCCAGAAGCGGGCCGTCGCGCTGGCCCGGCGCAACGCCAAGCCGGTCATCGTGGCCACCCAGATGCTCGACTCGATGATCGAGTCCTCCCGGCCCACCCGCGCCGAGGCGTCGGACGTGGCCAACGCCGTCATGGACGGCACCGACGCGGTGATGCTCTCGGGCGAGACCAGCGTCGGCCGCTACCCGGTCGAGACCGTCCGCACCATGAGCCGCATCGTGGCCGCCGCCGAGGACGAGATGCTCTCCCGCGGGCTGCCGCCGCTGACCGAGTCGACCAAGCCGAGGACCCAGGGCGGCGCCGTGGCCCGGGCCGCCGCCGAGGTGGGCGACTTCCTCGACGCCAAGCTGCTGGTCGCGTTCACCCAGAGCGGCGACACGGCCCGCCGGCTGGCCCGCTACCGCTCGCCGATCCCCGTGGTCGCCTTCACCCCCGACCCCGCCACCTACGCCCAACTCACCCTGACCTGGGGCGTGGAGACCCATCTGGTGCCCACCGTGCAGACCACCGACGAGATGGTCGCGCAGATGGACGAGCGGCTGCTGGACAGCGGCCGGTGCCGGAAGGGCGAGATCGTGGTGATGACGGCCGGCTCGCCGCCCGCCACCCCGGGCACGACCAACCTGGTGCGGGTCCACCACGTGGGTGAGGACGACTCACCGCGCTGACACGCGGGGGGTGCGGGGATGCGGGGCCGGGGGTCCCCCGGACGGGCGCGGGGGGCGAGGGCGTGCCGGGTGCGGGATTCGAACCCGCAAGCCCTTTCGGGCAGAGGTGTTTGAGACCTCCGTGTATGCCGTTCCACCAACCCGGCGGGGGAGCGCTCGGCGAGTGTATCGGCTCAGCCGCCGCGGTGACGAATGGGTACTCTCGTGAGTGCCCCATCAGGCAGGAAACGAGGAGCATCGTGAGCACCCCCGACGTCCCCGACGAGCCCACCACTCCGGCCCAGGCCACCACCGAGGCGGACACCGCTCATGTCCCGCCGAACACCACCCGCGTCGTCATCGCCGAGGACGAGGCCCTCATCCGGCTCGATCTCAAGGAGATGCTGGAGGAGGAGGGGTACACCGTCGTCGGCGAGGCGGGGGACGGTGAGCGGGCCGTGGAGCTGGCCCGCGAGCTCACGCCCGACCTGGTGATCCTCGACGTGAAGATGCCGGTCATGGACGGCATCTCGGCCGCCGAGAAGATCGCCTCCGAGTCCATCGCGCCGGTGCTGATGCTGACCGCGTTCTCGCAGCGGGACCTGGTCGAGCGGGCGCGCGACGCGGGGGCCATGGCCTACCTGGTGAAGCCGTTCAGCAAGAGCGACGTGGTGCCGGCGATCGAGATCGCCGTCTCGCGGTTCAACGAGCTCAGGAGCCTCTCCAAGGAGGTCGCCGACCTCGCGCAGCGGCTCGAGACCCGGAAGCTGGTCGACCGGGCGAAGAGCGTGCTGCAGACGCAGTACGGCCTCACCGAGCCGGCCGCGTTCCGGTGGATCCAGAAGACCTCGATGGACCGCAGGCTCTCCATGCACCAGGTGGCCGAGGCGGTCATTCAGGACGCCGAGGAGAAGCGGCAGAAGCAGCAGCAGAAGTAGTGGTTTCGGCCATGAGTTAACGGCCTGTTAATTCACCACATTACGGGTCAGAGCGCGCCCGGGGTTCCCCACCCCGGGCGCGCTCTTTTGCGGGTGGGAACACTCGGTCCGGGATGAGTGGATCTTGGATGGATCGTCCGGTGACCGGTGAGGCGTGTTCTGTTTCCGGCATGTGCCAGAGGTCACGAGGCGATCACATCTGTCGCTGTGGTGTGTTCGCGCAGCACACGGGGCAATAGATTCCGCTGCACGCCGCACCGGTGTGCCTTGCGCATGGGAGCTGTGCGGTGACGACACACGTCTGGCTCGCTCCAGGGGGTTCTGGAAGTGCTCAACAAATCCATCGCGCGGTTCGCGATACCCATCGTGGCTGGGGCGCTCGTGCTCACCGCCTGCGGCAGTGACGACGGGGGCGACGGCGGAACGACCTACAAGATCGCTTATCAGGGGCCGCTCTCCGGGCAGAACGTGGGCCTTGGCGAGAATATGCAGAACGGCGTACAGCTCGCGATCAACGAGGCGAATGAGTCGGGCGACTACGACTTCGAGCTCGAGTACTTCGCCGCCGACGACCAGGGTTCCGAGACGCAGGCCACCACGGCCGCCCAGAGCGCGATCGACGACAGCGACGTGGTCGCGGTCGTCGGCCCCGCGTTCTCCGGTCCGACCAACGTCTCGGCGCCGCTCTACGGGCAGGCCGGCCTGGCCGCCGTGTCCACGTCGGCGACCAACCCGACGCTGACCGAGCAGGGCTTCCCGACGTTCCTGCGCGCGGTGCCGAACGACAACGCCCAGGGTGCCGCGATGGCCGACTTCCTGGCCGGCACGGACGGCGTGGACGACGTCGTCGTGATCGACGACGTGACCCCCTACGGCGAGGGCCTCGCCGACGTCGCGGAGGCCGACCTGGGCGCCGCCGGCCTCTCGGTGACCCGGGAGAGCGTGCCGGCGGACACGGTCGACTACGGCAACGCCGCCCGTTCGGTGGTGGAGTCCGGTGCCGACGCGCTGATCTACGCGGGGTACTACGAGGCGCTGGCGCCGTTCGCGACCCGACTGAACGAGGCGGGCTACGAGGGCATCGTGATGTCCGGCGACGGCTCGAACGACGACGAGCTGATCAACCTGGCCGGGGACGCGGTGGACGGCTTCTACCTCACCTGCCCCTGCACGGACGCCACCCAGGAGGAGGCCACCCAGTCGTTCGCCGAGCGCTACGAGGCCGAGTTCGGCGTGGCGCCCGGCACGTACTCCGCCGAGTCGTACGACGCGGCGAACATGATCATCGAGCAGATCGCGGCGCTGCACGCCGAGGGCTCGGTGGACCGGCAGGCGCTGTACGAGGCGCTGGCCGGCGCGGAGTACGAGGGGCTGACCAAGACCTTCTCGTTCGACGAGAACGGTGAGTTCACCCAGCAGGCGATCTACCTGTACCAGGTCGAGGGCGACGCGATCGGCTACGTCGGCGCCGTCGAGGAGCTGGTGGGCGGCTAGCGGCCGCCCGGGCCGGTGGGGCCGGGACGCGAACCGTCCCGCCCCGCCGGCCCGTCCGCCCCGCAGGCTCGAAAGGCCCGCTGCCGTTCGTTCCCACAAGGAAGTCAGTCCATGTCCCTTTCCGATATCTGGGACGTTCTTGTCCTGGGTGTGGTGCTCGGCTCGCTGTACGCCGTCATCGCCATTGGCTACACGCTCGTCTACGGTGTTCTCCAACTGCTGAACTTCGCGCACAGCGAGGTCTTCATGTCCGGCGGATTCGGGGGAGTCATCGCGCTCACCCTGATCGAACCGGTCGCCGACCCGTCAGGCCCACAATCCGTCCTGTATGTGCTGCTCGGCATCTGCGCCGGCGCGGCATTGGGCGGCCTGGTCGCGTTCGGACTCGAAAAGGCGGCATATCGGCCCCTTCGCAGACGGAACGCGCCACGTCTGGTCTTCCTGATCACGGCCATCGGCGCGTCGTTCTTTCTGTACAACCTGGCGGGCAAGCTGTTCGGGCGTTACCCGATCCCGATGCCGTCCATGTACGAGAACCGGCGGCTCTTCGACTTCTTCGGCGCCCCGGTGAGCGTGACGCAGCTGATCATCGTGGTCACGGGCGTGGCGATGCTGATCACGGTGGACTTCGTGGTCAACCGCACCAAGCTGGGCTCCGGCATCAGGGCGGTGGCGCAGGACCCCGAGGTCGCCTCGCTGATGGGCGTGGACATCGACAAGGTGGTCTCCCGGACCTTCGTGCTGGGTGGACTGATGGGTGGCGTCGCCGGCTTCCTGTTCGGCACCAACCTCCAGGTGGACTACCAGATGGGCTTCCTGCCGGGCATCACGGCGTTCGCGGCGGCCGTGCTCGGCGGCATCGGCAACGTCCGCGGCGCCATGCTCGGCGGACTGACGCTCGGCGTGGTCGAGTCGTTCACCGTCGAGCTGTGGGGTGACGCCTGGCGCTACGTCGGTGCCTTCGCCGTCCTGGTGCTGGTGCTGATGTTCCGCCCGACCGGCATTCTCGGCGAGCGCGTGGGGAGGACGGCATGAGTGCCGATGTGAGCGTCCGCAAGCCGCTCTCGGCGGCCGCCCGGCTCCGACAGCGCCGCTGGTACCAACAGCCCCGCTGGCAGCGGCTGTTCGGCATGGTCGTGCTCGCCGTGGTGATGGCCCAGGTGACCGGTGAGCAGGGCGAGCGCAACGACCTGTTCCACGCCATCCAGGCGAACTTCCAGAGCACCGGCGTCCTGGTGTGGCTGGCCATCCTGGTCGGCGTCTGGGCGGTGCGCGAGTTCTACGGCGAGCAGGTGGGCACCCAGGGCCGGCGGTGGGGCGGGGAGATCACCCGCCCGATCCAGCGTCTGGTGGGACAGGTGCGCGGCCAACGCGCCTACCGCTGGGGCGGCCTCGGGGCGCTGCTGGTGTTCCTGATCATCCTGCCGCTGCTCGTCTCCACCTTCTGGCAGCAGGTGCTGGTCGACCAGATCGGCGTCTACGTGATGGTCGCCATCGGCCTGAACGTCGTCATCGGCTGGGCCGGCATGCTGGACCTGGGCTTCATCGCGTTCTTCGCGATCGGCGCCTACAGCGCGGCCTTCTGGACGGGCGGCCTCCCGGTGGAGCCCCCGTTCGAGCTGAACAACTTCCTGGTGATCCCGATCGCCGTGCTCACCTGCCTCATCGCGGGGGTGCTGCTCGGCGCCCCGACGCTGCGGCTGCGCGGCGACTACCTGGCCATCGTGACGCTCGGCTTCCACGAGATCGTCTACCTGCTGGCCAGGAACCTGAACGAGTTCACCGGCGGCACCCGGGGCGCGCAGGGCCTGGACAAGTTCTCGGTCGACCTGGGGTTCTGGTCGTACGACTGGGAGTTGGACCCGCAGCCCTACTACTGGGTTCAGCTGGCCGCGATCGTGATCGTGCTGGTGCTGTTCATCCGGCTCGAACACTCCCGGGTGGGCCGCGCCTGGACGGCGATCCGCGAGGACGAGGTGGCGGCGGCCGCCACCGGCGTCGACACGGTCCGCTTCAAGCTGCTGGCGTTCGCCATCGGCGCGTCGACCTCCGGCGTGGCGGGCGTGATCTACGCCAGCAAGCAGGGGTTCATCAACCCCGAGCAGTTCGTGGTGATGATGTCGGTGCTGGCGCTCGCCTACGTGGTGTTCGGCGGCATGGGCTCGATCCCGGGCGTGCTGCTCGGCACGGCGATCCTGGTGTGGCTGCCCGAGTACCTGCGGGACACCGTCGACCCCCAGGACCGTTTCCTCTACCTGGGCGGGCTGCTGGTCCTGATGATGATCTACCGCCCGCAGGGCCTGTGGCCCTCGCGGCGCCGGCAGCACGAGTTGAAGATGGCCGAGGAGGGCACCGCGGGCGCTGACGCGCTGGGCGCCCAGCCCGGAGGTGCGCAGTCATGACCACGGAGATGCAGGAGGCGGCGCGGGCCGCGGCGGCCCGGCAGGCCGGCGACGACGTGCTCGACGCCTCCGCGGTGACGCTGCGGTTCGGCGGCCTCACGAGCCTGGACGCGGTCGCGCTGCGCATGGGGCGCGGCGAGATCCTGGCTGTGATCGGCCCGAACGGCGCCGGCAAGACATCGCTGTTCAACTCGCTGACGGGCGCCTATGTCCCGCAGGAGGGGACGATCACCTTCCGGCCGCGGGCCGGCGGCGCGCACGAGCTGCGCGGCCAGAAGCCGCACAAGATCAGCAGGTTGGGGGTGGCCCGCACCTTCCAGAACATCCGGCTGTTCGGCGCGCTCACCGTGCTGGAGAACGTCAAGATCGCCGTCGAGACACGACAGCGCACGGACGCCGTCTCCATCATGCTGGGGCTGCCCAACGCGCGGCGCGACGAGCGGGCGAGTGACCGGAAGGCGCACGAGGTGCTGTCCTTCGTGGGCCTCGAAGGTCGGATCAACGAGCTGGCGTCGGCGCTCAGTTACGGCGAGCAGCGGCGGCTCGAGATCGCCCGGGCGCTGGCCACGGACCCCGAGGTACTGCTCCTCGACGAGCCGGCGGCCGGCACCAACCCGACCGAGAAGCGGGACCTGGAGGTGCTGATCCGCCGGATCAACGGCGAACTGGCTGTCAGCGTCCTGCTGATCGAGCACGACATGCGCCTGGTGATGTCGGTCGCGGACCGGGTGGTGGTGCTCAACTTCGGCAAGAAGATCGCCGAGGGCACCCCCGCCGAGGTGCAGCAGGATCCGGCGGTGATCGAGGCCTACCTCGGCGCGCCGGCCGACGACGACGAGCAGGCCGCCGTCGCCGAGCTGGTGGCCGAACAGGCCGAGCACGCGGCCCAGGCGGCCGCCATCCCGGAGGCGAGGACCGGCGACGCCGAGAAGCGTGCGGCGGCGGACGGCGAGGAGGAGTCGTGAGCACCGAGGTGGAGCAGGAGCCACGGCGGTCCGCCGAGGACACGGAAGGCGGCACCCCGCTGCTCGAACTGCGGGACCTGCACGTCTACTACGGCGCCATCGAGGCGCTCAAGGGCGTGAGCCTGACGGTCGGCGAGGGCGAGGTGGTCGCGCTGCTCGGCGCCAACGGCGCCGGCAAGTCCACCACGCTCAAGACGGCCTCCGGCATGATCCAGCCCCGCCAGGGCCAGGTGCTGCTGCGCGGCGAGCGGGTGGACGGCATCAAGTCGCACGAGCTCGTGCAGTTCGGCATCGGCCATGTGCCCGAGGGCCGGCGGGTGTTCGCGCGGATGACGGTGCTGGAGAACCTGCGGATGGGCGCCTACCGGCTCAAGCGCCCCGATCCGGCGGACCTGGACCGGGTGTTCACCCTCTTCCCGCGCCTCGCCGACCGGCGCAAGCAGGTCAGCGGCACCCTGTCCGGCGGCGAGCAGCAGATGCTGGCCATCGGCCGGGCGCTGATGGGCAAGCCGGAGCTGCTGCTGCTCGACGAGCCGTCGATGGGTCTCGCGCCGCTGATCGTGCAGCAGATCTTCGACATCCTGCGGGAGATCAACGCGCAGGGCACGACGCTGCTGCTGGTGGAGCAGAACGCCTCGCAGGCGCTCCAACTGGCCGACCGCGGCTACGTCCTGGAGACGGGCGCCGTCGTCATGTCCGACGAGGCCGGGGCGTTGCTGTCCGACGCCCGGGTGCGCGCCGCCTACCTGGGCGAGGCCATCGAGTAACCGGGGCTCAGCCGGACGTCGTCGGGTCCGCCGCCTGGCTCTGCTGGGCGGCGGGCCGCAGCGCGCAGGTGAGGCGCGCCGTGCACACCCGCTTGCCCTGGTCGTCGGTGAGGACGATGTCGTAGGTGGCCGAGGTGCGGCCGGCGTGCGCGGGGGTGGCGACGCCGGTGACCAGGCCGGTGCGCACCGCCCGGTGGTGGGTGCAGTTGAGGTCCACGCCCACCGCGATCTTGTTCGGCCCGGCGTGCAGCATGGCGCCCACGGAGCCCAGGGTCTCCGCGAGCACGGCCGAGGCGCCACCGTGCAGCAGCCCGTACGGCTGGGTGTTGCCCTCGACGGGCAGGGTGCCGACCACGCGCTCGGGCGCCGCGGTCAGCAGGCGGACGCCCATCCGCTGGCCGAGGGCGCCGGCGGAGAACAGCGCGGCGAGGTCGAGGCCGAGGCCGGCCCACTGCTCGACGATCTGGGGTGGGAACTCGGTTCCGTGCTCGTTGTGCTCGCCCATGGGGTGCGTTCTATCAGGTCGCGTCCTGGCGCGGGACGGCCGGGGTGAGCCTGACGACCAGCGACTTGCTGGTCGGCGTGTTGCTGACGTCGGCCGTGGAGTCCAGGGGCACCAGCACGTTGGTCTCCGGGTAGTAGGCCGCCGCGCAGCCGCGGGCCGTCGGGTAGAGGACCACCCGGAAGCCGGGCGCGGTGCGCTCGCTGCCGTCGGTCCACTCGCTGGTGAGGTCGGCGTGGTCACCGTCGGCCAGGCCGAGCGCCGCCGCGTCCTCGGGGTGCACCAGCACGACGCGGCGGCCCCGGGAGATACCGCGGTAACGGTCGTCGAGGCCGTAGATCGTGGTGTTGTACTGGTCGTGCGAGCGCAGCGTCTGCAGCAGCAGCCGACCCTCGGGCGCGGCGGGGAACTCCACGGGCGCGGCGGTGAAGTTGGCCTTGCCGGTGGCGGTGGGGAACCGCCGCTCGTCGCGCGGGGCGTGCGGCAGGGCGAAGCCGCCGGGGCGGGCGACCCGGGCCTCGAAGTCCTCGAAGCCGGGGACGACCCGGGAGATCCGCTCCCTGATCAGCCGGTAGTCGGCCTCGAACTCCTCCCAGGGCGTGGCGCTCCGCTCGCCGAACACGGCGCGGGCCAGCCGGCAGACGATGGCCGGCTCGGACAGCAGCCGCTCGCCGGCCGGCCTGAGCCGCCCGCGGGAGGCGTGCACGATGCCCATGGAGTCCTCGACGGTGACGAACTGGTCGCCGCTCGCCTGCGTGTCGCGCTCGGTGCGGCCCAGCGTCGGCAGGATCAGGGCCCGGGCGCCGGTGACGCAGTGCGAGCGGTTCAGCTTGGTCGACACGTGCACGGTGAGCCGGGCCCGCCGCATGGCGTCCTCGGTGACCTCGGTGTCCGGGGAGGCGGCCACGAAGTTGCCGCCCATCGCGAAGAACACCTTGACCCGCCCGTCGCGCAGCGCGCGGATCGAGTCCACCACGTCGAGACCGTGGGCCGCGGGGGGCGTGAAGCCGAACTCCCGCTCGATGGCCGCCAGGAGCTCCGGCGCCGGCCGCTCCACGATGCCCATCGTGCGGTCGCCCTGCACGTTGGAGTGGCCGCGCACCGGGCAGACGCCCGCGCCCGGCCGGCCCACGTTGCCGCGCAGCAGCAGGAAGTTGACGACCTCCCTGATGGTGGGCACCGAGTGCTTGTGCTGGGTGAGCCCCATCGCCCAGCAGACCACGACGCTCTTGGCGGCGAGCACCATCTCCAGGGCGCGCTCGATCTCGTCCCGCCGCAGACCGGTGGCGCGCATCGTCTCGTCCCAGTCGGCCTCGTCGGCGACCTTGGCGAAGTCGTCGAAGCCGTGGGTGTGTTCGCGGATGAACGCGGTGTCCACGGCCGCCGCGTCGCCGTCCGCGTGGCGGCGCAGCAGCAGCGCGTTGAGCATCCGGAACAGCGCCTGGTCGCCGCCGAGCCTGATCTGCAGGAAGAGGTCGGTCAGCGCGGTGCCGCCGCCGGCCAGGCCGCGCGGCGTCTGCGGGTTGCGGAACCGCTCGAGACCCGCCTCGGGCAGCGGGTTCACGGTGATGATCCGCGCCCCGGCCTCCTTGGCCTTCTCCAGCGCGGAGAGCATCCTGGGATGGTTGGTGCCGGGGTTCTGGCCGGCGACGATGATCAGGTCGGACCGGTACAGGTCGTCGAGCAGCACGCTGCCCTTGCCGATGCCCAGGGTCTCGGTGAGCGCGAACCCGGACGACTCGTGGCACATGTTGGAGCAGTCCGGCAGGTTGTTGGTGCCGAACTCCCGGGCGAACAACTGGTAGAGGAACGCCGCCTCGTTGCTCGTGCGGCCCGAGGTGTAGAAGACGGCCTCGTCGGGCGAGTCCAGGGCCCGCAGCTCCTCGGCGACCAGCGCGAACGCCCGCTCCCAGCTGACCGGTTCGTAGTGCTCGGCCCCCTCGGCCAGGTACATGGGGTGGGTGAGCCGACCCTGCTGCCCCAGCCAGTAGCCGGAGCGGGACGCCAGCTCGGCCACCGGACGGGCCGCGAAGAACTCGGGCGTGACCCGACGCAGGGTGGCCTCCTCGGCCACCGCCTTGGCGCCGTTCTCGCAGAACTCGGCGGTGTGCGGCTTGTCCGGCTCGGGCCAGGCGCAGCCGGGACAGTCGAAGCCGCCGTGCTGGTTGACCCGCAGCAGGGTGAGCGCGGTGCGCCGCACCCCCATCTGCGCCTGGGCCGTCCTCAGCGCCTGCCCGATGGCCGGCAGCCCGACCGCGGAGTGTTTCGGCTCGCCGACCCTCGGTGCGTCCTGCACCGGATCGGCGGCGGGCGGCTTGGCGGCCATGGCGCGACTCCTCTTTCCCGGATCACTTCCCGGATCTTCGTCACCGATCGTGCCACGGCGGAACCTGGACTGTCAGTGGTCCATGGGAGGATCGGCCACGTGGCTGAGAACAAGAGCTCCGGGAAGGCTGAGATGTCCGAGAAGGAGAAGGCCGAGGCGGCCCCGCCCAGCGCCCCGCGCCTGATGCTGCTTGACGGGCACTCCCTGGCGTACCGGGCCTTCTTCGCCCTGCCCGCGGAGAACTTCACCACCGCGGTCGGCCAGCCGACCAACGCGATCTACGGGTTCACCTCCATGCTGGTGAACACGCTGCGCGACGAGGCGCCCACGCACCTGGCCGTCGCCTTCGACGTCTCGCGCACCACCTGGCGCTCGGACCGTTACGCGGAGTACAAGGCCACCAGGTCGGCCACGCCCGACGAGTTCAAGGGCCAGGTCGAGCTGATCGGCGAGCTGCTCGACACCATGCGGGTGCGCCGGTTCGCGGTCGCCGGATACGAGGCGGACGACGTGATCGCCACGCTGGCCACCCAGGCCGCGGACGAGGGCTTCCAGGTGTCCATCGTCACCGGCGACCGGGACGCGTTCCAGCTGGTCAGCGACCGGATCACCGTGCTCTACCCGACCAAGGGCGTCTCCGAGCTCACCCGCTTCACGCCCGAGAAGGTCCAGGAGAAGTACGGCCTGCCGCCCGCCCTCTACCCGGACTTCGCCGCCCTGCGCGGCGACCCCTCGGACAACCTGCCGGGCATCCCGGGCGTCGGCGAGAAGACGGCCACCAAGTGGATCAACCAGTTCGGCTCGCTCGACGGCCTGGTGGAGCGCGCCGAGGAGGTCAAGGGCAAGGCCGGCCAGAATCTCCGCGACCACCTGGAATCGGTCAAGCTCAACCGGGTGCTCACCGAGCTCGCGCGGGACGTCGAGCTCGGCTGCCTCCCCGCCGACCTGGCGCGCCAGCCCTACGACGAGTCCGCGCTCACCGTGCTGCTCGACGCCCTGGAGTTCCGCAACCCGAGCCTCCGGGAGCGGCTGTTCGCCGTCGACCCCGGCCGGTCCGAGGAGCCAGAGACGGGCGCGCTCGGCGAGTTCACCGTCGACGGCGTCCTGCTCACCGCGGGCGGCCTCGAGCCCTGGCTGGCGGAGCGCGGCGCGGCCCCGCTCGGCGTCGCGACCCTGGACGACTGGAAGCTCGGCGCCGGCAGCGTGCACGCCGTCGCGCTGGCCGCCGCGGACGGCCCGGCCGCCTGGTTCGACCCGGCCGTGATCGACGAGGCCGACGAGCGGGCCTTCGCCGGCTGGCTCGCCGACCCCGAGCGGCCCAAGGTGGTGCACAACGCCAAGGCCGTCCGCCGGGTCTTCGCCGAGCACGGCTGGGCGCTCGCCGGCATCACCATGGACACGGCGCTCGCCGCCTACCTCGTCCAGCCGGGGCGCCGCTCCTTCGCGTTGGACGGGCTGAGCGTGGAGTTCCTGGCCCGCGAGCTGGCCCAGCCGGCCGACCAGGGCGGCCAGTTGGCCTTCGGCGCCGACGACGAGGCCGAGGCGGAGTCGCTGATGCGGCAGGCGCGCACCGTGCTCGACCTGGGCGAGGCGTTCGCCGGCCGCCTGGCGGACGTGGGCGCCAGCGAGCTGCTGACCGACCTCGAACTGCCCACCTCGGAGCTGCTGGCCCGGATGGAGCGCGCCGGCATCGCCGCCGACCGCGCCTGGCTGGAGCGGCTCGAGCAGCAGTTCGCGGCGGCCGTCCAGCAGGCGGTCACCGAGGCGCACGCCTCCGTGGGCCACGAGTTCAACCTGGGCTCGCCCAAGCAGCTCCAGGAGGTCCTCTTCGGCGAGCTCGGGCTGCCCAAGACCAAGAAGACCAAGACGGGTTACACCACCGACGCGGACGCCCTCGCCTGGCTCGCCACCCAGACCGAGCACGAACTGCCGGTGATCATGCTGCGCCACCGGGAGCAGGCCAGGCTGCGCTCCACCGTCGAGGGCCTGATCAAGACGATCGCCTCCGACGGCCGCATCCACACCACCTTCCAGCAGACCGTGGCCGCCACGGGCCGGTTGTCCTCCACCGACCCCAACCTGCAGAACATCCCGGTCCGCACCGACGAGGGCCGGGCCATCCGGCGCGGCTTCGTGGTCGGCGACGGCTTCGAGGCCCTGCTGACCGCCGACTACAGCCAGATCGAGCTGCGCGTGATGGCGCACCTCTCCCAGGACGCCGGCCTGATCGAGGCGTTCACCTCGGGCGAGGACCTGCACGACACCGTCGCCTCGCAGGTCTTCGGCGTCGAGCGGGGCCAGGTCGACGCCGAGATGCGGCGCAAGATCAAGGCCATGAGCTACGGCCTGGCCTACGGCCTCTCCGACTTCGGCCTGTCGCAGCAGCTGAACATCGCGCGGGACGAGGCGCGGGCCCTGATGGACACCTACTTCGAGCGGTTCGGCGGCGTGCGGGACTACCTGCAGCATGTGGTCGACGAGGCCAGGGCCATCGGCTACACCCAGACGCTGCTCGGCCGCCGCCGCTACCTGCCCGACCTCACCAGCTCCAACCGCCAGCGCCGCGAGATGGCCGAGCGGATGGCGCTCAATGCCCCGATCCAGGGCACCGCCGCCGACATCGTCAAGATCGCCATGCTGCGGGTGGACGAGGCGCTGCGCCGCGAGGGGTTGGCGTCCCGCATGCTGCTCCAGGTCCACGACGAGATCGTGCTCGAGGTCGCGCCCGGCGAGCGCGCGCCGTTGGAGGCGCTGGTGCGGCGCGAGATGGCCGGCGCGGTCCAGCTGCGCGCGCCCCTCGACGTCTCGGTCGGCTGGGGCGAGAACTGGGAGTCCGCGGCCCACTGACCCCAACTGCCCCTCCCTCCAGACCAGTAGGGTCCCTGGCCCGGGAACCGACACCTGTCGTACTGTCGTCCAGGTCACCGCACCGAGTCGCCGAAGGGCCGATGGAGGGGAAGAGGCGTGGGGTTGCGAATCAGCAGGATCCGCAGGGGAATCTCGGGGTCCGCCGTGGCCGCCGCGGCCATGGCGGCGCTCACCGCCTCCCAGGCGTCCGACGTGCTGGGCAGCGACACGGCCGGTCCACCCGAGCCTGTCGAGCGCCCCGGCATCGAGGAGCCGGCCGAGGTCGAGGAGCCCGCCGAGGTGGGCGACCCGCCGTACCACACCGACCTGCCGCCGCTCGACACCGCCGAGGGCGGCGGGGGCGGCGCCGGCGCCGAGGGCGGCGGCCGCAGCGAGGCCGGCATCCCCGCCACCGTCCTCGACGCCTACCGGCGGGCCGCGGAGACGGTCGCCGGGACCACCCCGGGCTGCGGCCTGGAGTGGGAGGTGCTGGCCGGCATCGGCAAGGTCGAGTCCGGCCACGCCAGGGGCGGCGACGTGGACGCGGACGGCACCACCACGACCCCGATCCTCGGCCCGGTGCTCGACGGCAACGGCTTCGCCCAGATCCTCGACACCGACCGCGGCCAGTGGGACAGCGACTCCCGCTACGACCGGGCGGTGGGGCCCATGCAGTTCATCCCCTCCACCTGGGCCCGCTGGGGCGCCGACGGCAACGGGGACGGCGTCTCCAACCCCAACAACGTCTACGACGCGGCCCTGGCCGCGGCCAACTACCTGTGCGCCTCCGGCCGCAGCCTGGCCGACCCGGACAACCTCGACCAGGCGCTGCTGAGCTACAACCACTCGTGGGACTACGTCCGGACGGTCAGGTCCTGGATCGACTACTACCGCGACGGCGTCCACGAGGTCCCGGACGGCGAGGGCGACCTGCCGACCAGCCCCGGCCCCGGCAACCCGCGGAACCCGGCCGTCCCGGACCGGGACGGCGGCCGCACCCCGGCCGGCCGGGACACCACCGACGACCAGGAGCCGCCGGCCGCCGACGACCGGCCGGACACCCCCCGGCCGCCCGTCGAGAGCGACGGCTCGATCAACCTCCCGCCGGAGGAGGACGAGGAGGACCCCGGGACGGACGAGCCGCAGGAGCCGGAGGAGCCGGACACCGAGGAGCCGCAGGAGCCGGAGGAGCCGGACACCGAGGAGCCGACCGAGCCCGAGGAGCCGGGCACCGAGGACCCCACGGACCCGACGGACCCGACGGACCCGGAGTGCCCGACCGAGCCCGAGGACCCGACCGACCCGGCTGACCCCGACGACCCCGAGGCCCCGGAGACCGGCACCCCCGCCCCGGAGGAGCCGGAGAGCCCCGAGGAGCCTGCCGACCCGACCGACCCCGAGAACCCCGATGACCCGGAGAACCCGGACGACCCCGCTGAGTGCGGGGACCCGGAGGACCCCGAGGACCCCACGGACCCGGAGGACCCGGCTGAGGACGGGGACGAGGAGCAGCAGGACGGCACGGAGGAGCCGACGGCCACCGCGACCCGTCGGGCGGTCTGAGACCCACCCGACACCGGCCCGGGGGAGCGCGCTCCGCCGTTCCTCCGGGCCGATCGCTCCGCCGGGGCGGGCACCCCGCACGCGCCCGGGCGGGCCGCCCCGACCCACGGCGTGCCACGCCCGGACCGGCAGCAGCACTCTCCCACCAGCGCCGATCCCGGTCCGAAGGACCCGCTATCCGGCGCGCCGCACGTGGCGCGGCGGCCCCTTCGAGCCGTTCGCTCGGGCAGGAGCGCCTGGTTTGGCCCGTTAGCGCCCCTCGTGGGGCGAAGCGCGCATTGACCCCGCTCCGATGCGCCCGTATGCTATAAGGCGCGTCGCGGGCCTGCGCGCCTCGGACGGAGTAGGTCGCGCTCGCATCTGTTGTATGTCCCCTCGGTTGTCGAGGCGTCTCCGGTTCAAGGGCCCGTTCGGGCTCGCGGGCCACCAGGAGCGCGCTTCTCAGGCTGTCCGGCTTCGGCAGTGCGATACTGGGCCTCCGGCGTAGCAGTGCCTACGAATGTCCGTACCGGAGCCCTTTACCACATGACGAGCAGCACCGAGACAACCGTGACCACCCCGCAGGTTGCGGTCAACGACATCGGTTCCGAGGAAGCCTTCCTCGCCGCGATCGACGAGACGATCAAGTACTTCAACGACGGCGACATCGTCGACGGCGTCATCGTGAAGGTCGACCGGGACGAGGTCCTGCTCGACATCGGTTACAAGACCGAGGGCGTCATTCCCTCGCGCGAGCTGTCGATCAAGCACGATGTCGATCCCAACGAGGTCGTCGCCGTCGGTGACGAGATCGAGGCGCTCGTCCTCCAGAAGGAGGACAAGGAAGGCCGCCTGATCCTGTCCAAGAAGCGCGCCCAGTACGAGCGCGCCTGGGGCACCATCGAGAAGATCAAGGACGAGGACGGCATCGTCACCGGTACCGTCATCGAGGTCGTCAAGGGCGGCCTCATCCTCGACATCGGTCTGCGTGGCTTCCTGCCCGCCTCCCTCGTGGAGATGCGCCGGGTCCGCGACCTCCAGCCGTACGTCGGCAAGGAGCTCGAGGCCAAGATCATCGAGCTGGACAAGAACCGCAACAACGTGGTGCTCTCCCGCCGCGCCTGGCTGGAGCAGACCCAGAGCGAGGTCCGCCAGACCTTCCTCACCACCCTGCAGAAGGGCCAGGTGCGCTCCGGCGTCGTCTCCTCGATCGTCAACTTCGGCGCCTTCGTCGACCTCGGCGGCGTGGACGGCCTGGTGCACGTCTCCGAGCTCTCCTGGAAGCACATCGACCACCCCTCCGAGGTCGTCGAGGTCGGCCAGGAGGTCACGGTCGAGGTCCTGGACGTCGACATGGACCGCGAGCGCGTCTCGCTGTCGCTCAAGGCGACCCAGGAAGACCCGTGGCAGCAGTTCGCCCGCACCCACCAGATCGGGCAGGTCGTGCCCGGCAAGGTCACCAAGCTGGTGCCGTTCGGCGCGTTCGTCCGGGTGGACGAGGGCATCGAGGGTCTGGTGCACATCTCCGAGCTGGCCGAGCGCCACGTGGAGATCCCGGAGCAGGTCGTCCAGGTCAACGACGAGATCTTCGTCAAGGTCATCGACATCGACCTGGAGCGTCGCCGGATCAGCCTCTCGCTGAAGCAGGCCAACGAGAACTTCGGGCCCGACCCGATGGCCGTGGAGTTCGACCCCACCCTGTACGGCATGGCCGCCTCCTACGACGACCAGGGCAACTACATCTACCCCGAGGGCTTCGACCCGGAGGCCAACGACTGGCTGCCCGGCTACGAGAAGCAGCGGGAGGAGTGGGAGCGCCAGTACGCGGAGGCCCAGTCCCGCTTCGAGCAGCACCAGGCGCAGGTCATCAAGTCCCGCGAGGCGGACGCCCAGGCCGAGGCCGAGGCCGCCGGCTCGGGCGGCGGTGGCCAGCAGGGCGGCTCCGGCGGTGGCTCGTACTCGTCGCCGCAGACCGAGGACTCGGGCGCCCTGGCGTCCGACGAGGCCCTGGCGGCGCTGCGCGAGAAGCTGGCCGGCGGCCAGAGCTGATCGGAGACCGCGAGGTCCGCACCGTTGTGACGGCGAGGCCCGCACCCCCTCGGGGGTGCGGGCCTCGCCCGTTTCCGCCACGGGAATGCCGTGCGGGAGCGGGGTGTTGTCGCGTGAGTACGCGAAACAGCGGAAGGGGAGCGGTCACGGTGCGCGATCCGCGGGAGTTGTACTCATGGGAGCCGCGCGGCCTGGCACAGGTCGACGAGGCGACCGGCGGCTCGGACAGCGCCGGCCCGGTGCTGATCTATCACTTCGAGGGCTTCATCGACGCCGGCGAGACCGGTGGGCAGCTGATCGAGCAGCTGCTCGACGGGCGCCCCTACACGACGGTGGCCAGGTTCGACCACGACCGCCTGATCGACTACCGCGCCCGGCGGCCGACCATGACCTTCCGGCGCGACCGGTGGACCTCCTACACCACGCCCTCCATCGAACTGCGGCTGCTACACGACGCCACGGGCCAGCCGTTCCTGGTGCTCTCGGGCCCCGAGCCGGACGTCGAGTGGGAGAGCTTCGCGCTCGCCGTACGGCAGATCGTCGAGCGCCTCGGCGTGCGGCTCGCCGTGACCTTCCACGGCATCCCGATGGGCGTGCCGCACACCCGCCCGGTCGGCCTCACCCCGCACGGCAACAGGGCGGCCGAGCTGATGCCGGGACACCGGAACATGTTCGACGAGGCCCAGGTCCCCGGCAGCGCCGCCGCACTCGTGGAGCTGCGCCTCTCCGAGTCCGACCACGGGGTGCTCGGCGTGGCCGCGCACGTCCCGCACTACATCGCCCGCTCCCGCTACCCGGACGCGGCGCTCGTCGTGCTCGAGGCGATCACCGCGGCCACCGGTCTGGTGCTGCCCGAGACGGCGCACGCGCTGCGCGGCCGCGCCCTGAAGACGCAGAACGAGATCGAGCGCGAGCTGGCCGAGGGCGACTCGGAGCTGGTGGCCGTGGTGCGCGGCCTCGAGCAGCAGTACGACGCGCTCGCCGGGATCGCCACCCGGGGCAGCCTGGTCGCCGAGCCGGTCGAGCTGCCGTCGGCGGACGAACTGGGCGAGGTCTTCGAGCGTTTCCTGGCCGAGCGGGAGGACGGCGAGGGCGAGCGATAGCCTGCGGGCATGCGGACAGTGGGCCTGACCGGCGGCATCGGTGCCGGCAAGAGCGAGGCGGTGCGGCTGCTGGCCGCGCGCGGGGCGGTGATCGTGGACGCGGACCTGATCGCCCGTGAGGTGGTCGCCCGCGGCACTCTCGGGCTGGCAGCCGTGACGGCCGAGTTCGGCCCCGAGGTGCTGACGCCCGAGGGCACGTTGGACCGGGCGCGGCTCGGCGAGATCGTCTTCGCCGACGAGTCACGCCGGCGGGCGCTGAACGCGATCGTCCACCCGCTGGTGGCCGCCCGCTCCGCCGAGCTGCAGGCCGCCGCCGGGCCGGACGCCGTCGTCGTGCACGACGTGCCGCTGATCGCGGAGGGTGGGCTACAGGACCGCTACGACGTGGTCGTCGTGGTGGACGCCTCCGAGAAGACCAGGCTCGACCGCCTGGTGCGCCTTCGTGGCATGACCGAGGAGGAGGCCCGCGCCCGGATGGCCGCCCAGGCCACCCGCGAGGAGCGCCTGGCCATCGCCGACTTCGTGCTCGACAACGACGGCACGCTCGACGACCTGGAACGCCAGGTCGACGAGCTGTGGCCCCGCCTCGCCGGGACCGCCTGACGCGACGGAACCGCTGAGCGGGCCGGCCACGACGGCGCCGCGGAGAGAGGCGGCCCGGCGCGGCACTCCCGGCAGAGCGCTCAGCGGTAGCGGATCAGGTGCAGGGCCCTGATGCCCTCGGTCTCCAGGGACGCCGACTCGCCGGTCATGCTGTCGAGCAGGATGATGCCGTCGGCCGTGCACATGCCGTTGAGCAGCAGGCCCACGGACTCCCGGCCCCGGGCGTCGCTCCTGCGGACCCAGACCACCGCCCTGCTTCCCTCGGGGAAGCGCGCCAACTCGGCCGTCAGCGACGGCCAGTCGGCGTGGTCGCTCGTCGAGAGGACACCGCCGAGGCGGCTCATCGTCGGGGCGAGCCAGGCGGCGGGACCGGGCTGCGGGGGCGCGACGGGCGGTGTGCCGCCTTCCTGCCACTGGCGGAGCCAGGTCCAGGGCGCCGAGTTGGGCAGGGCGAAGGGCTGGGCCGTGTTCCTGGGGACGACCAGGGCGGCGTCCAGCATGCCGTCCGCCCAGTGGCCCGTTTCGGCGAAGCTCTTGGTGTTGCAGGCGAAGAGCCAGCCGCGCGGCCCCTCGTCCGCGGGGTCGGGGGCGACGAGGACCGCCTCCCCGCCGTAGATCTCGCCGAGCCAGGCCTCGGCCTTGGCGACCGCCGCGTCGAAGCTCTCGGCCGGCGTCTGCCAGCCGGGGCCGGCGGCCACGGGCGCGGGTGTCGGGCCGGGGCTGGGGGCCACCGCCAGGACGAGCTCTCTGACGCCCTGCGTCTCGGTCCGGCCAAGCCGGCCGGCCATCGGGTCGACCAGCGCGACCTGGCCCTTGGTGTGGTGCGCGTAGAGCAGGTGGCCGCTGGACTCCACCCCGTGGAGCTCGCGGCGTATCCACACCAGCCCCCGCGCGTCAGGGCCGTACACCTCGACCTCGGTGGCCAGTTCGTTCCAGTCGTCGAACGAGGCCACGTCGGCGTCGGGCGAGAACTGGCGCACCAGCCGCTCCCACCAGCCGGGGCTCTCGTGCTCGGGCCGCCACGGCAGCGGCGTCGCCTTCGCGCCGCCCAGCGCCGCGTGCATGGCCAGGACGCAGCCTCGGGCGTTGGTGCGCCGGGCCTGGGCGAGCGGGTCCCGGGGGCTCGGCGCGGCGTCGAAGGCCGCGAGGTCGGCCCCCGGGTCGTCCGTCGCCGGGTGGAACGGCGTGCTGGCGTTCTTCGGCACGGCCAGCGAGGCGTTGAGCATGGCCGATCCGTCGGTCGTGGCACAGGCGAAGAGCCAGGTCTCCGGCGTCTCCTGGACGGGGGCGGGACCGTGCAGCGCGACCCGGCCCCGGTAGGTCTGGTCGAGCCACCGCTCGGCCCGCTGCCGGGGATCACTCATCGCGGGGCCCGAGCTGCGCCTCGAACTCGCTCACGGACCAGGCCGAGGGCGGCCACCACGGCGTGGACCCGTCCTTCGGCACCAGGAGCACGCGTGTCATCGGGGCCTTCGTGAAGTCCCCGGTGTCCAGGTGCTCCTGGGTGTCGAAGCGCACGGCCCACACGGTCCGATATCCCTGCGTGAGCTCCGGCTGCATCACGAACGTGTACTGCTCGTTCCGATAGGCATTCTGCAGATATTCCAGTGCGATCCGCATCGCTTCGTCTTGCGAAATCATGTGGATATTCCCTCGTGGAGTCCGGAGCGCTAGCCCCGATAGGGGAGGTGGGATATCGAGGATACGCCTTCTTCCAGGTACCCCAACTGGCCTGACTGGCCGTCCAGAAAGACGATCCCCTGCGGGGAATTAACCGCGTTGAAGACATGGGCCGTACCGTTGGGCCTCGAAATGTACACGACGCTTCTCGCCCCCTCTCCTCTGCGTATCAGATTCTGGGCGATGTCGTCGTAACTCGTCGCGTTCTGCCATTGCACACTCTCTGCGCGCAGTGCCGCCTGGTTCACCCATCCGGGACCCGCCATCGGCGCCGCGGTCACCCGGAAGCCGTCGAGCCGGCGGTCGACGGCGACGACACAGTTCGTGCAGTTCTGGGTGTGGCCGGGGAAGCCCGTGGCGTTCACCTCGCCGAGCCACGGGTAGTTGGTGTCGATGAACCGTTGCGCGTCGACCGGGTTCATCGAGCCCGCGTGAATGACGGGTGGCGGCTGCCGCCTGAGCCTGCTCGCGACGCGGCGCATCGCCACGCCCATGCCGCGGAGACCGCCCCGCAGGGCGGTGATGCCACCCCTGAGCCCCATGGCGAGGCCGCCGAGGGTGGTGAGGCCCTTCATGCCGGGGATGCAGTCGAGGGCGGCGAAGGCGACGTCCCACAGTGTCGCTCGGCCGTTGGCGTAGTCGTAGAGGGTGTCGGCCAACACCACCAGCGCCGCCGCCAGGACGACCCAGGCCAGGGGGCCGCCGATGATCATGACCACGATGCCCAGCACCGCGACGACGACCTTGCAGACCGCGACGATGGTGTCCCAGTTCTCGGACACCCAGTGAACGGCGTCCTCCCACCACCGCCGGTTCTGGATGCCGGCGTCCGACGCCTCGTCGATCTCGTCCGCACAGACCCGGGCCGCGTCCTCACGCATCTCCTTGGCCTGTCGGGCGAGTTCACGCGCGGCGGAGAGCGCCTCCTCGGCGGCGTCCACGCGGGACCGGGCGGAGGAGGCCGCGCTCTGGGCGGCGGTGGCGTCACGGGTCGCGGCGCGGACCTCGGCCTCGGAAGGCGGCTCGATGTCGTCGCGCTCGCCCTCACGTTCCAGGCGCTCGGCCTCGTCGCCGGCCCGGGAGACCCAGTCCTGCGCGTCGGAGAGCGCGGCCTGCGCGGAGGAGAGGTCGGCCTGCGCCGCGATCGCGCGGTCCAGGGCGCGGTCGGCCATGCCCTGCGCGGTCTCCAGCTTCGGCCAGTACGTCTGCAACGCCTGGGCGGCCATGTCATACGAGGTCTGGAGCTTCTGCAGGTTGCCCGGCACGCCGTCGAACTCGGCGCGGAACGCCTCGGCCGACAGACCCGCCCAGTCCAGGACGGCCCGCTCCTCGGCCATGCCCCGGACGCGGCCGAGTGCCTCGCCCACCTCGTCGGCGAAGGTCTGGAGTTCGTCGGCGAGGTGCCGAACGTCGTCCGGGTCACCGGGTGTCGGGTCCGAGTCCATGTCGACCGGAGACCAGTCAGACGGTCGTGCCATGTTCCGTGTGCCCCCGTGTGATCAGCAGATCTATGTGTCCCCGGCACGGTAGACGCCAGCTCGTGCCCGGCTCAACCGGGGTTGTGTCGCAGGTTCGTCGCAGGCGTCACCGACCGCCGGCCGAACCGGCCTCGGGCCGACGGCGTCAGCTTCCGCTCCCCGCGCCGAGGCGGAGGCTCGGCAGCCGGCGCCTGACACGGCGCGCGGTGCCGGCGATGCGGCGCAGCCGGGGGTAGCGGCGGCTCTCCTCGCGGGACATCCGGTCCAGCTCCTCGGCCAGGTGCGCCGAGCGCTTCTCGATGTCGAGCTCGTCGAGCATCCGGTCGACGTCGGCCAGCAGCGAGCCGTGCAGCTGCCACTGCTGCGGATGCTCCTGAACCCGGGTCAGCAGCAGCTTCGCGACGTGCTCCCGGCTCAGCCTGGCGGCGTCGAGCTCCACCGCGAGGAACTTCTCGGCCTCGTCGGCCGCGCTGCTGACCTGGCTGGTGATCAGCGTGGCGAAGCTGTCGATGGCCCCGGCCAGGTAGGTGAACAGCTCGCGCAGCGCCGACGCCACCTCGGGCGGGAACAGCGGCTCGTCGGTGCGGCGGGTGGCCAGGTCCGTGAGGTTGCGCGACATGGTGCGCAGGATCACCGCGCAGGACTCCAGAGTGTCCAGGCCGGTGCGCAGCACGATCCTGGTCAGCAGCGGCTCCTTGACGCGCGGGTTGAGGCGCAGGCTCTCCTCCGCCTGGGTGAGCGTGGCGTCGACCTCGGCGATGGCCTCGTCCAGGCGGCGGGCCTCCTCCATCTTGGCGGCGATCCGCGAGACCGGGGTCCGGGGCTCGTCCGCCTCCTCGCCGAGCCGGTTCAGCAACTCCCGCATCCGGCGCGCCTGCTGCTCGATGTCCTCGCCGGCCGGGCGCACCCAGATGGGGGGCAGGATCACCAGGTTGAACAGCAGCCCGACGACCGCGCCGATCAGCGTCTCCAGCACCCGGTCCCACGCGGTCTCCGCGTGCTGGGTGACGCCGAGCACCAGCATGGCGCTGATCGCCACCTCGGGCACGAACTCGTCGACCCGCACCAGGTGACCGAGGGCGAGCGCGCTGAGGATCAGCAGCCCGAGGCTCCACCAGCTCAGGCCGACCAGAACACTGAAGGCCGTGGCGATCAGAACCCCGGCGATCACCGAGTTGACCCGGCGCACGCCGGCGGTGAGCGTGGCGAAGAGGGTGACCTGGACGACCAGCAGCGCGGTGAGCGGAGCGAGCAGCGGGGCCGTGACGTTGGTGAGCCAGAGGGCGACGATATAGGCCAGGGTCGCCGCGGTCGCGGAGCGGAGGGTCTGCACGACCACGGGCTCACCACCCCGCTTGGCCAGATCGACCAGGCTCTCCGGTACGTCCGGCACGCCCGACCCCTTTCGTGGTGAAGCGTCCATCGACTGGCTGCCCGAGCTTACCGTGACAAGGCGGACGAACGGGGGCATTGGCGGCGGTGCGTGCTGGCCGGGCGGGCGTGGGTTCCCTGTGGCCTGGGGGCGGGTTCGTCTAAGGTGATCCCCGGTGATCAACGTGCGCTCACCGACATCGATCCGCCGTTGGCGAGATGGGGGAGGACGATGGTGCCGGCCGCCTTTGTCGATCGAGTCGACTCGATGAGCAGACTCTCCGGGGTGGTGCGCGACCTCGCCGCCGGCCGGGGGCGGGTGCTCGCCGTCGAGGGCGGCTCGGGGATGGGCAAGTCGGCGCTGCTCGCCGCGTTCGTCCGGCAGGTCGAGGAGGATCCGGAGCTCGACGCTCGCTGCCGGATCGTCTCCGTGCGGTGCGACCCCGAGGGCGGCCCCGACACCTCGTTCCTGATGGCGCTCGAGGCGCTGCTCGCGCTGCGGCCGCCGGCCGAGGTCGAGGGCGTCTGGCGGCGCCTCGGCTCGGCCGCCTTCCGGTCCGTCCCCCAGCTGCTCGGCATGGTCGTGCCCGGGCTCGAACCCCTGATGACGGTGGGGCGGGAGGTCACCGAGGCCGCCCTGCGCACCGGATCCCTGCCGGGGGACAGCCTGCAGCCGCAGCAGGAGGCGATCGCCGCGCAGGTCGCCGGAGAGCTGCTGGCCCAGGCCGGGGCGGGGAAGCCGGTGGTGATCGTCGTCGACGACGTGCAGTTCATCGACTTAACGAGCCTTCAGGTCCTCGACCGGCTGGTCGCCGGCCTGCCGGACCAGCCGCTCAGCCTGGTGCTCGGCCACCGCACCAGGGACGGGATGGTCGGCGGCAACGCGCCGGCCGTCGCCGAGCTCCTGGAACGGTGGGAGTTCGCCGACCGCCTGGAGCGCGAGCCGCTGGCCGGGCTGCCGGCGGACGCCGTCGCCGAGCTGGTGCGGCTGCGGGTGCCGGGCGCCGGCTCGACCACCCTGTCCGCCCGGCTGAGCAGCGCGACGGGCGGACACCCGATCTTCGTCGAGCAGTGCCTGCGCCTGGTGCGCGCCACCGGCCTCGGACAACAGGACGCGCTGCCCGCCGAGTTGCCGATCGCGATCAGCCGCCGCTTCTACCGTCTCGCCGAGCCGGTGCGCGAGCTGCTGCTCAGCGGTGCGGCCCAGGGACAGTCGTTCCTCTCCCGGGCCGTCGCCGAGGCCACCGGGGTGCCGCATGACGAGGCGGTCGAGCTGCTGCGCAGGACGGCGCGCGACCACGGCCTCGTCAGGGAGCGGGCCGACCGGCCCGAGTGGCTGCTCTGGCTCGGCTCCGACCTCTACGAGTTCGAGCACGCCGCGCTGCGGGAGGGGATCTACGCCGAGCTGACGGCGGCCCAGCGGATGCGCCGACACGCGGACCTCGCGCGGGTGCTGACGGAGCTCGCGCCGCAGGCCGGGGCGGACGGACCGCCGTGGGCCCTGCGGCTCGACCTCGCCGCGCAACTGCGCCAGGGCGGCCCCGGCTGCCTGGCCGACTCGGCGGACGTCCACCTGGGCCTGGCCAGGGAGGCGGCCGTGGAGGGGCTGTCCTTCTCCGACGCCGAGCGCTACTGCACCGAGGCCATCGAGGCCGCCCGGCGGCTGCGGCCGGACGGCGGCGCCCGGGACCGGCGTCTCGCGGAGGCGGCCGAGCTGCTGCTGAGCCTGACGGAGGTGCGCTGGCGTGGCCAGGGACCGCACGCCGGCGTGCCCGACATCGACGCGCTCGCCGCCGAGGCGGAGGCCGCGGCCCGCCGGCTCGCCGATCCGCGGCTGCTGGCCCGCACCGCCCTGCAGCGCGGCAAGACCCTCATGGCCACCCAGGGCCTCGACCCTTCGCTGGCCAAGCTGCGGGAGGCCGTGGAGCTCGCGGAGCGCGGCGGCGACCCGGTCACGCTCTTCGTGACGCTGGTCGAGTACGGGCGGCAGCTGCCGAAGAGCGACCTGCACGCCGGCATCGAGGTGCTGCGTCGGGCCGAGGAGATGTACGCGGCCGAGCCGAGCCTGGGCCGCAGGGACGACCCGGTGCTCCAGCACGCCCGCAACCTCAACCAGATGCAGCTCGGCGTCAACCTCTTCGACGCCGGCCGCTTCGGCGAGGCCCACGCCCGGCTGACCCGTTGCGTGGAGCGGCTGCGCTCCGAGAAGCTTCGCGCCGAGCTGCCGATCGCCCTCAACTACCTGGCCCAGCTGCTCATCGCCCTGGGCGAGGACGGGGCGGCCGAGGCGGCGCTCACCGAGGCCAGGAGCTTCGAGGAGGCCCGCGGCGGCGAGAGCGGCTGGCACGCGTACAACACGGCGCTGCTCGCCACCGTCCTGGCCCGGCGTGGCGCCAGCCGCGAGGCGGCACGGGAGCTGGCCGAGGCGGGCTGGCTGGAGACCGAGCGCACCTGGCTGGCCAACCTGGTGCCGATCGTGCGCAACCTCTACGCCGAGGTGGTGCTGGAGACGGCGGCCGGGCCCGGCGACCTCGACCAGGCGGAGCGTCTCGCGCTGGCGACCTGCGCGGAGACCGAGCGCAGCGGGATGACGCGCAGCACCATCGCCGCCCATGTGCTGCGATCCCGGGTGCTGCTGCTGCGCGGCGCCGTCGACGAGGCGGCCGCGGTGGCGTGGGAGGCCCTGGCGATCCTGGACCGGGAGGGCGACAAGCCGGCGCTGCGCACCGAGGAGGTGCTGTGGCACGCCGCCCGGGCGATCCGGGCCGCGGGCGGGGAGGCCGAGGCCGAGGCGCTGCTCCGGCGGGCCGGGGCGGAGGTCCGCCGGAAGGCGGACAGCATCGGCGACGCGGAGCGGCGGCGGCGCTTCCTGATGGAGGTGCCGCTGAACCGCTGGATCCTGGAGGGGACGGCCGGGGACTGACGGGCTACAGTGCGACGAGAGCAGGAAGCGGGGATCGGCATGTTCACGATCACCAAGGAATTCCACTTCTCGGCCAGCCATGTCCTCGACCGGCTGCCCTCGTGGCATCCCTGCGCCCGCATGCACGGACACAACTACGTGGTCGTGCTCGAACTCTCCGCCCGGGCCGACCAGCTCTCCGCGACGGGTTTCGTCCGCGACTACCGGGACCTCGACGACTTCAAGAAGTGGCTCGACGACACGCTCGACCACCGGCACCTCAACGACGCGCTGGGTCCGGACCTGCCGCCCTCGGCCGAACTGCTCGCCAAGTGGATCTTCGACATGTGGCGCGACCGGATCCCCGAGCTCACGACCGTGAGCGTCTCCGAGACCCCCAAGACCTGGGCCCACTACCGACCGGGCTAGGCCTCGCCCTCGGGCAGCATCCCGCTGGCGCGCGCGATCGCGTCGACCTCCAGGCTGTCGCTGTCCCGCTGCTCCCTGCGGAGGCGCTCGCCCTCGTCCAGCCGGCGGCGCATCTCGGCCAGCCGCTCGGGATCGTCCGCGACCTCCCGCGGCACCAGCGACCTGGCGCCCTTGACGTGCTCGCCGTCGCCCAGCTCCACCACCACGTGGTCGGCCCGGTCCTCGTGGCCCGGGGAGAGCGCGCCGACCAGGCCCATCAGGGTCAGCATCTCGCTCTGCACCTCGGGCGTGAACAGCTCCTGCTCGTCGGACTCCAGGTGCAGCCGCATCATGCCGCCCCCGCCCGTCAGCCAGGCGTTGAAGGCGCGCATCAGCAGGATGAACTGACTGGCGGGCATCCGGGCGCGCAGCGCCTCCACGTACAACTCGAGCCGCGCCCGGCCGGTCTCCTTGTCCATTGCTCTATCGTGCGACCGCCGGGACGCGGAGGGAAGGACGCCTCGACCCGCGGTGACCCCGCTACGGGTGGCTCGTGTCGATCACGCAGAACCTGTTGCCCTCGGTGTCGGCGAGGACCACGAAGTCCGGGTCCTCCGGGTAGAGATCCCAGTCCACCCGCTCGGCACCCAGCGCGACCAGCCGCTCCACCTCGGCCGCCTGGTCCGCCGCGTCGGCCGCGTACAGGTCGAGGTGGACCCGGGGGTGCCGCTGCGGCGGGGTCTCGCTCAGGCCGAGCGCTATCCCGGGCCCCGAGCGGTCCGGCGGCACCAGCACCGCCCAGTCGTCCTCGACCTCGTCCCTCGGCACATAGCCGAGGGCCTCGCTCCAGAAGGCCACCGCCCGCCGGACGTCCGCCACACCCAGCACAATCGTTCCGATACCCACCATGCGGTCGATAGTAGGAGGAGCCACTGACATGCGCCTTTCGGCGATCACCTGGGAACGGTTGGCCGGCGAGCTCGCGGCGCGTGTCGACGAGGCGCGGGACGGCGACGGCGGCCCGTGGCGGCGCGTGCTGGTGGACGGCGCGCCGGCGGCCGAACCGGGGGCGCTGGCGGGCGAGGTGGCGCGCGAGCTGCGGGTGCGCGGGCGGGCGGCGCTCGTGGTGGGCGCGGCCGGCTTCCTGCGCCCCGCGTCGTTGCGCTTCGAGTTCGGCCGCCAGGACCCGGACGCGTACTACGAACGGTGGCTGGACACCGGCGCGTTGTGGCGCGAGGTCCTGACGCCGCTCGATCCGGACGGCACCGGCCGGGTGCTGCCCGACCTGTGGGACGCGGAGCGCGATCGCGCCACGCGCAGCGACTACGTGACGCTGCCGCCCGGCGGAGTGCTGCTGCTCCACGGCGCGTTCCTGCTCGGGCAGTGGTTTCCGGCCGACCTGGCCGTGCACCTCGCCCTGAGCCCCGGCGCGCTCGCCCGCAGGACCGCCGAGGGACTGCGGTGGACGCTGCCCGCCTTCGACCGGTACGAGGCGGAGGTGCGGCCGGCCGAGGCGGCCGACGTCGTGGTCAGGGCCGACGATCCGCACCGGCCCGCCTGGGGCGCCAGGACGGTGTGACCGGAATCGACTCCTGGGGCTGCTGAAGTGGGGCGAACCGGCTCCAGCCGGTCCCGAACCTGCCACACTGGGTACTCGCTCGATAGGCGGACGGTGAGCAGGGGGCGGCGGATGAACGGCGAAGTGAGACCGTACACCAAGGACGAGGTGCTGCACGCGGTGGCGCTGATCCAGGCGCACCTCGCGGAGGACGAGGAGGCCGTGCGGGCGCTGCAGGACGAGTCGGAGGAGAGCGCCCGGCAGTGTGCCCGGGCGATGTTCGCCCTCGCGCACATCATCGTCTTCGGCCAGATCATCCCGGAGATGTGGGTGATCAGGAAGAACCTGGACTTCGGGCACACCAGCCACGTGCCCGAGCTCAACCTCGCCATCCACGTGCTGAAGCGGATGGAGGAGCGGGTCGAACTGGCCCATGTGCATCCCGTGGTGGGCGCCCTCTCCGCCGGGGACGTGATGGACCTGATCGTGCAGTGCACGGGGACGAGGATGGAGGACGTGCCGGGCTTCCTCGACTCGGTTCGCGAACGCACGCTGCGCTCGGCGGAGTTCTGAGGGTGAGTCCGCGTCAGCCCGCGGCGGGCATGGTGAGGACCGCCGCCCCGTTGACCCGGTCGGCCGCGAGGTCGTCGAGCGCCCGGTCCGCCTCCTCGAAGGGATAGGGCACCACCGTCGTCCTGATCGGGTGTGCGGCCGCCGTCGCCAGGAACTCCCGCCCGTCGTCACGGGTGTTGGCCGTCACGCTGCGCAGCGTCCGCTCCCGGAACAGGTGGCGCTCGTAGTCCAGTGACGGGACGGCCGAGAGGTAGATGCCCGCGACGCTCAGGGTGCCGCCGCTGTCCAGCGCGGTCAGCGCCACCGGCACCAGATCGCCGACCGGCGCGAAGAGGATGGCGGCGTCCAGCGGTTCGGGCGGCTCGGCGTAGGAGTCGGCGGCCGAGGCCGCGCCGAGTTCGAGGGCCAGGGCGCGGGCGGCCGGGGCCCGGGTGAACACGTGCACGGTGGCGCCCTCGGCGAGGGCCACCTGCGCCGTGAGATGGGCCGAGCCGCCGAAGCCGTAGATACCGAGCCGGCCGCCGGGCGGCAACTCGGCCCGGCGCAGCGCCCGGTAGCCGATGATGCCGGCGCACAGCAGCGGGGCGAGCTCCTGGTCCGAGTAGCCGTCGGGCAGTTCGTAGGCGTAGGCCGCCGGCACGGTCAGGTACTCGGCGTAGCCGCCGTCCGCGTCCCAGCCGGTGTAGCGCGAGGAGGGGCACAGGTTCTCCTGGCCGCGCCGGCAGTAGCGGCAGGTGCCGCACGTGCGGCGCAGCCACGGCACGCCGACCCGGGAGCCCACGGGGTGTCCCACCGCGTCCGGGCCCGCGGCCACGACCTCGCCGACGACCTCGTGTCCCGGTACGACGGGGGACCGGTGCGGCGGGAGGTCCCCGTCGCGGACGTGCAGGTCGGTGCGGCACACGCCGCAGGTGCGCACGCGGACCAGCAGCTCGTCGGCGGCCGGCGTCGGCACCGGCAGCTCCACCGCGTCGAGGCGGCCGGGGGTGCGCACCACCCAGGCGCGCATGGTCGTGGGGATCGCGCCCACGTTCTCGTCCATGCCGCACAAGGTACCGGCGCGGGGCGAGCTGACGGCGTTTTGGGAGAGCGGGCCACGGATCAATAGGATCCGAAGATGATCATAAGACGATGGTCGGCGGCGGCCCTCAGCGCCCTGTTCGCCGTCCTGACGACGGGCGCCCTGACGACGAGTGCGGTCGCCGATCAGTCCGAGCCCGAGGCCGAGGAGGGGCCACCGCCGCGGGTCGAGCTGGTCCTCGACGTGAGCGGCTCCATGCGGGAGCGCGACATGAGCGGGGGCGAGTCCCGCATCGCCGCCGCCCAGCAGGCGTTCAACGAGGTCATCGACGCCGTCCCCGCCGAGGTGCACCTCGGCATCAGGACGCTGGGCGCCGGCAACCCCGGGGACGACCGCGAGGCCGGCTGCCGGGACAGCGAACAGCTCTACCCGGTGGGTCCGGTGGACAGGACCGAGGCCAGGACCGCGGTCGCCACCCTGCGGCCCACCACCGGCTTCACCCCGATCGGCCTCGCGCTGCGCGGCGCCAACGAGGACCTCGGCGACGAGCCAGGGACCCGGAGGATCGTGCTGATCACCGACGGCGAGGACTCCTGCGGCGAGCCAGACCCGTGCGTGGTCGCCCGCGAACTGGCCGCCAGCGGCACCAACCTGGTGGTGGACACCCTCGGCCTGACGCTGGACGACGCGGTGCGCGAGCAGCTGAGCTGCATAGCCGAGGCCACCGGCGGCACCTACACGGCCGTCCAGGACACCGACCGACTGGCCGAACGGCTCAACCAGTTGGTGGGCCGCGCCGAACTGCCGGTCGAGAACCCCACCGCGGTGACCGGCGCCGAGCGGTGCCAGGACGCGCCGCGCCTGGGCGTCGGCGTCTACGCCGACCGTGAGGAGTTCGGCCAGCACCGCTTCTACCAGGTGCCGCTGGCGGCGGGTCAGGAGCTGCGCGCCTCCGTGAGCGTCGCCGCCGACCGCCCGGTCGACCCGGACTACGGCGTGCTGCTGCGCGCGCTCGACGAGGACGGCCAGGAGCTCGTGCGCGGCACCGGGGCGGGCAGCGGCCGCACCGACGTGATCTCCACCGGGCTGCGCTATCCGCTGCCCGAGGTGGACGGCGAGGACGGTGACGACCAGGAGCGGCGCGTCGTCTGCCTGGAGGTCGGCAGCTCGTTCTCGGCGCCCGACGCCGTCGAGCGCACCCCGGGACTGCCCGTCGAGCTGACCGTCGACGTGGTGTCGGCGGCCGACGAGCCGTCGGACGTCGCCGCCTTCGGACTGGCCAGGGGCTGGGTGCCGCTGGTGCTGCTGACGGTCGTCGGACTGCTCGTCGGCCTGGTGTGGGGCCTGTGGGTCCGTATGGGAACCGCTGTGGGGAGGGCCTGATGGGCAGGGCACTGCGACTTTCGCTGCTGACCGCGGCCGTGCTGCTTGCCGGGACCGGGCCGGCCGGCGCGGAGGACGTGGAGATACCGGCCGAGGCGGGCACCAACTTCAGGACCGCCACCGTCCTCGACCAGGGGCAGCAGGGCGGGGCCATGGCCTCGACCGGCGACTACCTGTACTGGATGTTCCCGGTCGCGGCGGGCCAGACGGCCACCGCCGAGGCCACCGTCACCCTGCCGGACCCGGCGGCCCGCAGCGGCCCCTCGACCTGGCGGGTGGACGTCTACGACGGGCTGCGCCGACGGCAGGCGTGCACCGGGGGCGAGCAGCTGGCCACGGCCGCCGAGGACGCCGGCTCGGTGACGCTCAGCTGCACCATCCGCACCGTGCGGAGCTGGGCCGAGCCCTGGTCCGACGACCCGCTGCCCGGCGCCTACTACCTGCGGGTGACGGTGGCCGAGCTCCCGGAGCGCGACCTCGGGCAGCCGATCGACGTCGAGGTCAGGACGGCGGTGGAGGACGCGGGCGGCTCGGCGGACCGGGGCGGCGAGCTGGCCACCCCGCTGCTGCCGGTCGGCACGGCCGGGGTGCTCGCCACCGGTGACGGCACCGAGGACGAGGCGGACGAGGACCGGGCGGAGCCCTACCTGGCGGCTCTTCCCGAGCCCGAGGGCGGCTGGAGCGGCGGCTGGTGGACCCCCCGCTGGCTGTGGACGGCGGGCGGCGGGGTGCTCGGCGCCCTGGCCTGCGCCGGCGGCTACCTGCTGGCCCGCCCCCGTCGCGGCGGCGCCGGCTGACGGGCCGGGACAGAGGGGGACGACGGCGACGCCGGCGTCGTCCCCCTGGGGTGGAGTGATCGTCGCCGGCGATAGCGTGTGCGCATGGATCGCAGTGAGATCGGCATAGACGAGATCCCCGGCCGGAGTGGCCCAGGTGCGACGGTCGAGGTGGAGCCCCGCGCCGTGGGCGCGGTGCGCACCACCTACGCGCCGGAGCCGGACGGCGACCCCGACCCGGGGGAGATCGTGTGGACCTGGGTGCCCTACGAGGAGAACGACGGGCGCGGGAAGGACCGGCCGGTGCTCGTGGTAGCCCGCGAGCAGGCCGCCGAGACCCTGCTCGCCGTCCAGCTCTCCAGCCAGGACCGGGACCACGACCGCGAGTGGATGCCGCTCGGGTCGGGGCCCTGGGACCGCTCGGGGCGGGAGTCCTGGGTGCACCTGGACCGGGTGCTCCGGGTGCACCCGGACGGGATGCGGCGCGAGGCGTGCGCCCTGGACCGGGCCAGGTTCCAGCAGGTCGTCCACAACCTTCAGCTGCGCCACGGCTGGCGCTGAACCCGATCGGCGAGAAGCGGAGAAGTCGAGGACCATGCCCCACCCGTCCGACATCGTGCCCCTGGAACCCATGCCCGTGGACTGGCGGCGGGCGCTGGCGATCGTCGCCCACCCCGACGACGTGGAGTACGGGACGGCCGGAGCCGTCGCCGAGTGGACCGCGGCGGGCAAGGAGGTGGCCTATGTGCTGGTCACCCGGGGTGAGGCGGGGATCGACGGGATCGACCCGGCGGAGTCCGCGCGGATCAGGCAGGGCGAGCAGCTCGCCAGCGCCGCGGCGGTGGGCGTGCGCGAGGTGGAGTTCCTCGATCACCCGGACGGGGTGATCGAGGAGGGCCCCGCGCTGCGGGCCGACCTGGCCGCGGCCATCCGGCGCCATCGACCCGAGCTGCTGATCACCATCAACCACCGGGAGACCTGGGGCGGCCGGGCCTGGAACACGCCCGACCACCGGATCGTGGGCCGGGCCGTGCTGGACGCGGCCGGGGACGCCGGCAACCGGTGGATCTTCCGGGAGCAGCTGGGGGAGGGCGGTCTCCAACCCTGGGGCGGGGTGCGCTGGGTCGCCGTGGCCGGCTCGCCCGAGCCGACCCACGCCCAGGCGGTGGGGGAGGCGGCCCTGGAGCGTGCGGTCGCCTCGCTCGCGGAGCATCGCGCGTACATCGCGGCGCTCAGCGACCTGGCGGCCGAGGAGTACGCCAGGGATCTCCACCGCCAGGCGGCGGCGGTCGTGGCGGAGCGGTTCGGCGGCGTTCCCTGCGTCGGATTCGAGGTTTTCCCGCGCTGATCGGTGGCCTTCCGGTGGCCCTCGTCACAGCCTCTAGACGAGCTACGAAAAGCGATAGAAGGGAAATGTGACAAGAGGCCCGGGACTTTTGGCCCGGGGGTCCGGGCAGAACGGCAGAGGGCTCGGGTGCCTGCCGGCCCCCGGGGTGACATCGCAGGTCAGAGGGGCTTCAGTCGGGCCGGGGCGGATCGCCCCGGCCCGTTTCTTCCGGGGTGGGGGCCCTCGACGGAGGGGTGTGGAGGGACTTTCCTCCCTCGTTTTCACTACGCGGTCGTCTAGTAACAACGGTCCTTGAAAACGGGCAAACCGGTCGTTATCAATGAGATTCGACCGGCTGATTTGATGCTTCTCGCTCGGGTCTGGCCGGAATGTCCCCCGAATCGCAGAGGTAGGTCCCCCATGCCGAACACCACCGCGAACCAGCCCCGCAAGATCTTCGGTGTCCGCAAGCGAGTCGCCGCCGTCGTGACGGCCGCCGTGTGCGGTTCCGTGGCGCTGACGGGCGTGGCGGCGGCCGAGGGCGGCCACGCCGACGTATTCGCCTCGCACACCGCCAGCCAGCTGGCCGACACGACGCAGAGCCAGGCGCACGCCCAGCAGACGGCCGCCAAGGCCGCCGAGGCCCAGGCCGCCGCCAAGGCGAAGGCCGAGGAGGCCGCGCAGGCCGCCGCGCAGGCCGCCGCCAAGGAGAAGGCGGAGAAGACCTGGGTGTCGCCGATATCCGACGACTACTCGCTGACCGCCACGTTCGGCAACAGCGGTGACCGCTGGGCCCACAAGCACAGCGGCCAGGACTTCGCGGTGCCGGTCGGCACCGACGTCCACGCCGTGCACGACGGCACCGTCGTCAAGGCCGGCGGAAACGGCGCCGGCGACGGCCCCGCCTACGGCAACGCCGTCGTGATCAAGCACTCCGACGGCGTCTACACCCAGTACGCCCACCTCTCGAAGATCGAGGTCCGGGTGGGTGAGCGGGTGTCCACCGGCGACCTCATCGCCGAGTCCGGCAACACCGGAAACTCGAGCGGCCCGCACCTGCACTTCGAGGTGCGGAGCACGGCGAACTACGGCTCGGCCGTCGACCCCGTCGCCTTCCTCAAGAAGCACGACCTGGACATCTGAGCCCAGCGACGAACCACCGTCCAACCACGCGCTGACCCCCCGGCCCCCCGTAGGCCCGGGGGGTCAGCGCGGTGTGACGGGGCCGCGCGGCCGCGGCTCCGCCGCCTGCGGCCCCCGCTCAGAACAGCGGCGCCGGGAGCACCCCCTCGAGCGCGAGCAGCGCCCGCTTGGTCTCCAGGCCGCCGCCGAAGCCGCCTATCCCGCCGTCCGCCGCCAGCACCCGGTGACAGGGCACGATCACCGGCAGCGGATTCGCCCCCATCGCGGCGCCCACCGCACGCGCCGCGCCCGGATCGCCGACCCGGTCGGCCAGCTCGCCGTACCCGACGACGCCGCCGAACGGCACCGAGGCCGCGAGCTCCCGGAGCACCTGCCCGGTGAAGCCGGGCGCGAGCGACCAGTCGAGAGCCGTGTCGAAGGACCGCAGCCGCCCCGCGAAGTACGCGTCGAGCTCGGCCCACGCTCCCTCGACCAGCGGGCCGGCCACCGGCTCCTCCGCCGCCGGCACCGGGCGACGCCCCAGGGCCCCCTCCAGACGGGCGAGCGCCCGCCTGGCCGCGCGGTCGTCCGCGTGGAAGACCACGAGCACCAGGCCGCGCTCCGTGGCGGCGAGCAGCAGGGGCCCGATGGGCGTCTCCCGCACCGACCAGGCGCAGGTGGGCCGGGGGTCCGGCTCGGGCCCCGCGGGCCCCTCGCGCGTGTCACGACTCATGTGGGGCAGCCTAGGCCGCCCCACTGACAGTCGGGCGCTCAGTCGCCCAGGCCCGCCCTGACCCGGTCCGGGAAGTCGGTGATGATCCCGTCCACCCCGAGTCCGGCGACCGTGGTCGCCGTGGCCGCGTCGTTGATCGTCCAGGAGTACACCTCGAGCGGCCTGCCGTGCGCGCCACGGACGGCCTGGATGCCCGCCACGTACTCGGCGGTCAGGTCCCGGTACCGCGGGTTGATCTGGTCGACGAACTCGGCGTACTCGGGCACGTCGGCCAGCGCCGGGGTGCCGAGGAAGCCGGTGACCACCCGGGGCACGAGCTCGTGCACGGTGCGCACCGAGTCGGCGTTGAAGCTCTGCACCACGAGGCGGTCGCCGGGACGGCCGCGCAGCCACCCCTCCTCCCGCAGCTCGGCGACGATGTCCTCCTCGATGCCCGGGTAGAGCTCCGGGGACTTGATCTCGAGCAGCAGGCTCTGCCCGTTCTCCTCGAGCAGGTCCAGGTAGTCGCCCAGCGTGGGCACCGGCTCACCGGCGAACTCGGGGCCGAACCAGCTGCCGGCGTCCAGCTGGGCGATCTCCTCGGCCGTGAAGTCCGAGACGTTCCACGGGGCGCGGTCCGGGAAGACCTCCTCGACGTCGGTGGTGCGGCTGAGCGTGGTGTCGTGCAGCAGCACCAGCTCGCCGTCCGCGGTCTGCTGCACGTCGGTCTCGACCCACTCGGTGTCCAGCTCGTGGGCCACGTCCGCCGCGGCCAGGGTGTTCTCCGGCGCGTACCCGGAGGCCCCCCGGTGCGCCACGAGCCGCGGGCCCCGCTCGTGGTCGGCCGCCGCGCCCTCCGCGACCACGGCCGCGGACGCCGCCGACGCCTCGGTGGCGGGCACGGACTCGGGCGACTCGGCGGCCAGCGAGGACGCCGACACCGCGAGTGCCCCGCCGGGGACGAGGAGCGCGAGCGCGCCGACCGTGACGAGCACGCTGATCCGCCCCTTCGGGGTGGGCTTACGCAACTTCGGCATGGGGGGACTCCTGACTTCGGGGCGAAACCCGGGCGACGCCGTGCACCCGGGCGGGGTGGGACGCGGGGAGCCTCCCCGTTCCTGGAAACGAGGAGGGAGAACGACGGTTACCGAGAGTTGAACCCGGGGGGACGACCGGTCAGCCCGCCCGCGTTGTCAGTGCCTGGTCGTACGGTTGGTGCCATGCGGCCCGTTTCTCACATCGAACGTACGGTGGCGCCCTTCGAGGTCGTCAGCCCTTATCAGCCAAGCGGCGACCAGCCTTCGGCCATCTCCGAGCTGGAGAAGCGCGTGAGCGGGGGGGAGAAGGACGTCGTCCTGCTCGGCGCCACCGGCACCGGCAAGTCGGCCACCACGGCGTGGATGATCGAGCGGCTGCAGCGCCCCACCCTGGTCATGGCGCCCAACAAGACGCTGGCGGCCCAGCTGGCCAACGAGTTCCGCGAGCTCCTGCCGAACAACGCGGTGGAGTACTTCGTCTCGTACTACGACTACTACCAGCCCGAGGCGTACGTCCCGCAGACGGACACGTACATCGAGAAGGACTCCTCGATCAACGAGGAGGTCGAGCGGCTCCGGCACAGCGCGACGAACTCGCTGCTCACCCGGCGTGACGTGGTCGTCGTCGCCTCCGTCTCCTGCATCTACGGCCTGGGCACCCCCCAGGAGTACGTGGACCGGATGGTGCCGCTCAAGATCGGTCAGGAGATCGACAGGGACGCGCTGCTGCGGCGCTTCGTGGACATCCAGTACACGCGCAACGACCTGGCGTTCACCCGGGGCACCTTCCGGGTCCGCGGCGACACCATCGAGATCTTCCCGGTCTACGAGGAGCTGGCCGTCCGCATCGAGATGTTCGGCGACGAGATCGAGGCGCTGTCCACCCTGCACCCGCTCACGGGCGAGGTGATCTCGGAGGACGACCACCTCTACGTGTTCCCCGCCTCGCACTACGTGGCGGGGCCCGAGCGGATGGAGCGCGCCATCTCCGGCATCGAGGCGGAGCTGGCCGACCGCCTCGGCACCCTGGAGCGGCAGGGCAAGCTGCTGGAGGCCCAGCGGCTGCGCATGCGCACCACCTACGACATCGAGATGATGCGGCAGATCGGCACCTGCTCCGGCATCGAGAACTACTCGCTGCACGTCGACGGCCGGGAGTCCGGCTCCCCGCCGCACACCCTCCTCGACTACTTCCCCGAGGACTTCCTGCTGGTCATCGACGAGTCGCACAACACGGTCCCGCAGATCGGCGCCATGTACGAGGGGGACGCCTCGCGCAAGCGCACCCTGGTCGACCACGGCTTCCGGCTGCCCTCGGCGATGGACAACCGGCCGCTGAAGTGGGAGGAGTTCCTGGAGCGGGTCGGGCAGACCGTCTACCTGTCCGCGACCCCGGGCGCCTACGAGCTCTCCCGCGCCGACGGGGTGGTCGAGCAGATCATCCGCCCCACCGGGCTCGTCGACCCCGAGGTGGTCGTGAAGCCCACGGAGGGCCAGATCGACGACCTCGTGCACGAGATCCGCACCCGGGTCGAGAAGGACGAGCGCGTCCTGGTCACCACGCTGACCAAGAAGATGGCCGAGGACCTCACGGACTACTTCCTGGAGCTGGGCATCCGGGTCCGCTACCTGCACAGTGACGTGGACACCCTGCGCCGCGTCGAGCTGCTGCGTGAGCTGCGCAGCGGCGAGTACGACGTGCTGGTCGGCATCAACCTGCTCCGGGAGGGCCTGGACCTTCCCGAGGTCTCGCTGGTGGCCATCCTGGACGCGGACAAGGAGGGCTTCCTGCGCTCCGGCACCTCACTGATCCAGACCATCGGCCGTGCCGCGCGGAACGTGTCGGGTCAGGTCCACATGTACGCCGACCGGGTGACGCCGGCCATGGAGCGCGCCATCGACGAGACCAACCGGCGCCGCGCCAAGCAGGTCGCCTACAACGAGGCCAACGGCATCGACCCGCAGCCGCTGCGCAAGAAGATCAACGACATCGTGGCCACCATCGCCCGCGAGGACGTGGACACCCAGGAGCTGCTCGACACCGGCTACCGGAAGTCCGAGGCGGCCAAGAAGGGCAAGGCGCCGCTGCCCGCCGCCTCGCGGGCCGGGGGCAGGGGCGGCAGGGGCGAGAAGGAGCTCACCGACCGGCCGGCCGCCGAGCTGGCCGAGACCATCGAGGAGCTGACCGCCCGGATGCGGGCGGCCGCCGCCGAGCTCCAGTTCGAGATCGCGGCACGGCTGCGGGACCAGGTCTCCGACCTCAAGAAGGAGCTGCGCCAGATGCGGGAGGTGGGCCTCAAGTAGCGCCCGGGGAGGGGTGGGGGCCGCCCGCGCGCCGGCGGCCCCCACCCGGCCGGCTCAGCGGGTGACGCGGATCTCCGCTGCCCGGCGCACGCCGCCGACCGTCACCGTGAGGGTGACGGCGCCGGGGCGCAGGGCGGTCAGCCGCCCGGTGGCCGGGTCGAAGGCCGCCACGGCACCGCGTCCGGCCTCCTCGGCCGGGCCCAGGTGGAGGCCGCGTGAGCCGGCCCAGTCGGCGCTGACCGGGAAGGCCACGGGGACCTCACGGTCCCCCGAGGCGAGGCGCTGGGTGAGCGTGGCGTCCGCCGTCGCCGTCTCGCCGGCCCGCAGCGTGGCGGGCGCGGACAGGTCGAGCGCGTCCACGTGCGGGCTGGTCCGCACGGTCAGCCAGTCCGGCAGCAGGGTCTCGGGCGACCGCCTGGCCTCGGCCTGCTCGTGCGGTGAGACCCGGTCCACGCCCACCAGCGCCCAGCCGGTGAAGCCCCCCTCGTCCGGCGCGGCGGCCGGCGCCTTGCCCGCGTCGCCGCCGATGAAGTACGGCACCCCGTCCGTCCGGTAGCCGTCGAAGACCCCCACGTGCGCGCCGAAGAACGCGGCGCCCTTGCCGGTCTCCCGCCGGAACTCCGCCAGCCACCGCTCGAGCAGCGCGGCCTCGAGACGGTCCGTCAGCTGGCTGGCCGGCCGCACCGTGGTGTCCCGCGGCGGCACGTGTGACATCACCACCACGGAGCCGATCGAGCGGTCCCGCGCCGCCGCGTCGAGCTGCGCCCGCAGCTCGCGCAGCTGGGCGAGGCCGCCGCCGCGCAGGGTCAGCGAGGAGCTGTCCAGCGTGACGAAGCGGGTGCCCTCGTGGTCGAACGTCAGCCGGGCCGGGCCGAACTCCTCCTCGAAGCCGTCGAGGGAGCCGCCCATCACCTCGTGGTTGCCCGGCACGTAGTACCAGGGGACGGCGTCGCCCAGCTCCTCCTCGATCACCTGGCGGGCGAACGCCAGGTCGGCCGGCGAGCCCTCGTCCACCCAGTCGCCGTTGATCACCACGAAGTCGGGGTCGGCGGCCCTGGCCTCGCGCAGCGTCCGCCTGGCCAGGGCCACGATGTCGCTGTCCGGGTCCCGCGCCACGAACTGGGCGTCCGAGACCACGGCGAACCGCCAGTCCCTGGCCGCCGTGTCCGCGGCGGAGCCGATCAGCGGGTCGGTCGAACGGGCGGTCTCGGGGAGCGCCACCTCGGGCGGGGTCTGGGCGCGCAGCTCGTCGAAGACGATCTCGTCGGCGTACCGGGTGTCGGGCCGGGTCTCGGCGACGTAGAAGCGGCGCACGGACACCGGGTAGGCCACGCCCTGCGGCACCTGGAAGGTGATCTGGCGCCACCCCTCCCAGGTGATGTGGGGGCCGCGCAGCACCTGGCCGACACCCTGGGCGTCCACCAGGTGCAGCGAGGGCCAGGAGCCGCGGCCGTCGCCCTCCACCCAGAGCGTGAAGCTCTGCGGCTGGCCGGGGACGGGGATGTCGGCCGGCGGGGTCGCGTAGGCGGCGCGGGTCGCGGTGGAGAGCGAGAAGTCGTAGGCCATCCGCACCCCGGTGCCCTCCCGCCCGGCCGGCTCGGGGGTCAGCGAGCCGCCGGCCCGCGCGTGGCTGAAGACCCAGCGGTCGGCGTCCTCGAAGTCGGCCACCACGGTGTCCCGGAGGCCGACGGTCACCGCCACCGTGGTGGTGACCCCGGCCACCGTCGCGGTGACCAGTCCCGAGGCGGTGGCGGCGTCGGAGGCCGCGGTCACCGTGAAGCCGCCGGCCGCCGGGTCGGGCTCGATCCGGAACAGCGAGGCGTCGTAGTCGAGGGCGACGTCGGCCGGCTCGACGGGCGCCGAGCCGCCGGCGGCGTCGTGGCCGAGCACCCCGAAGAAGCCGGCGGCGCCCGGATCGGCGAGGCCGAGGCGTCGGGTGGTGGGGGTGATCCGGGTCAGCTCGCCGAGCACGGTCAGCTCCGTCGATCCCGCGGCCCGGTGCCGGGAGGCGGTGACCTCGACGGTGCCCGGGCGCCGGGCCGTGAACACGCCGTCGCCGTCCACGACGCCCACCGACGGGCGGGACGAGCGCCAGCGCGGGCCCTCGGCGGCGCCGGCCGGTCCGTGGGTCTCGTCGTGCCCGGTGGCGGTCAGCCGGCGGGTGAGTCCGGGGAAGACCCGCTCGGGGTGGCCGCCCGGCACGGGATCGGCGGTGGGGGCCAGGTCCGGGTCGACGGCGGTGGAGACCCGGTAGCCGGCCACCGCGCCGCTGCCCTCGGGGGCGGTGATGGCCAGGCCGTTGGGCACCTCGCGCTGCCGGCCGTCCGAGGGGCTGTTGACCACGGTGGGCGCGGCGTCGCCCGGCGCCCGGGCGAGCATCGTGGTGGAGCCGCCGCCGTCCAGGTTGAGCGCGCTGTAGGCGCCCAGGTCGGCCATCAGCAGTGCCAGCTCGGTCAGGGTGACCCCGCCGGAGTGCGCCTGCCGGCCGTCCACGGTCAGCACGTACATCTCCCGGCCGTCCCGCGAGAAGCCCACCGCGGTGCGCGGGGCGGTCGCGTTGTTCGGCAGGCCCTCCCAGTTCACCGGCTCGCCCTCGGAGACCAGCACGCCGCGGCCGCCGACCGCGGTGCGCGGCAACGGCCCCCCGTCGCCGGTGCGGGGCGCGTACTCGGTGGTGACCGGGTCGCCGGCGGCCAGCTCGTCGAGGGCCCGGGCCCCGGCGTCCCGGCCGAGCAGCACGTAGGAGTCGTCCGGGATCGGGCCCGCGCCCGGCTTCTCGGACACCGAGGCCACCTGGTCGTCCACCACCACGACCTCGGTGACCTCGGCCGCCCCGGCGACCGGCAGCGCCCGGTCGGCCTCGCCCCACAGGGGGGTGTAGAGGCCGACGCCGCCGGCGGGGACCGTGGCCGCGTTGAAGCCGGTGAGGTCGAGTTCGCCGGCCGGCAGGGTGAGGGTGCCGTCGAAGTAGAGGTCCAGGACGCGGCCCGCGCCGTCGGGGCCGATGGCGGCGGTCTGGACGGCGCTGCCGGAGCCCGAGTGGCGCAGCTCGCCGTCGGCGACGCCGGGACCGAGAGGGGCGCTCGAACCGTTGATGTCGAAGAAGTCGCCGTTGATGGCGGCCACGGTGGTGCGCCCCTCGCCCGGGTCGTGGCCCGCGACCAACTCCTCGACCGTGGCCGCCTCCGCCACCTCGTCGGCCGCGAGGTAGTCGACGCGCAGCTCGCTGGTCAGGTCCACGGTGAGCGCCTGGGCGCTCAGCCACTTGTCGGACTCCAGGCGCCGGTAGGTCGTCAGCTCGGCGCCGGGCGCGACCGGTTGCTCGGTGCGGGACAGCTCGATGCCGTCGCCGTCGGCCACCGACGCGGGGACGGCGCGGACGAGGGCCGGCACCGATGCGGCCACGGCCGGCGGTGGCGCGGACAGGACCGCGAGCGCCGAGGCCACCCCCAGCACGAGCAGTGAACGGGCGCGCGGTCTGAAGCGCGCGGCGACTCCTGACACAGGAACTCCCTAGGACGCGGGCCGCTGTCGGCGCGGTGCGCGCCGACAGCGGCTCAGCGTTCCAAGGAGAACCGGTCTATACCAGAGGGCCGACGAGAACTCTGGGGGAACAACCCCACCGGCCCCGACGGATCCTCACGGGGTGTCAGCTCCGCTTGGCGGCCGCCCGCTTCGCGCGGCCCCGGCCCGGGGAGGTCTTGCCGGTGGTCCCGCCGTCGGCCGGGGACCCGGCGGACGGCAGGTCGCCCAGCAGGTCCCGGAGGAACTTGCCGGTGTGGCTGGCCGGCTCGGCGGCGACCTGCTCGGGGGTGCCCTCGGCGACGACCTGGCCGCCGCCCGAGCCGCCCTCCGGACCCATGTCCACCACCCAGTCCGCGGTCTTGATCACGTCGAGGTTGTGCTCGATGACGATCACCGTGTTGCCCTTGTCGACCAGCCCCGACAGCACCGAGATCAGCTTGCGGATGTCCTCGAAGTGCAGCCCGGTGGTGGGCTCGTCCAGCACGTAGACGGTGGATCCGGTGGAGCGCCGCTGGAGCTCGGCCGCCAGCTTGACCCGCTGGGCCTCGCCGCCGGAGAGCGTGGGCGCCGGCTGGCCGAGCCTGACGTACCCGAGGCCGACGTCCCGCAGGGTGCGCAGGTGGCGGGCGATGCCGGGGACGGCCTCGAAGAAGTCGAGGGCCTCCTCGATCGGCATGTCCAGCACCTCGGCGATGGACTTGCCCTTGTAGTGCACCTCCAGGGTCTCCCGGTTGTACCGGGCGCCGTGGCAGACCTCACAGGGCACGTACACGTCGGGCAGGAAGTTCATCTCGATCTTGATGGTGCCGTCGCCCGAGCAGTTCTCGCAGCGGCCGCCCTTGACGTTGAACGAGAAGCGGCCCGGCTGGTACCCGCGGACCTTGGCCTCCGTGGTCTCCGCGAAGAGCCGGCGGACGTGGTCGAAGACGCCCGTGTAGGTGGCCGGATTCGACCTCGGGGTGCGGCCGATCGGCGACTGGTCGACGTGCACCACCTTGTCCACCAGGTCGTCGCCGGTGATCCGGGTGTGCCGGCCGGGGACCGCCCTGGCGCGGTTGAGCTCGCGCGCCAGGTGGGTGTAGAGGATGTCGTTGACCAGGGTGGACTTGCCCGACCCCGAGACGCCGGTGACGGCCGTCAGCACGCCGAGCGGGAAGCTGACGTCGACGTTCTTGAGGTTGTGCTCGCGGGCGCCGTGCACGGTGAGCTGCCGCTTGCGGTCCACCGGCCGCCGCACCTCGGGGGTGGGGATCGAGCGCTTCCCTGACAGGTACTGGCCGGTCAGCGACTCCTCGTTGGCCAGCAGCTCGGCCAGCGGCCCGCTGTGCACCACCTTGCCGCCGTGCTCGCCGGCGCCCGGGCCGATGTCCACCACCCAGTCGGAGGTGCGGATGGTGTCCTCGTCGTGCTCGACGACGATCAGCGTGTTGCCCAGGTTCCGCAGGCGGACCAGGGTCTCGATCAGCCGGTGGTTGTCCCGCTGGTGCAGGCCGATCGACGGCTCGTCCAGCACGTACAGGACGCCCACCAGGCCGGAGCCGATCTGGGTGGCGAGCCGGATGCGCTGGGCCTCGCCGCCCGACAGGGTGCCGGCGGCGCGGTCGAGCGACAGGTAGTCGAGGCCGACGTCGACCAGGAAGCGGAGCCGCTCGTTGACCTCCTTGAGGACCCGCTCCGCGATGGTCTTCTCGCGGTCGGTGAGCGTCATCTCGCGCAGGAAGTCGGCGCAGGCGCTGATCGACATGCCCGCCACGTCCGCGATGGACCTGCCCTGCACCGTGACCGCGAGGACCAGCGGCTTCAGCCGGGTGCCCCGGCAGCCGGGGCAGGGCGCCTCGCGCATGTAGCCCTCGAAGCGCTCCCTGCTGTTGTCCGTCTCGGCCTCGGCGTACCGGCGCTGGACGAACGGGATCACGCCCTCGAAGGCCGTGGTGTAGGCGCGCTCCTGGCCGTGCCGGTTCTCGTAGCGCACCTCGATCTTGGACTTGTGGCCGTGCAGGATCGCCTTGCGGGCGCGCTGCGGCAGCCCCTCCCACGGGATGTCCGTGCGGAAGTTCAACGCCTTGCCGAGGGCGCCGAGCAGCAGGTTGAAGTACCCCCTGGTCTGCCCGTGCGACCACGGGTGGATGGCGCCCTCCTCCAGGGTCTTCTCCGGGTCGGGCACGATCAGCTCGGGGTCGACCTCCATCCGGCTCCCGAGGCCGCTGCACTCGGGGCACGCGCCGAACGGGGAGTTGAAGGAGAAGGAGCGCGGCTCCAGCTCCTCGAAGGACAGGTCGTCGTACGGGCAGTACAGGTGCTCGGAGAACATCCGCTCGCGCTGCGGGTCGTCCGCCGGCAGGTCGACGAAGTCCAGCACGACCATGCCGCCGGAGAGGCCGAGGGCGGTCTCCACCGAGTCCGTCAGCCGGCGCTTGGCGCTCTCCTTCACCGTGAGGCGGTCCACGACCACCTCGATGGTGTGCTTCTCCTGCTTCTTCAGCTTCGGCGGATCGGTCAGCTGGACCGTCGCGCCGTCCACCCTGGCCCGGCTGTAGCCCTTGGTCTGCAGGTCGGAGAAGAGGTCGACGAACTCACCCTTGCGCTCCCGCACCAGCGGCGACAGCACCTGGAAGCGGCTGCCCTCCTCCAGCGCGAGCACCTTGTCCACGATCGCCTGCGGCGACTGCCTGGCGATCGGACGGCCGCACTCGGGACAGTGCGGGCGCCCGATGCGGGCGAAGAGCAGCCGCAGGTAGTCGTAGACCTCGGTGATCGTGCCCACCGTGGAGCGCGGGTTGCGCGAGGTCGACTTCTGGTCGATGGAGACCGCGGGGGAGAGGCCCTCGATGAAGTCCACATCCGGCTTGTCCATCTGCCCGAGGAACTGCCGGGCGTAGGAGGACAGCGACTCGACGTAGCGCCGCTGGCCCTCGGCGAAGATCGTGTCGAAGGCGAGCGAGGACTTGCCAGAACCCGACAGCCCGGTGAAGACGATGAGCGAGTCGCGGGGCAGGTCGAGCGAGACATTCCGCAGATTGTGCTCGCGAGCGCCTCGCACGATGAGTCGGTCGGCCACGCCGGATGGCACCTTTCGTGTGAATCCCGGACCGCCCGCGGAGCGCAGGCGGCCCGTTCAAGAGTATGGGCGGCATCTGACGAATGTCCCCCGGATGCCTCGGGCCCTGCGCTCCGCACCCTATAGCACGCCCGTTCGATTCCCGGCGGCTTCCCGCCATCTTCACTCGAAGGTGTGAGGGAGATAGCGTGGTGATCATGACCGGACCCACGGCCGACCTCGCCGGCCTCAACGACGCCACGGAACGCCTCGTCGCCGAGGTCGCCACCCTGGACGACGCGGCGGTCACCCAGCCCTCCCGCCTCCCCGGCTGGACCCGCGGCCACGTCCTCGCCCACCTCGCGCGCAACGCGGACGCCCTGGTGAACGTGTTCCAGGGCCGTCCCATGTACCCCAGCCTCGAGGCCAGGAACGCCGACATCGAGCGCGACGCGCCCCGGCCGCTCGCCGCCCACCTCGCCGACCTGCGGGACAGCGCCGACCGGCTCGCCACCACCACCGCGCGGCTCACCGACGACGAGTGGCGCGCCGTCGTGACGCTGCGTGACGGTCAGCGGGACGTGGCCTCCGTCATCCCCCTCCGCCGCTGGGTGGAGATCGAGCTGCACGGCATCGACCTCGACATCGGCCGCACCATCGCCAGCCTGCCGAACGCCTTCCTCGACCGCGCGCCCGAGTACCTCGCCCGCCGCCTCGCCGACCACCCCGACGTGCCGCCCGTCGAGCTGCGCGCCGAGGACGGCCGCAGCTGGCGCACCGGCCGCGCCGGCGAACCGCCGCGGATCATCGTCGGCACCGCCGCCGCGCTCGTCGGCTGGCTCAGCGGGCGCACCGCGGGCAGCGGCCTCACCGCCGCCGAACCGCTGCCCGAGCTGCCCGGCCTCTGACCGCGGGCCGCGCGGCTGTAGCAGACTGACGGCCATGGCCTACACCGGAAACGTCACGGTCGGACAGCCGGCCGACGCCCACGAGCTCGCCAAGCTGATCATCTCCAAGGTCGCCGTGGGACCCATGCAGAACAACGCCTACCTGCTGCGCTGCCGTGAGACCGGCGAGCAGCTGCTGATCGACGCCGCCGCCGAGCCCCGCACGCTGCTGAACCTGATCGGTGACGACGGCCTCGCCACCGTCGTCACCACCCACCGGCACGGCGACCACTGGCAGGCGCTGCGGGAGGTCGTCGACGCCACCGGGGCCCGCACCCTCGCCGGCCGGCACGACGCCGAGGGCATCCCGGTCCCCACCGACGTGCTCGTCGACGACGGCGACGAGGTCACCGTCGGCGCCTGCCGGCTCACCGCGCGCCACCTCGTCGGCCACACCCCGGGGTCCATCGCCCTCGTCTACGACGACCCCGACGGCCACCCCCACCTCTTCACCGGCGACTGCCTCTTCCCCGGCGGCGTCGGCAACACCCACGACGACCCCGAGGCGTTCGCCAGCCTGCTGCACGACGTCGAGACCAAGCTCTTCGAGCGGCTCCCTGACGAGACCTGGGTCTACCCGGGACACGGCAACGACACCACCCTCGGCGCCGAGCGCCCCAAGCTCCCCGAGTGGCGCGAACGGGGCTGGTGACTCACCAAGGTCACTGAGTGTCAGTCCCCGGCAGTAGGGTTGCGCACATGGCCGATCCCTCCAGCTACCGCCCGCAGCCGGGCGAGATCCCCGACTCGCCGGGCGTCTACCGCTTTCGCGACGAGCACCGTCGGGTGATCTACGTGGGAAAGGCCAAGAGCCTGCGCCAGCGGCTCTCCTCCTACTTCCAGGACATCGGCGGGCTGCACCCCAGGACCGCCACCATGGTCACCACGGCCGCCTCGGTGGAGTGGACGGTGGTCGCCACCGAGGTCGAGGCGCTCCAGCTCGAGTACTCCTGGATCAAGGAGTACGACCCCAGGTTCAACGTCAAGTACCGGGACGACAAGAGCTACCCGTCGCTCGCCGTCACGATGAACGAGGAGATCCCCAGGGCCCAGGTGATGCGCGGCCCCAAGCGCAGGGGCGTGCGCTACTTCGGCCCCTACGCCCACGCCTGGGCCATCCGGGAGACGGTCGACCTGCTGCTGCGGGTCTTCCCCATCCGCACCTGCTCGGCCGGGGTGTTCAAGCGCGCCGCCGCGGTCGGGCGCCCCTGCCTCCTCGGCTACATCGACAAGTGCTCCGCGCCCTGCGTCGGCCGCGTCACCCCGGAGGAACACCGCGCCCTCGCCGAGGAGTTCTGCGACTTCATGGCCGGGCGCACCGGCACCTACCTGCGCCGCCTCGAGCAGGAGATGCACGAGGCCGCGGAGGAGCTCGAGTACGAGCGCGCCGGCCGGCTGCGGGACGACATCGAGGCCCTCAGGCGCGCCATGGAGAAGAACGCGGTGGTCCTCGCCGACGCCACCGACGCCGACCTCATCGCCCTCGCCGAGGACGAGCTCGAGGCGGCCGTGCAGATCTTCCACGTCCGCGGGGGCCGGGTGCGCGGCCAGCGCGGCTGGGTCACCGACCGGGTCGCCAACATCTCCACGGCCGAGCTGGTCGAGAGCGCCCTCACCCAGCTCTACGGCGAGGAGAGCGGCGAGGCCGTGCCGCGCGAGGTCCTGGTGCCCGCGCTCCCCGACCCGCCCGAGCCGGTCGCCGACTGGCTCAGCGGGCGCCGCGGCTCCCGGGTCAGCCTGCGGGTGCCCCAGCGCGGCGACAAGAAGGACCTGATGACCACGGTCGAGCGCAACGCCCAGCAGGCGCTCGCCCTGCACAAGACCAAGCGCGCCTCCGACCTCACCACCAGGTCCCGTGCCCTGGAGGAGATCGCCGAGGCCCTCGGCCTCGACTCCGCCCCGCTGCGCATCGAGTGCTTCGACGTCTCCCACCTCCAGGGCGACGACGTGGTGGCCTCCATGGTCGTCTTCGAGGACGGCCTGGCCCGGAAGAGCGAGTACCGGCGGTTCGAGATCAAGAGCTTCGCCGGCCAGGACGACGTCCGCGCCATGCACGAGGTCGTCTCCCGGCGCTTCCGCCGCTACCTCAGGGAGCGCGAGAAGACCGGCGAGTGGGCCGTGGAGGAACCGGAGGACGAGGTTCCCGCGTCCCTCCGCACGGAGGACGGCCGCCCCAAGCGCTTCGCCTACCCGCCCCAGCTCGTCGTGGTGGACGGCGGGCAGCCGCAGGTGGCCGCCGCCCGCCGGGCCATGGACGACCTCGGCATCGACGACGTCGCCGTCTGCGGCCTCGCCAAGCGGCTCGAGGAGGTATGGCTGCCGGGCGAGGAGGACCCGGTGATCCTGCCGCGCACCAGCGAGGGCCTCTACCTGCTGCAGCGCGTCAGGGACGAGGCGCACCGCTTCGCCATCCGCTATCAGCGTGGAAAGCGGTCACAATCGATAAGGAAGGGTCCCCTCGACACCGTCACCGGACTCGGGGAGGCCCGCAAGAAGGCCCTGCTCAAGCACTTCGGCTCGGTCAAGCGGCTCCGCGCCGCCACGGTCGAGGAGATCTGCGAGGTGCCCGGCATCGGCCGCAAGACCGCGGAGACGGTCGCCGCCGCGCTCGCCGCGAGCGGCCCGGCCGCCCCGGCGGTCAACACCGCCACCGGCGAGATCGTCGACGACTGAGCCGACGGTCACGCCCGGCGGTCGGCGCCCGGCACGGGGCCCGGCCCACCACGCGACAACACCCAGGAAACGGAACAGGCGGGGGACAGCAGACATGAGTGAACAGACAAGAGGCGAAGAACAGGCCCCGTCGCCGCCCGGCGGCGACGAGGTCGTCACCATCCCCGAGCTGGTGATCATCACCGGCATGTCAGGCGCCGGCCGCAGCACCGCGGCCAAGTGCCTGGAGGACCTCGGCTGGTTCGTCGTGGACAACCTGCCACCGGCCCTCATCCCGACCATGGTCGACCTCGGCGCCCGCTCCCAGGGCAACGTGGCGCGCATCGCCGTCGTGGTCGACGTCCGCGGCCGCAGCTTCTTCGACAGCCTCCGGGAGTCCCTGAGCGACCTGGCGGCCAAGGGCGTCACCCGCCGCGTGGTCTTCCTCGAGGCCTCGGACAACGCGCTGGTCCAGCGGTTCGAGTCGGTCCGCAGGCCGCACCCGCTGCAGGGTGACGGGCGGATCGTCGACGGCATCGCGGCCGAGCGCGACCTGCTGCGCGAGCTGCGCGGCGACGCCGACCTGGTCATCGACACATCCAACCTCAACGTGCACGAGCTGCGCGCCAAGATGGACGCCCAGTTCACCAGCGGCGACGAGCCGGAGCTGCGCGCGACGGTGATGTCCTTCGGCTACAAGTACGGCCTGCCGGTGGACGCCGACCACGTCGTGGACTGCCGGTTCCTGCCCAACCCGCACTGGGTGCCGGAGCTGCGGCCCTACACCGGCACCAGCGAGGAGGTCGCCGGCTACGTGTTCAACCAGCCCGGCGCCAAGGAGTTCCTCGACCGCTACGCGGAGCTGCTCCAGCTGATCGCCGGCGGCTACCGCCGCGAGGGCAAGCGCTACGTCACCATCGCCGTCGGCTGCACCGGCGGCAAGCACCGCAGCGTCGCCATGTCGGAGCGGCTGGCCCGCCGGCTGGCCGCGGAAGGGATCGAGACGGTCGTGGTCCACCGGGACATGGGGCGCGAATAGGAATGCCGCGCAAGGGGCTCCGGCAGCGCCGGACAGCGGACGGGGTCGGTCGCGCCCGGCGCGGCGGCAGGCCGCGGGGCGGGCGCCGGGCCCAGCCCAAGGTCGTCGCGCTCGGCGGCGGCATGGGCCTGGCGGCCTCGCTGGCCGCACTGCGGCGGATCACCGGCGACCTGACCGCCGTGGTCACGGTCGCCGACGACGGCGGGTCGAGCGGCCGGCTGCGCGCCGAGCTCGGCGTGCTGCCGCCCGGCGACCTGCGCAAGGCGCTGGCCGCCCTGTGCGGCGACGACGACTGGGGGCGCACCTGGTCCGAGGTGGTGCAGCACCGGTTCAAGAGCGAGGGCGCCCTCCACGACCACGCCGTGGGCAACCTGCTGATCGTCGCCCTCTGGGAGCAGCTCGGCGACCACGTCCGCGCCCTGGACCTGGTCGGCAAGCTGCTCGGCGCGCACGGCCGGGTGCTCCCGATGTCCGCCGTGCCGCTGGAGCTCGAGGCGCTGGTCCGCGGCCACGAGCCCGGCCGCCCCGAGGAGTTGAGCCGGGTCAGGGGCCAGGTGGCGGTGGCGCTCACCCCCGGCGAGGTGCGCCAGGTCATGCTGGTGCCCGCCGCCCCGCCCGCGGTCCCCGAGGCCGTCGAGGCGGTCCTCGACGCCGACTGGGTGGTGCTCGGCCCGGGCTCCTGGTTCTCCTCCGTCATCCCGCACCTGCTGGTCCCCGAGCTGCTCGACGCCCTGACCCGCACCAAGGCCCGCCGCGTGCTCTCACTCAACCTGGCCCCGCAGCCCGGCGAAACTGATGGCTTCTCCCCGCAGCGTCATGTGGAGGTTTTGGTACAACACGCCCCTAAACTCGCCTTCGACGTGGTGCTGGCAGACCAGGCCGCCGTCCCGGACCAGGAGAGCCTGAGCCGGGCCGCCGAGCGTCTTGGGGCCAGGGTCGAGCTGGCACCGGTGGCCGCCGCCGGGGGCATGCCCGACGGGGCGGTGTCTCCCCGGCACGACCCGGAGCTGCTGGCGGCCGCGTACGACCGTATTTTTCGGATGCATGGAAGGATCGGCCCATGGCGATGACGGCTGCGGTGAAGGACGAGATCTCCCGGCTTCCCGTCACCCGCACCTGCTGCCGCAAGTCGGAGGTGTCGTCGATCCTGCGCTTCGCGGGCGGCCTGCACCTGGTCAGCGGGCGGATCGTGATCGAGGCCGAGCTCGACACCGGGATCGCGGCCCGGCGGCTGCGCCGGGACATCCTGGAGATCTTCGGCCACACCTCCGACCTGGTCGTGATGGCCCCCGGCGGGCTGCGGCGCGGCAGCCGGTACGTGGTGCGCGTCGTGGCGGGCGGTGACCAGCTGGCCCGCCAGACCGGCCTGGTCGACGGCCGCGGCCGGCCCATCCGCGGCCTGCCACCACAGGTGGTCTCCGGCGCCACCTGCGACGCGGAGGCCGCCTGGCGCGGAGCCTTCCTCGCCCACGGCTCGCTGACCGAGCCGGGCCGCTCCTCCTCGCTGGAGGTCACCTGCCCCGGGCCGGAGGCCGCCCTCGCCCTGGTCGGCGCGGCGCGCCGGCTGCAGATCGGCGCCAAGGCCCGCGAGGTGCGCAGCGTGGACCGCGTCGTCGTCCGGGACGGTGACGCCATCGGCGCCCTGTTGACGCGGCTCGGCGCCCACGAGTCGGTGCTCGCCTGGGAGGAGCGCCGGATGCGGCGCGAGGTCAGAGCCACCGCCAACCGCCTCGCCAACTTCGACGACGCCAACCTCCGCCGCTCCGCCCGCGCGGCCGTGGCCGCCGGCGCCCGCGTGCAGCGCGCGCTGGAGATCCTGGGCGAGGAGGTGCCGGAGCACCTGGCCGCCGCCGGTCGGCTGCGGATGGACCACAAGCAGGCGTCGCTGGAGGAGTTGGGCGCGCTGGCCGAGCCGCCGCTCACCAAGGACGCGGTCGCCGGCCGCATCCGCCGGCTGCTCGCCATGGCCGACAAGCGGGCGCAGGACCTGGGTATCCCGGGCACCGAGGCCAGCCTCACCGAGGAGATGGTGGGCTGACCGCGTCCCCTCCGAGGGCGCCGCGGCGATCGGCCGAGGGGTGTTCCGGCCCGGAATCACGGGCCGGAACACCCCATGGCCGATGTCATACGCGCCGGGTGGTCGCGGTAGGGTCGGAGATGGTCGGGGACATCCCAATACATCGTCGCCGGTGTCCGTTTCGCCGGCGTACCAACGAGGAGATCGGTTCGTGACGATCCGCGTAGGAATCAACGGCTTTGGCCGTATCGGTCGCAACTACTTCCGCGCGCTCCTTGAACAGGGAGCGGATGTCCAGATCGTTGGCGTCAACGACCTGACCGACAACGCGACCCTGGTGCACCTGCTGAAGTACGACAGCATCCTCGGCCGGCTGAAGCAGGAGGTCAGCCACACCGAGGACACCATCACGGTCGGCAACCAGACCTTCAAGACCCTGGCCGAGCGCGACCCGGCCAACCTGCCCTGGGGCGAGCTGGGCGCCGACCTCGTCATCGAGTCGACCGGCATCTTCACCAAGCGCGCCGACGCCGCCAAGCACCTGGCCGCCGGCGCCAAGAAGGTCCTGATCTCCGCGCCCGCCAAGGACGAGGACATCACGGTCGTCATGGGCGTCAACCAGGACAAGTACGACCCGGCCGCGCACGACGTCATCTCCAACGCCTCCTGCACCACCAACTGTGTGGCGCCGATGGCCAAGGTGCTCGACGAGAGCTTCGGCATCGTCAAGGGCCTGATGACCACGGTCCACGCCTACACCAACGACCAGCGCATCCTGGACTTCCCGCACAAGGACCTGCGCCGGGCCCGCGCCGCCGCGGTCAACATCATCCCGACCACCACCGGCGCCGCCAAGGCCACCTCGCTGGTCCTGCCGCAGCTCAAGGGCAAGCTGGACGGCATCGCGCTCCGCGTGCCGGTCCCCACCGGCTCCGTCACCGACCTGGTGGTCGAGCTGGACCGCGAGGTCACCAAGGAAGAGGTCAACGCGGCCTTCAGGACCGCTGCCGAGACCCAGCTCAAGGGCATCCTGGAGTACACCGAGGACCAGATCGTCTCCTCGGACATCGTCAACTGGCCGGCCTCCTGCACCCTGGACGCCTCGCTCACCATGGCGCAGGGCAAGCAGGTCAAGATCGTCGGCTGGTACGACAACGAGTGGGGCTACTCCAACCGCCTCGTCGACCTCACCGTCTACGTCGGCGAGCGTCTGTAAACAGGCGACGCGATTCCGTCGGAGCAGCAGGAGCTTTGGGGCCCGCGGCGCGCGCCGCGGGCCCGGGGCCTGTCTTCCGGATCTTCGCGGGCTCGCGACGGGCCCCCAGCCTGGCGGCTGGGAGGTGCCCCCAGGCATCCCGGCTGGCTGCGTTGCCGAATCGCGCGAGTACGGCCAAGTACGAGCTGCGCTGCGGCCGACATGCGGCTCCGCCGCGTGAGGCGCCTTGCCAGTCGGGCGTCAGCCGCCGCTCGCTGATCCACGAAGACCAAAAGACAGGCCCAGGCGCAACAGCCCTTCAGGAGCCGGAAGACACACCATGCAGACGATTGACGATCTCCAGGTCGCCGGGCAGCGGGTCTTCGTCCGTGCCGACCTCAACGTCCCGCTCGACGGCGAGACGATCACCGACGACGGCCGCATCCGCGCCGCCGTGCCGACGATCACCAGGCTCGCCGACGCGGGCGCCAAGGTGATCGTGGCCTCCCACCTCGGTCGCCCCAAGGGCGCGCCCGAGCCCAAGTACTCGCTGGCCCCGGTCGCCCGGCGGCTCGGCGAACTGCTCGGCAGGCCCGTCGCGTTCGCCACCGACACCGTCGGCGACAGCGCCGCCGCCACCGTCGCCTCGCTGGGCGGAGGACAGGTGGCGCTGCTCGAGAACCTCCGCTTCAACCCCGGCGAGACCAGCAAGGACGACGCGGAGCGCGGCGCCTTCGCCGACCAGCTCGCGGCCCTCGCCGACGCCTACGTCGGCGACGGCTTCGGCGCCGTCCACCGCAGGCACGCCTCCGTCTACGACCTCCCGGCCCGGCTGCCGCACGCCGCCGGCGGCCTGATCGCCACCGAGGTCGGCGTGCTGCGTCAGCTCACCGACGACGTGTCCCGCCCCTACGCGGTGGCGCTCGGCGGCGCCAAGGTCTCCGACAAGCTCGGCGTCATCGCCCACCTCCTCGAGCGCGCCGACCGCATCCTGATCGGCGGCGGCATGGCCTACACCTTCCTCAAGGCCCAGGGCCACGAGGTCGGCGACTCGCTGCTCCAGGAGGACCAGATCCCGGCCGTCCAGGGCTACCTGGAGCAGGCGAAGGAGCGCGGCGTCGAGTTCGTGCTCCCCGTCGACGTGGTCGCCACCAAGGAGTTCCCCGACCTGTCCACCAAGGCCCCGGTCGAGGCCAGCGTGGTGTCGGCCGACGCCATCCCGGCCGGTCTGATGGGCCTGGACATCGGCCCGGAGACCAGGAAGCTGTACGCGGCCAAGCTCGCCGACGCCGCCACCGTCTTCTGGAACGGCCCGATGGGCGTCTTCGAGCACCCCGACCTCGCCGAGGGGACCAGGGCCGTGGCCCAGGCCCTGGTGGACAGCTCCGCCTTCAGCGTCGTGGGCGGCGGCGACTCGGCCGCGGCCGTCCGCATCCTCGGCTTCGACGAGGCCGCCTTCGGTCACATCTCGACCGGCGGCGGCGCCAGCCTCGAATACCTGGAGGGCAAGACCCTCCCCGGCCTCGCCGCACTGGAGGACTGACCCATGGCCACCGCGTCTTCGCGCACCCCGCTGATGGCGGGCAACTGGAAGATGAACCTCAACCACCTGGAGGCCATCGCCCACGTCCAGAAGCTGGCCTTCGCCCTCTCCGACAAGGACTACGACGCCGTCGAGGTCGCCGTCCTGCCGCCCTTCACCGACCTGCGCTCGGTGCAGACCCTGGTCGACGGCGACAAGCTCAAGATCAAGTACGGCGCCCAGGACATCTCGGCCCACGACTCGGGCGCCTACACGGGCGAGATCTCCGGGCCCATGCTGGCCAAGCTCAACTGCACCTACGTCGTGATCGGCCACTCCGAGCGACGGCAGTACCACGGCGAGGCCGAGGAGACCTGCAACGCCAAGGTCAGGGCCGCCTACCGGCACGGGCTCACCCCGATCCTCTGCGTCGGCGAGCCGCTCGAGGTCCGCAAGGCCGGCACCCACGTCGAGCACACCCTCGCCCAGCTCGACGGGGCCCTCAAGGACGTGCCGGCCGGCCAGGCCGAGTCGATCGTCATCGCCTACGAGCCGGTCTGGGCCATCGGCACCGGCGAGGTCGCCACCCCGGAGGACGCGCAGGAGGTCTGCGCGGCGATCAGGGGCAGGCTCGCCGAGCTCTACGACGGCTCGCTGGCCGACCAGGTGCGGATCCAGTACGGCGGCTCGGTCAAGGCCGGGAACGTGGCCGCGATCATGGCCCAGCCGGACGTGGACGGGGCCCTCGTCGGGGGCGCCGCGCTGGACGCCGACGAGTTCGTCAAGATCGTCCGATTCCGCGACCAGTAGAATCCGCTGGATCGGCACCGCGCGGTACGCTGTCGGGGGCCGGCCGGCGCGGGCGGGTAGCCGTGCGGCCGGCCCAAGGCAAAGATCACTTGTCCGTGCGACGTTGTTGAGAGAGTTGGTCCAGTCGTGGAGACGGCGTTCCAGATCGCGCTGATCATCTTCAGCTTCCTGTTGGCCTTGCTCGTGCTCATGCACAAGGGGAAGGGCGGCGGTCTCTCCGACATGTTCGGCGGAGGCATGCAGTCCTCGGTCGGCGGTTCGTCGGTCGCCGAGCGGAACCTGGACCGGATCACGGTCGTGGTCGGGCTCATCTGGTTCGGGATCGTCGTGATCCTCGGCCTGTTGATGCGGTCCTGACGACGGCCTCGCCATGAACGGGTAAGTCAGTAACTCGAAGCACTGGACGTGCGTTGAGCCTTGCATAAACTGAGGACTTCGCAGGATGTCAGGCAGGAGTAACGACCGTGGCAGGTGGCAACGCGATCCGGGGTAGCCGGGTCGGCGCGGGGCCCATGGGTGAGGCCGAGCGCGGCGAGTCCGCTCCTCGGCTCAGGGTCTCCTTCTGGTGTGCGAACGGGCACGAGACACAGCCCAGCTTCGCGAGCGACGCACAGATTCCGGACACCTGGGACTGCCCGCGCTGCGGCTTCCCGGCCGGCACCGAGCGGGACTCGCCTCCGGACCCACCGCGCACCGAGCCGTACAAGACCCATCTCGCTTATGTCCGTGAGCGGCGCAGCGACGCCGACGGCGAGGCGATCCTCGCCGAGGCGCTGGCGAAGCTGCGCGGCGAGATCTGAGGGCGGTCCTCCCCCCTCCGCGCGGGTCTCTCGGGCCCGGGCTCCCGGTTCACCCACCGGGGCCCGGGCCCGTCGCGTACCCGCTCCCGACCGATCGACTAGCGTTGCGCGCGGGGTGGGAACAGCGAGACGGACGGATGGGTTGACCGGGTATGAGGCTCGATCGGACTGCTGAGTGGAGCGCGTTGGCGAAGCACCGGGATGACCTGGGGGAGGTGCATCTGCGGGAGCTGTTCGCCGGCGACGCCGGGCGGGCCGAGCGCTACCAGGCCCGGGTCGGCGACCTGCGCGTCGACTACTCGAAGAACCTGGTGACGGACGAGACGCTGCGGCTGCTGCGGGCGCTCGCCGAGGCCACCGGGGTCGCCGGGCTGCGGGACGCCATGTTCCGCGGCGAGCGCATCAACATCACCGAGGACCGTGCCGTGTTGCACACCGCGCTGCGCGCCCCGCGGGACGCCGTGATCGAGGTCGACGGGGAGAACGTGGTGCCCGCCGTGCACGCGGTCCTCGACCGGATGGCCGACTTCGCCGAGCGGGTGCGCTCCGGCGAGTGGACCGGCCACACCGGCAGGCGCGTCAGGAACGTGGTGAACATCGGCATCGGCGGCTCCGACCTCGGCCCCGCCATGGCCTACGAGGTGCTGCGGCCCTACGCCGCCCGGGAGTTGACCTTCCGTTTCGTCTCCAACGTGGACGGCGCCGACCTGCACGAGGCGGTGCGCGACCTGGACCCGGCCGAGACGCTGTTCATCGTCGCCTCCAAGACGTTCACCACCCTGGAGACCATCACCAACGCCACCTCGGCGCGCGAGTGGCTGCTCGCCGGCCTCGGCGGCGACCAGGCCGCGATCGCACGCCACTTCGTGGCCGTGTCCACCAACGCCGAGAAGGTCGCCGAGTTCGGCATCGACACCCAGAACATGTTCGAGTTCTGGGACTGGGTCGGCGGCCGCTACTCCTACGACTCGGCCATCGGCCTGTCGCTGGTCATCGCCATCGGACCCGAGCGGTTCCGCGAGATGCTGGCCGGCTTCCACCTCGTCGACGAGCACTTCCGCACCGCGCCGATCGAGTCCAACGTGCCGATGCTGCTCGGCCTGTTGGGCGTCTGGTACGGCGGCTTCTGGGACGCCCAGTCGCACGCCGTGCTGCCCTACAGCCACTACCTCTCCCGGTTCACCGCCTACCTCCAGCAGTTGGACATGGAGTCCAACGGCAAGTACGTCGACCGGCAGGGCGAGCCGGTGAGTTGGGGTACGGGACCCGTGGTGTGGGGCACCCCGGGCACCAACGGGCAGCACGCCTACTACCAGTTGCTGCACCAGGGCACCAAGCTGATCCCGGCCGACCTCATCGGCTTCGCCCGGCCGGTCGCCGAGCTCTCGCCCACCCTCGCCGCCCAGCACGACCTGCTGATGGCCAACCTCTTCGCGCAGGGCCAGGCGTTGGCGTTCGGCAAGACCGCGGAGGAGGTGCGGGCCGAGGGCGTCGCCGAGGAGCTCGTGCCGCACCGCACCTTCCCCGGGAACCGGCCCACCACCACCATCCTGGCCGCCGAGCTGACCCCGTCCGTGCTCGGTCAGCTCGTCGCCCTGTACGAGCACAAGGTGTTCGTCCAGGGCGCGGTCTGGGACATCGACTCCTTCGACCAGTGGGGCGTCGAGCTCGGCAAGGTGCTCGCCAAGCGCGTCGAGCCGGCCCTCACCGAAGGCGCGGACGTGCCCGGGCTCGACGCCTCCACGGCGCGGCTCGTCGCCACCTACCGCGAGTTGCGCGGTCGTTAGCTAGGCCCTGTCCTAGGAGAGGCGCTCCGGCGGCAGGGCCGAGGCGGCGGCGCGGTCGAGCAGCCACAGGGTGCGGGCCGTGCCGCGCGCGCCGGCCGCCGGCGCCTCGGCGGCGTCCGCCTCGTCGGCGAGCGCGGTGGCCACCGCCTTGGCCTTGTCCTCGCCGGCCGCCAGCAGCCACACCTGGCGCGCCGAGCGGATCGCCGGCAGCGTCAGCGTGATGCGGGTGGGCGGCGGCTTGGGGGCGTTCCGCACGGCGAGCACCGTCTGCTTCTCCTCCCGCACCGCGGGGAGCCCGGGGAACAGCGAGGCCACGTGGGTGTCCGGGCCCACGCCCAGCATCAGCACGTCGAAGGGGCCCGCCGCCACCGCCAGTTCGGCGGCGTAGGAGGTGGCCGCCGCGTCGACGTCGTCGCCGTGCCGGCCGTCGGACGCCGGCATCGGATGCACCCGCGCCGGGTCGAGCGGCAGCGCGTCGAGCAGCGCCTGCCTGGCCTGCGTCACATTGCGCTCCGGGTCGCCCTCCGGCAGGAAGCGCTCGTCGCCCCACCACAGGTCGACCCGCGCCCAGTCCACGGCCTCCCTGGCCGGCGAGACGGCCAGCGCGGCCAGCACCCCGTTGCCGTTGCGGCCGCCGGTCAGCACCACGGACGCCGAGCCGCGGGCCGTCTGCGCGTCCACGATCTCCGTGACCAGCCGGGCCGCCGTGGCCTGCGCCATCAGCTCCTTGTCGCGGTGCACCACCAGACGCGGCGTCGCCGTCATGCCTTCTTCTCCCTGCTCCGGGTGGACTTCGCGGACCTGCTCGACTTCGTGGCCGCCCGGCCGGGCCGGGGCCGGTCCTCGCCCGGCGAGCGCCTGGGCAGCGGTGCCCGCTCCTGGGCCCGCGCCGCGTCGGCCGGGTCGGCCGCGACCGACGCGGATCCGAGCCCGTCCGCGCCGCGCCGCACCGCATCCGCGTACGCCTCGTCCGGGTCGAGCCGGCGCAGCTCCTCGGCGATCAGCTCCGCCGTCGACCGCCGGTGCAGCGCCACGTGCCGGTCCGGCTGCCCGGGAACCGCCAGCGTGGCCAGCGAACCGTTCGCCCGGTCCAGGCAGATGACCCCGTCCTCCGTGATCAGCCGCACCGCCGTGATGCCGGGCCCCGGCGAGACCACCCGGTCCACCGGCACCGCGAGCCGCTCAGCGAGCCACAGCGCCAGCAGCTCGCTGCTCGGGTTGTACTCCTCGCCCGACACCTCGGCCGCCGTGATCCGGCCGTGCCGCTGGTCGAGCGCGGCCGCCAGCACGCTGCGCCACGGCGTGATCCGGGTCCAGGCCAGGTCGGTGTCGCCGGGCGCGTAGACCCTGGCCCGCTCGCCGAGCGCCGCCACCGGGTCCTCGCAGGCCGCCGCGTCCGTGATCCGCCGCTGCGCCAGCGTGCCGAGCAGGTCCTCCGCCGGATGCGGCGGCGCCTCGTCGGGCCACCAGACCACCACCGGCGCGTCCGGCAGCAGCAGCGGCAGCACCACGCTGTAGGCGTGGCCCGCCAGCTCGCCGTGCAGCCGCAGCAGCACCGTCTCGCCGTTGCCCGTCTCGCCGCCCACCCGCACCTCGGCGTCGAGCCGCGCGGTGGCGCGCTCGCGCGGCGAACGCCCGGGGCGCCTGATCACCACCAGGATCCGGGACGGGTGCTCCTTGGACGCCTCGCTCGCCGCCCGGAGCGCGTCGTAGTGGTTCCCCTCGTCGGTGACGATGACCAGGGTCAGCACCATGCCGACCGCCGCCCCCACCGCCCGCCTGGCCTCGACGAGCGCCGCGTTGACCTTGCTCGACGTCGTGTCGGTGAGATCGATGTTCATGGCCGGCGCCAGCTCCGTCCGTCTCGTGCCAGCATCTCGTCCGCCGCCGTCGGGCCCCAGGTGCCCGAGGCGTACGGCTCGGGCTTACCGTGCCGGTCCCAGTACTCCTCGACGGGGTCGAGGATCTCCCAGGACCGCTCCACCTCCTGGTGGCGGGGGAAGAGGTTGGCGTCGCCGAGCAGCACGTCGAGCAGCAGGCGTTCGTACGCCTCGGGGCTGGACTCGGTGAAGGACTCGCCGTAGGCGAAGTCCATGGTGACGTCCCTGATCTCCATCTGGGTGCCGGGCACCTTGGAGCCGAACCGCACCGTGACGCCCTCGTCCGGCTGCACCCGGATCACCAGCGCGTTGTGGCCCAGCTCCTGGGTGTCGGTGGCGTCGAACGGTGAGTAGGGCGCCCGCTGGAAGACCACCGCGATCTCCGTGACCCGGCGGCCGAGACGCTTGCCGGTGCGCAGGTAGAACGGCACCCCGGCCCACCGCCGGTTGTCGATCTCCAGCTTGACGGCCGCGTAGGTGTCGGTGGTGGAGTCGGCGTCGATGCCCTCCTCCTCCAGATAGCCGAGCACCCTCTCGCCGCCCTGCCAGCCGCCCGTGTACTGGCCGCGCACCGTGTGCCGGCCCAGGTCGTGCGGCAGGCGCACCGCCTCGAGCACCTTCAGCTTCTCGGTCACCAGCGCGTCGGCCTCGAACGAGGACGGCTCCTCCATCGCGGTGAGGGCGAGCAGCTGGAGGAGGTGGTTCTGGATGACGTCGCGGGCGGAGCCGATGCCGTCGTAGTAGCCGGCGCGGCCGCCGATGCCGATGTCCTCGGCCATGGTGATCTGCACGTGGTCCACGTAGGACCGGTTCCAGATCGGCTCGAACATCGTGTTGGCGAACCGCAGCGCCAGGATGTTCTGGACCGTCTCCTTGCCCAGGTAGTGGTCGATCCGGAACACCTCGTGCGGCGCGAACACCTCGTGCACCACCGCGTTCAGCTCCCGCGCGCTGGCCAGGTCGTGACCGAAGGGCTTCTCGATCACCGCCCGCCGCCACGAGCCGTCCGGCGCCTCCGACAGGCCGCTGCTGCGCAGCTGCCGCACCACGTCGGGGAAGTACTTCGGCGGCACCGACAGGTAGAACGCGAAGTTCCCGCCCGTGCCGCGCTCCTTGTCGAGCTGCTCGATCGTCTCGCGCAGCGTCGCGAAGGCGTCGTCGTCGCCGAAGACGCCGGGCACGAACCGCATGCCCTCGGCCAGCTGCCGCCAGACCTCCTCGCGGAACGGGGTGCGCGAGTACCGGCTCACCGACTCGCGCACCACCTCGGCGAAGTCCTCGTTCTCCCAGTCCCGGCGGGCGAAGCCCACCAGCGAGAAGCCCGGCGGCAGCAGACCCCGGTTGGCGAGGTCGTAGACCGCCGGCATCAGCTTCTTGCGCGACAGGTCACCCGTCACACCGAAGATCACCAGACCGGAGGGGCCCGCGATGCGCGGCAGCCGCCGGTCCTGCGCGGTGCGCAGCGGGTTGCCGCCGGCCGGGGGCCGGGACGACGCCGCCCGCTTCGATCCGCCGCTCACCCGCCGTTCAGCCCTTCCCACCGGCGAGGCGCTCGAGCTCCGCCCTGGTGGAGTCCAGCAGGCCGTCCCAGGAGTGGGCGAACTTCTCCACGCCCTCGTCCTCCAGGACCTGCACCACGTCGTCGTACGACACGCCGAGCTTCTCCAGCGCGTCCAGCACGCCGCGGGCCTCCTCGTAGGTGCCGGCGATCGTGTTCCCGCTGATCACGCCGTGGTCCTCGACCGCCCGCAGGGTGGCCTCCGGCATGGTGTTCACGGTGCCGGGCGCCACGAGGTCCGCGACGTACATGGTGTCCGGGTAGGCCGGGTCCTTGACGCCGGTGGAGGCCCACAGCGGCCGCTGCGGGTTGGCGCCCTCCCGCGACAGGGCCTGCCAGCGGTCGGCCGCCACGACCTCCTCGAACGCCTGGTAGGCCAGCCGGGCGTTGGCCACCGCCGCCTTGCCGCGCAGCGCCGTGGCCTCCGGCGTGCCCAGCGCGTCGAGCCGCTTGTCGACCTCGGTGTCCACCCGGGAGACGAAGAACGACGCCACCGAGTAGATGGCCGACAGGTCCAGGCCCTTGGCCTTCGCCTTCTCCAGGCCCGCCTGGTAGGCGTCCATCACCTCGCGGTAGCGGTCGAGCGAGAAGATCAGCGTCACGTTCACGCTGATGCCACGCCCGATGACCTCGGTGATGGCCGGCAGCCCGGCCCGGGTCGCCGGGATCTTGATGAACGTGTTGGGGCGGTCCACCAGCCAGGCCAGCTGCTTGGCCTCGGCGACGGTGGCCGCCGTGTCGTGCGCGAGCCGGGGGTCCACCTCGATGGACACCCGGCCGTCGAGACCGCCGGTCGCCTCGTGCAGCGGACGCAGCACGTCGGCCGCGTCCCGCACGTCGGCGGTGGTGATCATGCGCACCGCCTCCTCGACCGTCACCCGCCTGGCGGCCAGGTCGGCCACCTGCTCCTCGTAGCCGTCGCCGCCCGAGATCGCCTTCTGGAAGATCGTCGGGTTGGTCGTCACGCCCACGACATGCTGCTGGTCAAGCAGCTCACCGAGGTTGCCTGAGCTGATCCGGGCCCGGGACAGGTCGTCCAGCCAGATCGCCACGCCCTCTTCGGAAAGGCGTCCGAGTGCGTCTGTCATTGGAATCGCGTCTCCTGGTGTCTGTCGTGTGCCGTCGTCGTCGTTGACCGGTACGGGCGGGTGGTGGGTGCCGGCGGCGCTCGCCGCCGGCACCCCACGTCAGCGCGTCGAGGCCGCCAGGGACTCCTTCGCGGCCGACGCCACGGCCTCGGGCGTGATGCCGAACTCACGGTAGAGCGTCTGGTAGTCCGCCGAGGCACCGAAGTGCTCCAGCGAGACCACCCGTCCGTGCTGTCCGACATAACGGTGCCAGGTCAGGCCGATGCCCGCCTCCACCGCCACTCGGGCCGTCACCTCGGGAAGCAGCACGCTGTCCCGGTACGCCTGGTCCTGCTCCTCGAACCACTCCACGCACGGCATCGAGACCACCCGGGTGGGCACGCCGTCCGCCTGGAGTTCCTGCCGGGCGGCGAGCGCCAGGTGCAGCTCGGAGCCGGTGGCGATCAGGATGACGCGCGGGGTGCCGCCCTCCGCCTCGGTGTGCACGTAACCGCCCTTGGCCGTGCCCTCGTTGGGCGCGTAGGTCGGCACGTTCTGCCGGGTCAGCGCGAGGCCGTGCGGGGCGTTGTCGCGGCGCAGGATCTCGCGCCAGGCGATGGCCGTCTCGTTGGCGTCGGCCGGGCGCACCACGTTCAGCCCGGGGATCGCGCGCAGCGCGGCCAGGTGCTCCACCGGCTGGTGGGTCGGGCCGTCCTCGCCGAGGCCGATCGAGTCATGCGTCCACACGTAGGTGACCGGCTGCTTCATCAGCGCGGCGAGGCGCACCGCGGGCCGCATGTAGTCGGAGAACACCAGGAAGGTGCCGCCGTAGATCCGGGTGTTGCCGTGCAGCGCCACGCCGTTCATCACGGCGCCCATGGCGTGCTCGCGGATCCCGTAGTGCACGGTGCGGCCGTACGGGTTCGCCTCCGGCAGCGGGTTGCCCGCCGGGAGGAACGAGGAGGACGCGTCGATCGTGGTGTTGTTCGAACCGGCCAGGTCGGCCGAGCCGCCCCACAGCTCGGGGATGACCGCGCCGAGCGCCTTGAGCGTCTGGCCCGACGCCTTGCGGGTGGCCACCGAGGAGCCCTCGTCGAAGACCGGCAGCGCCTTCTCCCAGCCCTCGGGCAGCTTGCCCGCGCGGATCCGGTCGAACTCGGCGGCCCGCTCCGGGTTGGCCTCGCGCCAGACGGCCAGCTCCTTCTCCCAGGCGGCGCGCGCCGCCTGGCCGCGCTCCACCGCGCCGCGGGCGTGCGCCAGCACCGCGTCCTCGACCTGGAAGTGCTGCTCGGGGTCGAAGCCCAGCACCCGCTTGGTGGCGGCCACCTCGTCGGCGCCGAGCGCCGAGCCGTGCGCGGCCTCGGTGTTCCGCGCGTTCGGCGCCGGCCAGGCGATGATCGAGCGCGCGGCGATGATCGAGGGGCGCTCGGTCTCCGCCTTGGCCGCCTGGAACGCGGCGTGCAGCGCGGCCGGGTCCAGGTCGCCGTCCTCCTTGGGCGCCACCCGCTGCACGTGCCAGCCGTACGCCTCGAAGCGGCCCAGCACGTCCTCGGAGAACGCGGTGGCGGTGTCGCCCTCGATGGAGATGTGGTTGTCGTCGTAGAGCAGCACCAGGTTGCCGAGCTTCTGGTGGCCCGCGAGCGAGACGGCCTCGGCGGCCACGCCCTCCTGCAGGCAGCCGTCACCGGCGATGGTGTAGATGGTGTGGTCGAACGGGGAGGTGCCGGGGGCCGCGTCCGGGTCGAACAGGCCACGCTCGTAGCGGGCGGCCATCGCCATGCCCACCGCGTTGCCGATGCCCTGGCCGAGCGGGCCCGTGGTGGTCTCGACGCCCACCGTGTGGCCGTGCTCCGGGTGCCCCGGGGTCCTGCTGCCCCAGGTGCGGAACGCCTTCAGGTCGTCCAGGGTCAGGCCGTAGCCGGCGAGGTACAGCTGGACGTAGAGCGTGAGGCTGGTGTGACCGACGGACAGCACGAACCGGTCGCGGCCGGTCCAGTCGGGGTCCGAGGGGTCGTGCCGCATGAGCTTCTGGAAGATCAGGTAGGCGGCTGGCGCCAGGCTCATCGCCGTGCCCGGGTGGCCGTTACCGACCTTCTGCACGGCGTCCGCGGCCAAAACCCGGGCGGTGTCGACTGCCCGCTGGTCCAGGTCGGTCCATTCGAGGTCTGAAGTGGTCGGCTTGCTGCTCACCCTGCGTCAGGGCTCCTCTCCGCGTACGTTCCGCGTGTGTCAGGCCGGTGACGGGGACGATCCGCCAGGCGGCGGGTGGCTCACCGGACCGCCATCGAGCCTACCTCCGGGCAGGACCCGGGCCGGGAGCCCGCTCCTTCGCGGGGCCGCTGGCCGACACCTCAAGGGTGCCCCAGGGCGGCCGAGCCGGCATGTTCACCGGTCCCGCTGGGTGCCGGACACGGGCACCCCCGGTGACAAGCCGTGTAAGTCGGGCGTCTAGAGTGACTGGGCACAACCGATCGCCGATGTCGTACAACCAGGGGTGTCCGTGACGGCCGTTGATTCCCGTCCCGTGGCAGAGCCGCTCGGCTCCGCCTCGGGTCGTTGGACACCGGGGGCGAGGATCCGGGGCTTCGTGGCCCTCACCAAGCCCCGCATCATCGAGCTGCTGCTGATGACCACGGTCCCCGTGATGTTCCTCGCCGAGGGCGGGGTGCCGGACCCGTGGCTGGTGCTCTCCACCTGCTTCGCCGGCTACCTCTCGGCGGGCGGCGCCAACGCGCTCAACATGTACATCGACCGCGACATCGACGCCGTGATGCAGCGCACGAAGAACCGGCCGCTGGTGACCGGCGTGGTGCGGCCCACCGAGGGCCTCGTCTTCGGCATCACCCTCGCCGTCGTGTCCACGCTGTGGTTCGGCCTCCTGGTGAACTGGATGTCGGCCGCGCTGTCGCTGGGCGCGCTGCTCTTCTACGTCGTCGTCTACACGATGTGGCTCAAGCGCCGCACCTCGCAGAACATCGTCTGGGGCGGCATCGCCGGCTGCCTGCCGGTGCTGATCGGCTGGTCCTCGGTGACGGGCACGCTCTCCTGGGCCGCGGTCATCCTCTTCCTGGTGATCTTCTTCTGGACGCCGCCGCACTACTGGCCGCTGTCGATGCGGGTGCAGGACGACTACGCGAAGGTCGGCGTCCCGATGCTGCCGGTCGTCGCGGGCAACCTGGCGGTGGCGCGGCAGATCGTCGTCTACAGCTGGGTGATGGTCGGGGTCTCGCTGCTGCTGTGGCCGCTGGGGTACGCCGGCTGGTTCTACACGACGGTGGCGGCGGCGGCCGGCATCTGGTGGCTCTGGGAGGCGCACGCGCTCCAGGCGCGGGCCAGGGCGGGGGCGGCCAAGCTCAAGGAGATGCGGCTCTTCCACTGGTCGATCACGTACGTCTCGCTGGTCTTCCTGGCCGTGGCGATCGACCCGTTCCTCTCCTGACCGGGGCTCTCCGGGCGAGGCGTTCTCCGCGCGAGGCGCCGGGGCGCTCGGCGCCTCAGGCCCGGGACGCCGTGCCCCAGGACCGCACGGGCGACGGGTGGTCGGGGACCGAGGGCGGCTCGCCCAGGACGCGGACGGTGTTGGCGGCCGCGAGCGGCTCGCAGTGCTCGGTGAACAGCGCGGCCACGAGCTCGCCGCGGCTGGTGACGCCGACCTTGTCGAAGACGGCCTTCACATGGTCGCGCACCGTGTGGGGCGACAGATGCAGCCGGTCGGCGATGTCCCGGGTCGGCAGCCCGCGCGCGATCAGCCGGGTGATCTCGAGTTCACGCGGGGACAGTTCGTAGGCCGCCATGACCAGGGACGCCACCTCGGACACCTTGGCCGGCTCGATCACCATCGCGGTCGCGCCCGGCCGGCCGTCCGGCTCGCGGAGGCGTGAGCCGTGGCAGACGAGCCAGTGGCCGGTCCTGGTGGGTATCCGGATGCGGGCGTTCTCGTCGCCGGTGGCCGTCCGCGCATAGGTGGCCATGGTGAGAATCCACGCGGGAAGCGCGACGCCGAACCGGGTCGCCACCGACGGCCCGGGCGGCATCTCGGCCAGCAGCCGCCGGGCGTCCTCGTTGATCGAGACGAGAACGTCCGCCGAGTCGAAGAGCAGCAGGCCGGGACCGCCCTGGGCGGTGGACACCGGCGTCGGCGCGGGCTGGGCGTAGGAACGCAGCCGCCGCGCGAGCGGGGCCGAAAGGCTGCCGACGAAGCCGGCGTCCCCGGCGTCGAACGGTCGCCGCCCTCGCTCCCGGAACAGGCTCAGCATCCCCCACGGCTGTCCGCCCACCCGCAGCACCGCGCGGAGCTCGTCGTCGAAGCCCCGGGGAAGCATGAACTTCCGGTACAGCACGCTGAGCGCCTGTCGGTCGCCCGTGCTCTCCCGCAGCCCGACTGCCGGAACCTCGGCGCGCGAGAGATCACGGAACAGGTTGATGTTCTCGCCGAGCAGCTCGCACTCCCAGTAGGCGCCGCAGCCGCCCTCGTTGAGGTTCTCGACCAGGACGGGCGCGGTGGTCAGCCCGGTGAGCGGGTCCGTCGCACGCCAGACCGCGGCGTCGAACGGCATCAGCCGCTGGAGCCGGGTGGAGGTCTCGGCGAACAGGGCGAGCGCGTCCCGGGCGCGGTCGGCACCCGCGAGCACCGCCCGGTGCCCGGGCAGAGCGGACCTGGTCATGCCCGTGATCCTCCCCTCGGCGACGACGGACCCGCAACCCCTCGATCGAGGGGGGCGCGCGACCGGGTCGAACCCCGCGATCGAGGGATGGAAGGCCCCGCTTCGCCCAGCGAGGGTGAGTGACGAAACCTCAGCTGAAAGGGGTCATGGAGCGATGACCTTGGAGATCGGAATCGTCGGGGCGGGGGCGGCCGCCGTCGGGCTGCTCGACACGCTGGCGCGTGCGAACGCCGCCCCGGGCGGCATCACGGTGTTCGACGGGTCGCCGGCACCCTGGCGGGGGCGGGCCTACCAGGAGGACATCCCCGCGGCACGGGTGAACGCCCCGCCGATGATCATGTCCGTCCGGGCCGGAGACGCCGGCCACTACTCCCGGTGGCTGCACGACCGCGGTGAACGGGGGATCGTCGATCTCGCGGCGTACCAGGACCCTGGACTCGGCCAGCCGCTCGTTCCCCGGGCGGTCTACGGCGAGTACCTCGGCCACACGGCCCGGGCGGCGATCGACCGGCTCCGGCGGGACGGCTGGCGGGTGAGCGTCGTGCACTCGCGGGTCACCGGGTTCTCCCGGGACGCGGCCGTGCTGCACACCGAGCACGGCGGCCGCCATCGGGTCGACCGCGCGGTGCTCTGCGTGGGCGGCGGTCGTCCGCACGATCACTACGGTCTCGACGGCGCGCCGGGCTTCGTGCTCGAGCCGTACCCGCTCGCGCGCACGCTCACCGGAATCCCCGCGAGCGCGCACGTGGCCGTCATCGGCAGCGGGCTGACCGCGGTGGACATCGTCGCCGGGCTGATCGCGGGCGGGCACACCGGGCCCATCAGCCTGCTCTCCCGGCACGGAATGCTGCCCTGGGTCCAGCAGCGGCCGGTCGAGCTCAGGCCCAGGCACCTGACGCCAGGCCGCGTCGCGGCCCTTGCCCAGGAACTCTCCCTCGCCCGGCTGGTCTCCCTCATGCGTCAGGAACTCGCCGAGCTCGGCCAGGACTTCGACGCGTTCGCGTCCGAGGTGACCGAGACCGGGCACACCGTGGAATGGCTGCGCCGCCAGCTGGCCGCGGTGGACTCGCCGCACCTCGGCCGCCGGCTGCTGACGTTGGCCATCCGCACCGCGGGGCCGGCCGCCTGGCGGTCGCTGCCCCGGCACGAGAGAACGATGCTGCTGCGCCGCCACTTCCGCGCCGTCAACGGCCTGAGCTCGCCGATGGTGCCGCACAACGCGCACCTGCTGCTGCGGCTGTTCGACTCCGGCCAGCTGCGGACGCGGCCCGGCCTCGTCAAGATAGCGCCCGCCGAGGGCAAGGGGTTCCGCGTCCTCGACACGTCCCGGTGGACGGCCGATCTCGTCATCAACGCGGTCAACCCGCCCGCCTACGCGACACCTCAGGAGGCCGGGCCGCTGGTCAGCTCGCTGCTGGCCGAAGGCGCCGCCGAAGCGTGCGGGACCGGCGGCCTCAGCAGCGAGCCGGGCTCCGGCCGGCTCACCGTGGCGGGCCGGCCCGACCCGGTCTGGCACGTCCTGGGCAACCTCGCGGGTGACACGCTGTTCATCGCGACCAACCCGCCGGGGCTCGCCGCCGAGGGCGAGCGCGTCGCCCGGTCCCTGCTGGCACCGCACGCCTGACGGACGCCCCGGCGCAGGGCGGCGTACCGACGGGTAACCTGGGGCGCATGGTCGAGATTTCATCGTCACGCCACGCCCGGGCCGCCACCCGCACCGTCCGCCGGTTCGCCGAGGCGCACGGTGGGGCCGGCGGGCAGATCGCCTATCTGGGGGCCCGTGGGTACCGGCTGGTGCTGGTGGGGGCCGACGGCGAGTGGGGGGATGTCGTGGCGGCGCGCCGCGAGACGCTGGAGGAGGCCGCGCGGGCGGCCGGCGTCGAGGTGCGGGAGGCGCTGGACGGGGAGCTCGCGGCCCGGTTGCGGACCGGGCCGCGGGAGTGGCGTCGGATGGCCGGGATCCAGATCGGTTAGCCGGCGGCGAGCGGCGCCGGTTCCCGCGCCGGGGTGGCCGGTGCGTCCTCCGCCGCGGCGCCCCGCTCGCGGAGGGCGAGCAGCAGGCGCAGCGTGGCGATCCAGACCAGGGTGGCGCCGAACAGGTGCATGCCGACCAGCAGCTCCGGCTCGTCGAGGAAGTACTGGGTGTAGCCGAGCACGCCCTGCCCGAGCAGCACCCAGATCAGCTCCCGCGCCCTGGCCCGCGGGCCGGGCGGGGCGTCCATCAGGCGCATGCCGGCCCAGACGGCGATCGCGCCGAGCACCACGGCCCAGGCGAGCAGCGAGTGGACCCGGGTGACGGTCTCCCAGTCGAACGGCATCCGCTCGATGTCGCTGTCGTCGCCCGCGTGCTTGCCGCTGCCCGTCACAGCCGTGCCGACGACCACCAGGGCGGCGGACAGCGCCGTCAGGCCGAGCACCGCGCGCCGCACCGGCGGGCCCACCAGCGGGCGCGGCGGCGCGTCGCCCTCGCGGACGCGGATCCAGGCCAGCGTCGTCGTGGTGAGCAGGGCCATCGCGGCCAGGAAGTGGCCGGCGACGATGAACGGGTTGAGCTCGGTCAGGACCGTGATCCCGCCGACGACGCCGTTGAGCATCACCACCCAGAACTGGGCCCAGCCGAGCCTGGTCAGCGACCGCCGCTCCGGCTTGGCCGAGCGGGCGGCGATGATGAACCAGCCCACCGCGGCGGACACCACGTAGGTCATCATCCGGTTGCCGAACTCGATGGCGCCGTGCAGGCCCATCTCGCTGGTGGCGACCAGGCTGTCGTCGCTGCAGCGCGGCCAGGTGTCGCAGCCGAGGCCGGAGCCGGTGAGCCGGACGGCGCCGCCGGTGACGATGATGACGACGCTCATGACGAGCGCCGTGAGCGCCGCGCGCCGCACGGTCTCGGGCCGGGGCGTCCAGCGCTCGGCGATGTAGGCGAGGGGGTTTCGCACTGCTTTCAGCACCCGGTCATCGTATGCCCCCCGCTTGTGCAACTTTTCACGAGGGGTCCGCGGGGGCCGGCGGCCGCTACTCCCAGCGGAAGAAGCGGGCCGCCGCGGCCAGTGCCACGGCCGCCCAGGCGGCCAGCACGCCGGCGTCGGCCCACGGCATGGCGGCGCCGTCCCGCAGCACGTCCCGCAGCCCGTCGGAGAGCGCCGCGAGCGGCAGCAGTTCGAGGACCGTGCGCGCCCCGGCGGGGAAGTCGTCGAGCGGCACGATCACCCCGCCGAAGAACAGCAGCAGCACGAAGACCAGGTTGGCGGCGGCGAGCGTGGCCTCGGCGCGCAGGGTGCCGGCCATCAGCAGGCCGAGTCCCGAGCAGGCGGCCGTGCCGAGCAGCAGCAGGACGGCGACCGCCAGCGGGTTGCCGTGCGGGGACCAGCCGAGCGCCAGCGCGACCAGGCCGAGCAGCACCGTCTGCAGCGCGATGGTGACCAGCACCGCGCCGGTCTTGCCGCACAGCAGCGCCCAGCGCGGCAGCGGGGAGGCGGCGAGCCGCTTGAGCACGCCGTAGCGGCGCTCGAAGCCGGTGGCGATGGCCTGCCCGGTGAAGGCGGTGGACAGCACGGCCAGGGCCAGCACGCCGGGGGCCAGGAAGTCGATCCGCTCCCCGGCCACGTCCACCAGGTCGACGGTGGAGAAGAGGACCAGCAGCAGGGTCGGGATGACCACGGTCAGCAGCAGCTGCTCGCCGTGGCGCAGCAGCATCCGGGTCTCCAGCGCGGCCTGGGCGGCGATCATCCGGGGCAGCGGGGCCGCGCCCGGGCGGGGGGTGTGCCGGCCGGTCATGACCGCAGCTCCTTGCCGGTGAGTTCCAGGAAGACGTCCTCCAGGGTGTGCCGCCGGGTGCTGATCCGGTCGGCGAGCACCCCGTGCTGGGCGCACCAGGCGGTGACTGTGGCGAGCAGCCGGGGGCCGACGTCGCCGGTGATGCGGTAGTTGCCCGGGCTCGGCTCCTCGGCCTCGCTGCCGGCGGGCAGCGCGGCGCGCAGCGAGGCGAGGTCGAGTCCCGGGCGGCCGGAGAAGCGCAGCACGTCGGCGGTGCCGCCGCGGGCGAGCTCGGCCGGGGTGCCGTGCGCTATGACCCGGCCGGCGTCGACGATGGCCACGTCGTCGGCGAGCTCCTCGGCCTCGTCCATGAAGTGGGTGGTGAGCACGGTGGTCACGCCGTCGGCCCGCAGCTCGCGGATCAGGTCCCAGGTGGCGTGCCTGGCCTGCGGGTCGAGGCCGGCGGTGGGCTCGTCGAGGAAGACCAGCTCGGGGCGGCCGACGACGGCCAGGGCCAGCGCGAGCCGCTGCCGCTGGCCGCCGGAGAGCCGCCGGTAGGTGGTGCGGCCGCAGGAGCCGAGGCCGAGGCGCTCGGCGAGCTCGTCCACGTCCAGCGGGTGGGCGTGCAGCCCGGCCACGTGGCGCAGCATCTCCAGCGCCCTGATGCCGGGGTAGACGCCGCCCTCCTGCAGCATCACGCCGATGCGGGGCCGCAGCGCGGCGGCCTCGGTCGCGGGGTCGAGGCCGAGGACCCGCAGCCGGCCGGCGTCCGGGGTCCGGTAGCCCTCGCAGCACTCGACCGTGGTGGTCTTGCCCGCGCCGTTGGGGCCGAGGACGGCGGTGACGGTGCCGGTGCGCACGGTGAGGTCGAGGCCGTCGACGGCGGTCGTCGAGCCATAGCGTTTGACAAGGCCGACGGCCTCGACGGCGGGTGCGGCCCCTGCGGAGTGCATGGAGTGGAGTGTAGGTCGGCCGCCGGTGCGGGCCGACTCGTTGGCCGCCACGCCGGTCAGCACCGAGCGGATGCCGTCCCGGTAGCCGGCCTGGCGGGCCAGCGGGTCGTTCCCCGCGCCGCGGAAGACGTCGTCGAGGAGCAGCCGGTCGCCGCCGCCGTGGCCGCCGGCGCCCTGGACGATCGGGATCTCCTCGGGCTCCTTCCAGTGCTCGTGCAGGGTGAGCCGCTCGTAGGTGCCCTCGTCCTGGGTCTTGCCGTGCGCGGACGGGTCGACGGCCGCCTGCGGCGGGGTCCAGGCGCGCTCGCACACGTCGAGCACGATCCGGCCCCTGGTGCCGGTGAAGACCACCCGGTAGCCCTCGGACGGGGCGTGCGTGGTGAGCGAGTAGCTGAGCAGCGCCCGGTTCCCGTAGCGGACCAGGACCGACATGTTGTCCGGGATGGTGACGGGGTCGGTGAAGACGTCCTGGTCCCTGAGGTAGCCGTCCTCGTGCTCGGCGTCCAGGTAGAGGCGCTTGAGGTGCGGATCGGTCGAGATGTCGATGATGAACGGGTCGGTGCCGAGACCGGGGGCGCCCTGGCCGCGCTCGGGCCGGGGCCCGTAGAGCTCGGCGCCGGCGCCCGAGCCGCCGTAGAAGCGCAGGTCGGTCTGGGCGAAGACCAGTTCGGGGTGGGAGCCGAGCCACCAGTTCACGAGGTCGAAGTGGTGGGTCGACTTGTGGACCAGCAGACCGCCCGAGTTCTCGGCCTGCCGGTGCCAGCGGCGGAAGTAGTCGGCGCCGTGGATGGTGTCCAGGGCCCAGTCGAAGTGGACGGCGGTGACGTCCCCGATCCGACCGTCGGCCAGCAGCTCGCGCACCGCCGAGTTGCGGGGTGCGTAGCGGTAGTTGAAGGTGACCACCAACCGCCCCCGACCGCGCTCCGCGGCGGCCGCGATCTTGGCGCAGCTCTCCGCGTCGACGGTCAGGGGCTTCTCCACGATGACGTCCCGCCCGGCGTCCAGGGCCGCGCACACGTAGTGGGCGTGGGTGGAGTCCATCGTGGTGACGATGACGGCGTCGGCCAGTTCGAGCATGGCCGGGAAGCCGTCGGGCGAGAAGGTCGGCACCGGGTCCCGACCCGTCGCCGCGATGCGTTCGTTGTAGTAGTCCATCCGCGTCCGGTTGCGGTCGCAGAGCGCGGTGATCTCTCCGGTGTCGCTCCAGTCGCCCAGCAGGGCGTCGACGTACATCCGGGACCGGTGGCCAAGACCGACGATTGCGTAGCGGCGTGTCATCCGGGGTTCTCCTGTGGAGTGGTGGTGGTGCGGTGGTTCGTGGTGCCGCGTCAGCCGAGGGAGGAGTTGGCCTCGTCGATGAAGGCCTCGGCGGCCTCCTGCGGGCTCAGTCGGCCGAAGTTGACCTCCTCGCCGTAGCGCTGCAGCATGTCCGGGATCTCGCCCGCGCCGACGGGGTTGACCGACGGCGGGTCGGCCAGCTCGTCGGAGAGCTCGTCGATGAAGGCGAGCGACTGCTGGTCGGTCTCCGGCAGGTCGGCCGCTATCTGCTCGCGCACCGCGCTGTTGATCGGCAGACCACGGTCGGAGCCGAGGATGGCGGCCGCCTCCGGGTCGTTGATCAGGAAGTCCACCAGCTCGGCGGCGGCCTCCTTCTGGTCGCTGGACTCGGCGATGTTCCAGTACATGCTGGGCTGCAGGAACTGGCCGCCGCTGACGGCGCCGGAGTCCTGGGGCCAGCGCAGGATCTCGATCTCCGCGCCCGAGCCGGTGGTGACGGCCTGGAGCTGGTTGCTCCACCACATGCCGAAGGCGCCCTGGCCGGTGGCGATCAGCGACTGGTCGACGCTGGTGTTGCCGATCTCGGCGCTGAGCGAGGCGTCGGGGGTGGCCCCGGACTCGACCAGCTGGTTGTTGTACTCGAACCAGTCGGCGACGGTCTCGGCCGACATGCCGATCTGGTCGTCCTCGTAGAACGACTCGCCGCGCTGGGCCGCGTAGATGTTGAGGTAGGCGTCGTTCCAGCTGAGCTGGGTGCCGTAGGTGCCGTCGCCGACGGCCTCGGTCACCTGGGCGCTGAACTCGCGGTAGTCGTCCCAGGTCCAGGTGGTGTCGTCGGGCAGTTCGAGCCCGGCCTCCTCGATCAGGGTCGTGTTGGCCATGATCACGAAGGCGTTGGCCCCGGTGGGGATGGCGTAGAGGGTGTCCTCCACCTCCCCGGTGGCGAGGATCTCCGGGTCCAGGCTCTCGGTCTCCACCAGGGAGGAGAGGTCGGCGAGCGCGCCACGGGTGGCGAACTCGCCCATCCGGCGGATCTCGGTGGCGAAGACGTCGGGCGCGTCACCCGAGGCGAGCTGGGTGGTCAGCCGGTCGTAGTAGGAGTCCCAGTCGGCGTACTCCTGCTCGACGGTGATGTCCGGGTGGGTCTCCTCGAAGAGTGCGACGGCCTCGGCGGTGAGCCCCTGCCGTACGTCGTTGCCCCACCAGCTGAGGCGAAGGGTCACGGGGCCGCCGTCGCCGCCGCCGCTGTCACCGCCGCCACAGGCCGCGGTGGTGAGGACCAGGGCGCCGGTCGTCAGCAGCGCCGGGGCGAGCTTCCTCGCGCTGGTCCAGTGGTGCCTTCTGTTGCTCGTCACGGAGACCTCCTTGTCTGTTACGTGTCGTGAGTGCGTGTGGGGGTGGGCGGCGGGTGTCACCGCATGCCGGTGGTGGCGATGCCACGCACCAGGTACCGCTGGCCGGCCAGGAAGAAGCCGAAGATCGGCCCGAGGGAGAGCACCGAGATGGCGAACATCGGCCCCCACGAGGAATCCCCGCTGGAGTCCAGGAAGTTGCGCAGCGCCACCGGGACGGTCAGCTTGTCGGGGCTGGTGAGGAAGATCAGCTGGGACAGGAAGTCGTTCCAGGTCCAGATGAAGGTGAAGATCGCGGTGGTGGCCAGCGCCGGGGTGCAGAGCGGCATGATGATCCGCGAGAAGATCCGCCAGTGGCCGGCGCCGTCGATCACGGCCGCCTCGTCGAGCTCCCTCGGCAGGGTGCGGATGAACTGCACCATGAGGAAGATGAAGAACGCGTCGGTGGCGAGGAACTTGGGCACGATCAACGGGTAGAAGGTGTTGATCCAGTCCATTTCCGAGAACAGGATGTACTGCGGCACGAGCGTGACGTGCAGCGGCAGCATGATCGAGCCGAGCATCAGCGCGAACCAGAAGCGTTTCAGCGGGAACTCGAGCCGGGCGAAGGCGTAGGCGGCGAGCGAGCAGGCCACCAGGTTGCCCACGATCGAACCGGCGGTGATGATCGCCGAGTTCATGAAGTAGTGGCTGAACGGGTACTGCAGCGCGTCCCAACCGTTGGTGTAGTTCTCCGTGGTGACGTCGCTGGGTATCAGCCCCGGTTCCCGGAAGATGATCTCCTGCGGCTTGAACGAGCTCGAGACCATCCACAGCAGCGGATAGAGCATCACGAGACCGAAGCCGATCAACAGCGCGTGGGTGAGCAGCTTCTTGCCGGCGAGGGCGTGCAGCACCCGGCCGAAGACGGTGTCGTTGGTCTTGGCGCGCTGCGCTCGTTTGACGGCGGCGTTACTAGTCACTGTAGAAGACCCAATACCTCGACATCAGGAAGTTCACCCCGGTCAGCACGGCGATGACGACCACCAGGAACCAGGCCATCGCCGAGGCGTAGCCCATCTGGAAGTTCCCGAAGCCCTCCTGGTAGATGTGCATCGTCAGCAGCAGCGTGGAGTCGGACGGGCCGCCCTTGCCGCCGCTGACCACGAAGGCCTGCGTGAAGGACTGGAACGAGTTGATCAGCTGCAGGACCAGGTTGAAGAAGACGATCGGGGTCAGCAGCGGCAGCGTGATCGAGAAGAACTGCCGGATCTGACCGGCCCCGTCCAGGCCCGCCGCCTCGTAGTAGCTGCGGGGTATCTGCCGCAGGCCGGCGAGGAAGATGACCATCGGGGCGCCGAACGTCCAGACGTTCAGCACGATCAGGGTGCCGAGGGCGGTGTCCGGGTGGGCCACCCAGCTCTCGCCCTCCACCCCGAACCAGCCGAGGACCTCGTTGACCAGCCCCTCGGCGCCGAAGACCTGCCGCCACAGGATGGCGACGGCGACGCTGCCGCCGAGCAGCGAGGGCAGGTAGTAGATGGAGCGGTAGAACGGCAGGCCGCGGACGCCGCGGTCCAGCACCAGCGCCAGCGCGAGGGCGAAGGTCAGCTGGAGCGGCACCGAGACGAAGACGTAGACGGCCGTGTTGTTCAGGGCCTTCATGAACCGCGGATCGTCGGTGAACATCTCGACGTAGTTGTCGAAACCGACCCACTGCGAGTCACCGATGAGGCTGTAGTCCGTGAAGGACAGGTAGAGGGAGCTCAGTAGCGGACCCGCGGTGATGGCCACGAGCCCGACGAACCAGGGTGCGAGGAACAGGTAGGCGGCGATCGCCTCCTTGCGCCGCCGCTTTCGGAGCTGCGGGGCAAGGGTTCCCTGAGAGGTGGACATGCGGAAGAGCGCTCCTTTCCGTGACACCACGGCGGAGTTGGGTGCGAGCGCGCGTTGTTTTTACAACCGGTTGCAGGACTCTGGCCTACCCCCGCAGAAACGTCAAGGGTTCTCGCACGTACCAATCACAACCGCTTGCAGCTAGGGTTCCGGCCATGGCTAAGTACCGTGCAGCTGGATCGGATCGGGGGGCGGTGATCGGGTGGCCGTGACCATCAGGGAGGTGGCCCAGGCCGCCGGCGTGCACGTGTCGACGGTCTCTCGCACCTTCTCGGCGCCGAACCTGGTCAACGCCGAGACCAGGGAACGGGTCATCGCGGCGGCCGCGGAGCTGGGCTACCGGCCCAACCTGGCGGCCCGCGCGCTGACGACCGGGCGCACCAACAATCTCGGGCTGATCGTCGCGGACATCGCCAACCCCTTCTTCCCGCCGCTGATCAAGGCCGCGCAGTCCTACGCGAGGGTGCGCGGCTACCAGGTGTTCGTCGCCGACACCGACGAGGACCCGCGGGTCGAGGAGGAGCTGATCGGCACCCTCGCCCGGCAGGTGGACGGGGTGCTGCTGGTCAGCCCCCGACTGTCCAACGCGGCGATCGTCCGGCTCGGCGCCGACCTGCCGTTCGCCGTGGTGAACCGCCGGGTCAAGGGCATGCCCGCGGTGCTGATGGACGTCGGCACCGGCGCCGGCGCGGCCGTCGACCACCTGGCCGGCCTCGGCCACCGGCGCCTCGTGGTGCTCGGCGGGCCGCGCAACTCCTGGACCAGCGGCCAGATCCGCCGCGCGGCGGGCGCCGCGGCCGAGCGGCACGGCGTCGAGCTGTCGTACCACGGCCCGAACGCCCCCACCGAGCAGGGCGGCTACCGCGCCGCTGCGGCGGTGCTCGCGGCCGGCGCCACGGGGGTGATCGCCTACAACGACCTGATGGCGATCGGCGCCATCGAGGGCCTGGCCACGGCGGGCGCCGAGGTGCCGCGCGACGTGAGCGTGGTCGGCGTCGACGACACGGTGGCCGGCCGGTTGAACCGGCCCAAGCTGACGACCATCGCCATGCCGACCCAGACGGCCGGCCGCGCGGCCGTCGACCTGCTCCTCCAGGCCATAGACGAGGCGGCCAGCGGCACGGTCCAGATGATCCTGGAGACCGATCTCGTGGTCCGGGACTCGACGGGGCCCCGCGTGGCCGTCGAGCGGCGGGTCTGACGTCGGGCCGCCGGCCCCCCGAGGCCGGCGGCAGGTTAGGTTCGCCTTACGTGATGCACTGCATTCGGGCAGGTCAGACCGCGGCTTGCTCGCGTCGCGGGAATTACGCAACAATGACGTTGTGAAAAACCGGAGTGAGCAGCGGGAGGCGCCCGCGGCCGCTGAGGCGGCCGGGACGCGGCAGCGCGTTGCCCGCTCCATTCTCGATCACGGACCGTCCACCGCCGCTGAGCTCTCCGTGCGCCTCGGCCTCACGCAGGCCGCCGTCCGCCGCCATCTGGACGCGCTGGTCGCCGAGGGCCTGGTGGAGCCGCGCGAGAAGCGGGTCTACGGGGCGCGCGGCCGGGGACGGCCGGCCAAGGCGTTCGCGCTGACCGACGGCGGTCGGGACGCCTTCGACCACGCGTACGACGAGCTCGCCGTCGAGGCGCTGCACTGGATCGAGCGCGCCGCCGGCGGCGGCGAGAGCGGGGCGGCCGCCGTGCTGGCCTTCGCCAGGGAGCGCGCCGCGGCCCAGGCCGAGCAGTACCGTTCCTTCCTCGAGGCGGTCGCGCCCGAGGACCGGGCGCGGGCGCTCGCCGAGGCGCTGACGTCCTCCGGCTTCGCCGCCGCCGTCCGCGAGGTCGCGGCGCCGGCCGGCGAGCAGCTGTGCCAGCACCACTGCCCCGTGGCGCACGCCGCCCAGCGCTTCCCGCAGCTGTGCGAGGCCGAGGCCGAGGTCTTCTCCGACCTGCTCGGCAGCCATGTGCAGCGGCTCGCCACCATCGCCCACGGGGACGGGGTCTGCACGACCTTCGTGCCGAAGCCAGGGCACGTCCCCGCCAAGCCCACCACCGCAACCGAAAGCACTGCCGGGAGGAACCCAGCATGACGCTCCCCACGGAGACCGCCCACCCCGAGCTCGAGGGCCTGGGCAAGTACGAATACGGCTGGGCCGACTCCGACGTGGCCGGGGCCGCGGCCAAGCGCGGTCTGTCCGAGGCCGTCGTCCGCGACATCTCGGGCAAGAAGTCCGAGCCGGAGTGGATGCTGAAGCTGCGGCTGAAGGGCCTCAAGCTCTTCGGCAAGAAGCCCATGCCCAACTGGGGCTCCGACCTCAGCGGTATCGACTTCGACAACATCAAGTACTTCGTGCGCTCCACCGAGAAGCAGGCCCAGAGCTGGGAGGACCTGCCGGAGGACATCAAGAACACCTACGACAAGCTCGGCATCCCCGAGGCCGAGAAGCAGCGCCTGGTGGCCGGCGTCGCCGCGCAGTACGAGTCGGAGGTCGTCTACCACCAGATCCGCGAGGACCTGGAGAAGCAGGGCGTCATCTTCCTCGACACCGACACGGCGCTCAGGGAGCACCCCGAGCTCTTCCAGGAGCACTTCGGCACCGTGATCCCCGCCGGCGACAACAAGTTCGCCGCGCTGAACACGGCCGTCTGGTCCGGTGGTTCCTTCATCTACGTGCCGCCGGGCGTGCACGTGGACATCCCGCTCCAGGCCTACTTCCGCATCAACACGGAGAACATGGGCCAGTTCGAGCGGACGCTGATCATCGTCGACGAGAACGCCTACGTGCACTACGTCGAGGGCTGCACCGCGCCGATCTACAACTCGGACTCGCTGCACTCGGCGGTCGTCGAGATCATCGTCAAGAAGGGCGGCCGCTGCCGCTACACGACCATCCAGAACTGGTCGAACAACGTCTACAACCTGGTGACCAAGCGCGCCGTCGCCTACGAGGGCGCCACCATGGAGTGGGTCGACGGCAACATCGGCTCCAAGGTCACCATGAAGTACCCGGCCGTCTACCTGATGGGCGAGCACGCCAAGGGCGAGACGCTGTCCGTCGCCTTCGCGGGCGAGGGCCAGCACCAGGACGCCGGCGCCAAGATGGTGCACATGGCGCCCCGCACCTCCTCCAACATCGTCTCCAAGTCGGTGGCCAGGGGCGGCGGCCGCACCTCCTACCGCGGCCTGATCGAGATCGCCGAGGGCGCGGCCGGCTCCAAGTCCAACGTGCTGTGCGACGCGCTGCTGGTGGACACCATCTCGCGCTCCGACACCTACCCCTACGTCGACGTCCGCGAGGACGACGTGACGATGGGGCACGAGGCGACCGTCTCCAAGGTCAGCGACGACCAGCTCTTCTACCTGATGAGCCGCGGCCTGTCCGAGGACGAGGCGATGGCGATGATCGTGCGCGGCTTCGTCGAGCCGATCGCCAAGGAGCTGCCCATGGAGTACGCCCTGGAGCTCAACCGGCTGATCGAGCTGCAGATGGAGGGCGCGGTCGGCTGACCGGCGCCCCGCCCCCGAGACACGCAAACCCGTCCGATAACCCGTCCGATCAAGAGAGCGAGCACGACGACACCCATGGCTGAGGCCCAGAGTATTCCGGCCGGCGCCAGCGCGGGCGGAGCGGTCGCGGTGGCCGCCGAGTCCACCGTCGCCACCCGGATGAGCGCCCCGCCGTCCTTCGATGTGGCGGACTTCCCCGTCCCGCACGGCCGCGAGGAGGAGTGGCGCTTCACCCCCCTCGACCGGCTGCGGGGGCTGCACGACGGCACGGCCGTCGCCGACGGCTCGGTCAAGGTCGAGGTGGAGGCGCCGGACGGGGTGACCGTCACCCCGGTCGGCCGTGACGACCCCCGGGTCGGCAAGGCCGGCGCGCCCGTCGACCGGGTCGCGGCGCAGGCGTTCAGCTCCTTCGAGAAGGCCACCGTGATCTCGGTGCCGAAGGACGCGGTGTTGAAGGAGCCGGTCCGGCTCAGCCTGCACGGCGAGGGCGGGGTCACCTTCGGCCACACCGTCTTCGAGATCGGCGCCTTCGCGGAGGTCGTCCTCGTCCTCGACCACACCGGCGACACGGTCCGCGCGGCCAACGTCGAGTTCCTCGTGGGCGACGGCGCCAAGGTCACCGTCGTCAGCGTGCAGGACTGGGACGACACCGCGGTGCACTGCTCGCAGCACAGCGCGCTCGTCGGCCGGGACGCCACCTTCAAGTCCGTGGTCGTCACCTTCGGCGGGGACGTGGTCCGGCTGCACCCGCGGGTCGCCTACGCGGGTCCCGGCGGCGAGGCCGAGCTGTACGGGGTCTACTTCACGGACGACGGGCAGCACCAGGAGCACCGGCTGCTGGTCGACCACAACCAGCCCAACTGCCGCAGCAACGTGGCGTACAAGGGCGCCCTCCAGGGCACCGACGCGCACGCGGTCTGGGTGGGCGACGTGCTGATCCGCGCCGCGGCCACCGGCACCGACACCTACGAGCTCAACCGCAACCTGGTCCTCACCGACGGCGCCCGGGTCGACTCGGTCCCCAACCTGGAGATCGAGACCGGCGAGATCGTCGGCGCCGGCCACGCCTCGGCGACCGGCCGGTTCGAGGACGAGCAGCTGTTCTACCTGATGGCCCGCGGCATCCCCGCCGAGGAGGCCCGTCGCCTCGTGGTCCGCGGCTTCTTCGCCGAGCTGGTCCAGCAGATCGGCGTCCCGGACGTCGAGGAGCGGCTGATCGCCAAGCTGGAGGCCGAGCTGGAGGCGTCGATCGCATGACCACCGGCGGCTTTGTGAAGGTCTGCGCGCTGGGCGACCTCGAGGAGGACGTGCCCAAGCGCGTGGAGCTCGACGACACCCCGGTCTGCGTCGTCCGCACCGAGGGCGAGGTGTTCGCGGTCAACGACATCTGCTCGCACGCGAACGTCTCGCTCTCCGAGGGCGAGGTGGAGGACTGCCAGGTCGAGTGCTGGCTGCACGGCTCAAGCTTCGACCTGCGCACCGGCAAGCCCAGCGGGCTGCCCGCCACCCGTCCCATCCCCGTCTACCCCGTCAAGATCGAAGGAGAGGGGCCCGGCGCCGCCGTGCTCGTCTCCCTCACCCAGGAGTCCTGAGGCATCCCCATGGCAACGCTTGAGATCCACGACCTGCACGTCTCCGTCGAGACCGAGACCGGCTCCACCGAGATCCTGCGCGGTGTCGACCTGACCGTGAAGCAGGGCGAGACCCACGCCATCATGGGCCCCAACGGCTCCGGCAAGTCGACCCTGGCCTACTCGCTGGCCGGCCACCCCAAGTACACCGTCACCGGCGGCACCGTCACGCTGGACGGCGAGGACGTCCTGGAGATGTCCGTCGACGAGCGGGCCCGCGCCGGCGTCTTCCTCGCCATGCAGTACCCGGTCGAGGTGCCCGGCGTCTCGGTCTCCAACTTCCTGCGCACCTCGGCCACCGCCATCCGTGGCGAGGCCCCCAAGCTGCGCACCTGGGTGAAAGAGGTCAAGGAGGCCATGGAGCGCCTCGAGATGGACCCGGCCTTCGCCGAGCGCAACGTCAACGAGGGCTTCTCCGGCGGCGAGAAGAAGCGCCACGAGATCCTCCAGCTGGAGCTGCTGAAGCCGAAGATCGCCATCCTCGACGAGACCGACTCGGGCCTCGACATCGACGCGCTGCGGATCGTCTCCGAGGGCGTCAACCGGCTGCGGGAGGGCGGCGAGGTCGGCACCCTGCTGATCACCCACTACACGCGGATCCTGCGCTACATCAAGCCGGACCACGTGCACGTCTTCGCGGGCGGCCGGATCGTCGAGTCCGCCGGTCCCGAGCTCGCCGACAAGCTCGAGGCCGAGGGCTACGAGCAGTACACCAAGGGGGCTGTTTCGTGAGCCTTACGCTGCCGGGTCTCCTCGACACCGAGGCGATCCGCAAGGACTTCCCGATCCTGCACCGCACCGTGCACGACGGGAAGCCCCTGGTCTACCTGGACAACGCGGCCAGCTCCCAGAAGCCGCGCCAGGTGCTCGACGCGATCTCCGAGTACTACGAGCGCCACCACGCCAACGTGCACCGTGGCGTGCACGTGCTGGCCGAGGAGGCCACCGCGCTGTACGAGGACGCCCGCACCAAGGTCGCCTCGTTCGTCAACGCGCCGAGCAGGGACGAGGTGATCTTCACCAAGAACGCCTCGGAGGCGCTCAACCTGGTCGCCAACATGCTGGGCTGGGCCGACGAGCCCTACCGGGTGGACGACCGCACCGAGATCGTCATCACGGAGATGGAGCACCACTCCAACATCGTGCCGTGGCAGTTCCTGGCGCAGCGCACCGGCGCGAAGCTGAAGTGGTTCGGCCTCACCGACGACGGCCGGCTCGACCTGGCGAACATCGACGAGGTCATCACCGAGCGCACCAAGGTCGTCTCCTTCGTGCTGGTCTCCAACGTGCTGGGCACGGTCAACCCGGTCGAGGCCATCGTCAGGCGCGCCCAGCAGGTCGGCGCCCTGGTGGTGATCGACGCCTCGCAGGCCGCCCCGCACATGCCGCTCGACGTCCAGGCCCTGGGCGCCGACTTCGTGGCCTTCACCGGCCACAAGATGTGCGGGCCGACCGGCATCGGCGTGCTGTGGGGCCGCCAGGAGCTCCTGGAGGACCTGCCGCCCTTCCTCGGCGGCGGGGAGATGATCGAGACGGTCACCATGAGCTCGTCGACGTACGCGCCGGCGCCGCACAAGTTCGAGGCCGGCACGCCGCCGATCGCCGAGGCCGTGGGCCTGGGGGCGGCCGTGGACTACCTGACCGGCATCGGCATGGAGCGGATCGCGGCCCACGAGCACGCCATCACGCGCTACGCGCTGGAGCGCCTCGCCGAGGTGCCCGACCTGCGGATCATCGGCCCGGTCAGCGAGGAGGACCGGGGCGCCACGGTGTCCTTCACCCTCGCCGACATCCACCCGCACGACGTGGGGCAGGTGCTCGACGAGCAGGGCATCGCCGTCCGGGTCGGCCACCACTGCGCGCGGCCGGTCTGCCTGCGGTACGGAATTCCGGCGACCACCCGGGCGTCGTTCTATCTGTACTCCACGCCGGCCGAGGTCGACGCCCTGGTCCAGGGCCTCACCTACGTGCGTGGCTTCTTCGGATGAGGGTGGTGACCCATGCAGCTGGGAGCGCTTGAGTCGATGTACCAGGACGTGATCCTGGACCACTACAAGAACCCGCACGGGCGTGGGCTGCGCGACGGCGACGCCGAGGTCCACCACGTGAACCCGACCTGCGGCGACGAGATCACGCTGCGGGTGCGGTACGAGGGCGAGACCATCGCCGACGTCTCGTACGAGGGCCAGGGCTGTTCGATCAGCCAGGCGAGCGCGTCCGTGCTCAACGAACTGCTGGTCGGCAAGGACCTGGCGGAGGCGCTGGCCGTCCAGGACACGTTCCTGCGCCTGATGCAGTCCAAGGGGCAGATCACCCCGGACGACGCGATGGAGGAGGTGCTGGAGGACGCGGTCGCGTTCGCCGGCGTCTCCAAGTACCCGGCGCGGGTGAAGTGCGCGCTGCTGAGCTGGATGGCCTGGAAGGACGCCACCGCCCAGGCCCTGGGCGACGGCCTGGTGAAGGAGAGGACCACGTCATGAGCGACACCGAGACCGTCACGGCCAAGCCGGCGGGCGAGGAGGAGATCCGGGAGGCGATGATGGACGTCGTCGACCCGGAGCTGGGGATCGACGTGGTCAACCTCGGCCTGATCTACGGCATCCACGTGGACGAGGACAACGTCGCCACCGTCGACATGACCCTCACCTCGGCGGCCTGCCCGCTGACGGACGTCATCGAGGACCAGGCGCGGACGGCGACCGAGGGCCTGGTGTCCGAGCTGAAGATCAACTGGGTCTGGATGCCGCCGTGGGGTCCTGACAAGATCACCGACGACGGCCGCGAGCAGCTGCGGGCGCTCGGCTTCAACGTCTGAGGTTCGACCTCGGCCCTCCGGTGCCTCCCACCGCCCCCGACCGGGGCGGTGGGAGGCACCGGCGCGTTCAGGCGTGGTCGACCAGCTGGGCGTGTCCCTTGGCGCGGGCGCAGTGGGCGCAGCAGTAGAAGTGGCCGTCCTCCGTCTCCAGGCCGTGCCCCATGATCCGGGTCCGGCAGTTCTCGCAGATCGGGGCCATCCGCTGGACGGCGCACTCGAAGCTGTCGAAGACGTGGACCTCACCCGCCGCCCGTACCTCGAAGGCCATCCGGTAGTCGTTGCCGCAGACCTCGCACTCGGCCATCCGCTCCTCACTCCCTGTGATCCTGTGATGGTATTGCCGCTGTTCGCCGCAAGGATGACCGGAAGGTCGCAGGGGTTCGGGTCGGCGCGCGGGCCCTTCACTCCACCGGCTTCCGCCCACCCGCGATGTGTACTGCCGTACGCATCGATGTGTACCCTTGTACGCATGGTCTATCTGACGCTTGCCGCGGCCATCGCCTCGGAGATCCTGGCCACCACCCTGATGAAGTACAGCGACGGCTTCAGCCGGCTCTGGCCGAGCGTCGGCACCGTCGCCGGCTACCTCGTCGCCTTCGCGCTGCTCGCCCAGGTGCTCAAGTCCATGGAGGTCGGCTCCGCCTACGCCATCTGGTCCGGCGTCGGCACCGCCGTCGTCGCCCTCGTCGGCATGCTCTTCCTCGGCGAGGCGGCCTCACTGGCCAAGGTGCTCGGCGTGGCCCTGGTGGTCGCGGGCGTCGTCACGCTCAACGTCGGCGGAGCCCACTGATGGCCCGCCGCTACGACCCGGACCGGCGCCAGCGCATCGTCGACGCCGCCGTCCGGGTCGTCACCGAGCACGGCATCGCCGGGCTCACCCACCGCGCCGTCGCCGCCGAGGCCGACGTGCCGCTCGGCTCCACCACCTACCACTTCGCCGGCCGCGACGAGCTGCTCGCCGCGGCCCTGGAGCGGATGAACGACGCCTGGCTCGCCGACCTCGCCGAGCGCCTCGCCCAGCACTCGGACCTGCCGCCGGCCGAGCGGCTCGCCCGCTACGTCGCCCACAGCCTCGGCCCGGGCCGCGCCGAGACCGAGCTCTGCTACGAGCTCTACTTCGCCGGGCTGCGCCACCCGACCCTCCGCCCGCTCTCCTCCCGCGTCCTGGCGGGCGTCGCGGAGCTGCTGCGCCCGCTCGTGCCCGACCCGGTCGCCGCCCGGCTGCTGACCGCGGCGCTCGACGGGCTCCTCATCCAGCTGCTGCTGAGCGGCGACGCGTACGACGAGCGGGCGGCCGTCACCCTGTTCGAGCGAGTGCTCGCGGGGCCGCTGCCCGCCACCCGGACCGGTTCGTCCCCGGCCGGGGACACCCGTTAGCGTCTTCACCATGACCGACGTAGCAACCCCCGCCACCGGCGCCGTCGCCGCCGGCCTCGCCACCCTGACCACCGAAGGGACCGTTCTCGACACCTGGTTCCCCGCGCCCGAGCTCACCTCCGAGCCCGGGGTCGCCGGCACCGAGCGGCTGAGCGCCGAGCGCGCCGCCGAGCTCCTGGGCGAGGCGGCCACCCGCGCGGTGGGCCCCGACGCCCGCCGGGGCGTCGAGGTCGTGGCGGTCCGCACGGTCATCGCCTCCCTCGACGACAAGCCGCTCGACGCCCACGACGTCTACCTCAGGCTGCACCTGCTCAGCCACCGCCTGGTGCGCCCGCACGGCCTCAACCTGGACGGCCAGTTCGGGCTGCTCGCCAACGTCGCCTGGACCAACCTCGGGCCCGTCCCCGTCGACCGGATCGAGGAGACCAGGCTCGCCGCCCGCGCCGACGGTCTCGCGCTCAACGTCACCAGCGTCGACAAGTTCCCACGGATGACCGACTACGTGGTGCCCGCCGGCGTCCGCATCGGCGACGCCGACCGGGTCAGGCTCGGTGCCCACCTCGCCTCCGGCACCACCGTGATGCACGAGGGCTTCGTCAACTTCAACGCCGGCACCCTGGGCGTCTCCATGGTCGAGGGCCGGATCAGCGCCGGCGTGGTCGTCGACGACGGCTCCGACGTCGGCGGCGGCGCCTCGATCATGGGCACGCTCTCCGGCGGCGGCAAGCAGACCATCTCCATCGGCCGGCGGTGCCTGCTCGGCGCCCAGGCCGGCCTCGGCATCTCGCTCGGCGACGACTGCGTCGTGGAGGCCGGCCTCTACGTCACCGCCGGCACCCGGGTCACCCTGCCGGACGGCTCGGTCGTCAAGGCCCTGGAGCTCTCCGGCGCGGACAACCTCCTCTTCCGCCGCAACTCCACCACCGGCGTCGTCGAGGCCCTGCCGCGCACCGGCACCTGGGGCGGCCTCAACGAGGTCCTGCACAGCCACAACTGACCGGACGGGCTGTCAGCGGCGGGCGATAGGGTGACCGGCGTGAACGGATTCGCGGCGGGCCTGCGTTACCTGGCCCAGGGACAACGGTGGGTGTTCAGTCGCCCGCGCTGGCTGCTGTTCGGGCTGGTGCCCGCGTTGATCGCCTTCGTGGTCTACGCGGGCGCGCTGGTCGCCCTCGCCTACTTCGCCGGCGACATCGCCGTCTGGGCCACGCCGTTCGCCGACGACTGGGACGGCGCCGGGCAGTCCCTGATCCGCGTGGGGTTCGCGCTGCTGCTGGTCGCGGCCGGCGTGATGCTCGCCGTGGTCACCTTCACCGCCGTCACGCTGATCATCGGCGACCCGTTCTACCAGGCGCTCGGCGAGAAGGTCGAGGAGACCGAGGGCGGCGCCCCGCCCGGCCACGGGCGGGGCTTCTGGCAGGACATCGGGGTCTCCATCAGCGACAGCGTCCGGGTCCTGCTGCGGGTGCTGCTCTTCACCGTCCCGCTGTTCGTGCTGGGCTTCGTGCCGGTGATCGGCCAGACCGTCATACCGGCGATCGGCTTCGCCGTCTCCGGCTTCTTCCTCACCGTCGAGCTCACCTCGGCCGCGCTCGACCGCCGCGGCCTGCCGCTGAAGGAGCGGATACGGCTGCTCCGGCGCCGCCTGCCGGTGGCGCTCGGCTTCGGGGTGCCGCTCGTGCTCCTCTTCCTGATACCGCTCGGCGCCGTCCTGCTCATGCCGGGCGCCGTGGCCGGCGCCACGCTGCTGGCGCGCGGGGTCGCCGATTCGGCGACCCCGGGCCAGGCGCCGGCGGCGGTGGTGCTCGGCAAGGGCTGACGACTTCCGCGGGCGCTCGCGCCCGGTTCGGTCAGACGGGCGTCGGCTCGGTCAGCGCGGCGCGCAGCGCGGTCGTGAGGCGCTCGGTGAGCGCCTCGTCGGCCGGGAGGAGGGGTGGGCGGACGGGGCCGCCGGGGAGGCCGGCGGCCTGGAAGAGCGCCTTGACGCTCACCGTGCCCGGGACCCCGTGCATCACCGCCTCCACCAGCGGCAGCAGCGCCCGGTGCCGGCTCGCGGCCAGCGCCGTGTCGCCCGCGGCGAACGCGTCGAGCACCCCACGGACCTGGCGGCCGGCCACGTTGGCCACCGTGCTGACGCAGCCGACGGCCCCGAGCGCCAGCAGCGGCAGGTTCAGCTCCTCGCTGCCCGAGTAGTAGGCGAGCTCCGTGTCGCCCATGACCAGGCCGGACTTCAGCAGGTCGCCTGAGCACTCCTTGACGGCCACGACGCGGGGATGCTCGGCGAGCCGCCGCAGCGAGTCCGCCGTGAGCGCCGTGCCCTCGCCCGTCCGCACCGGGATGTCGTAGAGCATCACCGGCAGCTCGGTCGCGTCGGCCACCGTCCGCAGGTGCGTCACGATGGCCTCCTGCGTCGGCCGCGAGTAGTAGGGCGTCACCACCAGCAGGCCGTGGGCCCCCGCCTTCTCGGCCGCCTCCGCCAGGGCCACCGTGTGGCGGGTGTCGGCCGTGCCGACCCCCGCGACCACCTTGGCCCGGTCGCCCACCGCGTCGACCACCGCGCGCACCAGCGCGGTCTTCTCCACGTCCGTGGTGGTCGGCGACTCGCCCGTGGTGCCGCTCAGCACCAGGGCGTCGCAGCCGGCGCGGTCCACCAGGTGCGTGGCGAGCCGCTGGGCGCCGGACAGGTCGAGCCCGCCGTCGGCGGAGAAGGGAGTGATCATCGCGGCGGCGCAGCGGCCGAAGGGGGGAGTGGACATGCGGGCAGTCTGCACCCCTCCGGCCGCCGCCGGCCACCGGGAATCCGCGCCGGGGCCGGTCAGGGCCTGAAGCGCAGCACCTGCGGGTCGTGGTCGCTCGCCTGGTCGGCGAACTCCGCGTTGATGTGCACGATGTCGTACTCGAAGCGCCTGATCGAGGGGGACACCAGCGTCTGGTCCAGCACCTGCGAGTTCCCCTGGAACACGTACGTGTACCGCTCGTCGCGCGGCAGCGAGTCCAGCGCGCCGCGCAGCGCGCCGTCCTCGGTCAGGGCCCTGGTGGTGGGCGAGAACTCGAAGTCGTTGATGTCGCCGAGCACCACGACCCGGGCCTGGCGCTGCGCGGACCGGATGTCCTGGACGAAGGAGTTGACCACCCGGGCCTGCGCGATGCGCTGCGCCTCGGAGGACCGCACCGGCGGCTGGTAGCGGCCGTGCAACGGGTGGTCGCCGCCCTTGGAGGTGAAGTGGTTGGCGACCACGAACACCGTCTCGCCCCGGAAGGAGAACTCGGCGGCCAGTGGCTTGCGGCTGTCCTCCCAGGCCCAGTTGCCCGGGTCGACCCGGCCGGGGGAGGCGGTCAGCTCGGCCCGGCCGCGGTGCCGCACGACCTCGGTGCCGGTGGTCGAGTCCCCGCCGGCGCGGTCGACGAAGGAGACCCGCTCCGGGTTGAAGAGGAAGACGGTGCGGATGTTGCCGCCCGGCTGCCCGCCGTCCTCGCCGTCCACCGGGTCGATGCCGCGCCACTCGTACCGCGGCCCGCCCGCCGCCACGATCGCGTCGACGAACCGCCCCAGCGTCTCGTCCGCGCCCACGGTGCCGTCGTCCGTCGGGCCGCTGTCGTCCTGCACCTCCTCGATCGCCAGGATGTCGGGGGAGGCCAGGTGGGTCACCACGCCCGCCGCGAGCCGGTCGAACTTGGCCTGCTCGTTGCCCGGGTTGAGGTTCTCCACGTTGTAGGTGGCGATGGCCAGTTCGTCCCGCCGCTGCGGCCTGGTGGACTCGGGCGTCAGCCCGCCGGACTCCACCGTGCCCATCTCGCGGGCGGCGAGCAGGTAGCCGCCGAACTCGTCGTAGTCCAGCGGGCCCACCGTCGTGCCGGCGAGCACGTCGCCCACGTTCGCCCGGGGGAACGGCTGCTGCGCCACCGGCACCAGCGACTCCACCTTCAGCCGGCCCGCGTTCTGGTCGGTGTAGGAGGCGTACCTGGTGCCGCCGTTGGCGGTCGGGTTGGCGTGCGGGTCGAGGGTCACCCACAGCTCGTAGTACGGGGTGCTCGGGCCGACCACGGCGGTGTCCTCGACCGCCACCGTCATGCCCTCGAGGGACTCGAAGAGGTCGAGCGCGTAGCGGTTCGGCCGCAGGGTCAGGCCCTCGATGTCGCCGCCCTCCGCCGGGTCGCCCGCCGGCGCGTAACGCTCCGGCAGGTCCTCGGCGTCCAGGGTGACCGGCGCCGGCAGTTCGTTGCCCGAGGACACCACCGTCACGGTGGGCCGCGATATCTGGGTGACCGACTGGCCGCCGGTGTCCTCGCCGCCCGGGTAGTACTCGCCGACCAGGCCCGAGACCCGCACGTCGTCGCCGACCGCGACGCGCGGCGTGGAGCTGGTGAAGACGAAGATCCCCTCGCTGGTGGCGGGGTCGTCGTCCGGCGTCGGGTCCTGGATCCAGAAGCCGCGCGAGCCGTAGGTACGGACGCCGGTGACGACGCCCGGCACGTCGGTGACCTGCTGGCCGGCGTAGGGCGACGTCCTGGTGTCGCCCTGGATGTCGTGGACGCGCGGGGCCGCGAGGGCGCCCTGGTCGGCCGGCTCCTCGGCGTGCGAGGGCTTGACCAGCAGCGCGGAGCAGAGGCCGGCGACGACCAGTGCCCCCACGGCTGCGGATCTGTGGCGTGGACGGACTGAGGCGGACAAGGGACCCTCCAGGGCGGTAGCGGGCAGGGCATTCCTCCATGGCCTGCTCTACGCGCGTCAAGCTCCCGCAGCGGGGCGGGCCTTGTCAACGCCTCCCAGGAATCGGGACGGAGACGTTCCGGTTAATCGCCGCTCACGGCTCCGGAGGGCGCGGCGGGCGGGCCCCGATGGTGACGAGCCGTCACCGGCAGCCCCGCGCCTCATCTAGGCTGGGGGACGGCCTTCCGTGGTTTCGATGAGGAGCGATGGTGAACACCGCTGACGAGCGTCCCGTCATGCCGCCCGTGCGGCTGCCCTCCGAGGCCGAGTTGGCCCGAGAGGCCCTGGCCGCACCCCTGTTGTCCCGCGCCGCCCGGCTCGCCCGCTGGGCCGCGCCCGAGGTGCCGGTGGGCGCCGGCGGCGAACTGTCGGCGGAGCGACTGAAGTCCGCGGTCGCCGTGCTCGGCCTCGACGCCGACGAGGAGGGCGAGCTGCTGGCGGCCGAGGCGTGGAACTTCGCCGTCGACAGCGGCCTCGTCGTCGTGCTCGAGGACCCGGACGCCGCGGAGGGCGGCGGCGAGGAGGACGGCGGCGCCGAGGAGGACGGCGGCGCCGAGGCGGTCGCCGGCACCGCCTCGCCGGGGCCCGAGCTGAACCAGCTCACCGAGGGCCGCCCGGCCGACGTGCTGGAGATCTGGGCCGAGGGCCTGGACGCGGTGCTGGCCGAGGTCGCGACGCCCAGTTTCGAGGAGCTCCTCGGCGAACTCCCCGGCGGCTCGGACGAGGGCGGGGGCGCGTCGATCGACCCGTCGACCGTCGACCTCGACGCCCTGGACTGGGACCCGGAGGAGGAGGCCGACTTCCTGGACGCGGCGCTCGGCAGCCTCTACCTGTTCGCGCTCACCGACGACTCCGGCCAGGCCGCCTCCATGGTTCCGCTGCCGATGGTCGCCGCCGCCTCGGTGATCCCCGAGGACATGGACGAGCTGTCCGAGGCCGTGATGGACGAGCTGTCGGCCGCCGTGCTCAAGCTGGACGAGCAGTTCAGCGCCCTGGTCGACACCGGCCTGCTGGAGTACGAGCCGGTGGACGAGTCGGTGCTCGCCGAGGCGGAGGGCGCGGAGGCCGCCACCGAGGACGACGGCGAGGTGGACGACACGGAGGACCTGGCCCGCTACGGCCGGGCCAGGCTGACGCCGCTCGGGCTCCACGCGGTGCGCCGCCGCATGATCGAGGCCGGCCTCACCGCCCCGCTCGTCGGCGAGCTGGCCGACCAGGACGCGGCGGCGCTGCTGGCCGCCCTCCCGTACCGCCCGGAGACTGCCGCGCACGACGAGGCCGAGCTGTGGCTGGCCGCCCGCGAGCCGCTGTCCGCCGCCCGGGAGCTGCTGGCCGCCGCGCGGGGCGACGACCCGGCGGCTCCGGGCCGCCGACTCGGCTGTCAGCTGGTGCTCGCCATGCTCGACGGCCGCGCCGAGCCGGCGCTGCGCGAGGTGCTCGCCGATCCCCAGCTCGGCGGCCTGGCCCGGGTGTGGCTCGCCGAGCACGGCGTCGTGGACGTCCCGCCGCCGGCCGAGGACATGGTCTTCTGGCTGACCATCGACACCCTCGCCGCGCAGCTCGGCGGTGTGGAGCTGGAGGAGAACGCGCCGGAGCTGCGCGACCTGGTGACCGACCTGGCCGACCAGCACAGCGGCTTCTTCGACCGCGCCTGGCGCACCGACCACCCCGCCACCGCGGAGGTGCTGGAGGCGGTGGGCCGGCTCCACCCCGACAAGCAGTTGGCCAAGCAGGCCCGCAAGGCGGCCTTCAAGTCCCGCTCCAGGGACTGACGGTGGAGCCGGCCGGCGCGCCGATCCCGCCCCGCCTCCCGCTGGCCGAGCTGGTCGCCGTCCGGCACGGGCAGTCCACGGCCAACGTCCTCTTCGCCACGGCGCGGCGCGGCGGTCCCGTGGTGGTCCCGTCCGAGTCGCGCGACGCCGACGTCCCGCTCTCGGAGCCGGGCCGGGCGCAGTCCGTGGCGCTGGGCCGCTGGCTGGCCGCGCTCGCCCCGGGGAGCCGCCCCGAGCTCGTCCTCAGCTCGCCCTATCTGCGGGCGCGGCGCACCTGGACGCTGATGGCCGAGGCCGCCGGTGGGGGCTGGCCGGCGCCGCTGGTCGACGAGCGGCTGCGGGACCGGGAGATGGGCGTCTTCGGCCTGCTGCCCGAGGCGGTGATCCGCGAGCGGGCGCCCGAGGAGGCCGAGCGCCGTGACCGCCTGGGCGACTGGTTCTACCGGCCGCCGGGCGGCGAGTCGTTGGCCGACGTGGTGCTGCGGGTGCGGGACCTGCTCACCGAGTTGGCCGCCGCGGCGGCCGGCCGGCGGGTGCTGCTGGTGGCCCACGACGCGGTCGTGGCGGCGGTGCGACAGGTGGCGGCCGGCCTGGGCGCGCCGCCACCGCCCGGCGACGAGGAGCCGGTGCCCAACGCCTCGATCTCCCGCTGGGTGGGGGACGGCGGCCGGCTGCGGCTCGTCGGGTACGGGGCGACGGACCACCTGCCGGCGGCGTAGGGCCTCCTAGGCGGACCGATCACGGTTGGGCAAAGGAGACGGCGGGGTCGCAACCATCCGGGCGCGGCGGGCGTCCTGTCGGGGTCATAGCTGTCGCTGGTACGTACGCAACCGGAGTTCTCGCGTGCTCATTTTCGGCTCCACCACCAAGATCTTTCAGCTGGCGATGCTGAACCTGATCTGCAACTTCTGCGGCAACCCCTCGGCGCAGGCGCTGCGCAAGCGGGTCACCAAGTTCACCCTGTTCTTCATCCCGCTCTTCCCGATCGCGCCGTCCAAGCACACCCTGCAGTGCACGTTCTGCGGCGGGACCCAGGAGGTGTCGAAGGAGAACGCCGAGCACCTGTTGGCCAGCGCCGGACCGGCCGGCCCGGCGCAGCCGCCGGCGCAGGGCGGCAACCCCTTCGCGGGCCAGCCGCAGCCGGGCGCCCAGCCGTACCCGCAGCCCTATCCGCAGCCGGGCCAGCCGCCGATGCCGCCGCAGCAGGGGCAGCCTCGCCAGTTCGGCTGATCACCGCTCCCCGACGGGCCGTTCCGCCGCCGCCGGCGCCGGCCCGTCGAAGGCGCCCGCCGCGGCGGCGAGGGCGGTGGCGCGCGCCGCGTCACCCGGCAGCCCGGGATCGTCGGGCTGCCGCAGCAGCACCAGCCGGTGGTAGACCGGCGCGGTGGCGGCGATCAGCAGCCGCCGGGCGTCGGTCCCCGCCGGCACCTCCCCGCGCGCGACGGCCCGGTCGACCACCACCCCGCAGCGCGCGTACCTGTCCTCCCAGAACCGCCCGAGCGCCGTCGCGGCCGGGGCGGAGCGGAACGAGGCGGCGATCAGGGCCATGGTGAGCGGCGGGTCCTCGACGAGGGCCGCCCGCACCTCCTCGTTGAGCGCCGTCAGATCGCCCGCGAGCGTGCCGGTGTCGCGCGGTCGCCAGTCGTCGTCGAGCGCCGAGGCGAGCACGTCGGCCAGCAGGCCGCCCACGTCCCGCCACCGCCGGTAGACCGTGGCGCGGTGGACGCCGGACCGCTCCGCCACCGTGTCCACCGTGAGCGCGTCGTATCCCCGCTCCACCAGCAGCGCCCGCGCCGCGGTCAGCACCTGGGCGCGGATCCGGGCCGCGCGGCCCCCGGGGCGGCGGGCGGTGGCCGTCATGCCGAGAATCCGTTTGCGCGGTCCGCCGTCTCCATGGCAGCATCCTAATGCAACGGTTGTCGCAGTAATGGAGTCGATGGTGCTCATTCGAAGCGTTCCCCAGGTCATGGCCACCGCCACGCACTCGAACGCCTCGGAGCACCCGCATGTCCGTCCGCCGCACTGCCCGTCCCACCGCCCGTCCCACCCAGATCACCGCGCTCGGCGTCGGTAAGTCCTACGACGGCCGGGTCGTCCTCGACTCGGTCAGCTGCTCGCTCGGCGCCGGCGAGCGCACCGGCGTCGTCGGCGAGAACGGCTCGGGCAAGTCCACCCTGCTGCGGCTGCTCGCCGGCCGCGAGCGTCCCGACCACGGCGAGCTCGTCGTGCACGCCGAGGGCGGCATCGCCTACCTCGCCCAGGACGCCGCGCTCCCACCCGAGCGCACCGTGCGGCAGGTCCTCGACCACGCGCTGCGCGAGCTGCGCGACATCGAGGCCCGGCTGCGCCGCCTGGAGGCGGCGATGGCCGAAGGCGACGAGTCCGGGCTCGCCGAGTACGGCGACCTGCTCACCGCCTTCGAACTGCGTGGCGGCTACGAGGCCGACGCCCGTGTCGAGCGCGCCCTGCACGGCCTCGGCCTCGCCGGCCTGCCCCACGACCGGCCGGTCGGTGCCCTCTCCGGCGGCGAGCAGGTCAGGCTGCGGCTCGCCGCCGTCCTCGCCGCCGCCCCCGAGGTGCTGCTGCTCGACGAGCCCACCAACCACCTCGACGCCGCCGCCCTGGGCTGGCTCGAGGACCACCTCACCACCCGCCGCGGCACCACCGTCGCCGTCTCGCACGACCGCGACTTCCTGGAGCGCGTCGCCACCACCCTGATCGAGGTCGACGCCGACCGGCGCGGCGTCGTCCGCTACGGCAACGGCTACGCCGGCTACCTCGCCGAGCGGGCGGCGGCCAGGCAGAGCCAGGCCCAGGCGCACGCCAGGTGGCGCGACGAGGTCGACCGGCTCCGCGAGGCCACCCTCACCACGGCCCGCCGCGTCGCCCCCGGCCGCGCCATCAGGGACGGCAACAAGATGGCCTACGACCGGGCGGGCGGCCGGGTCCAGCAGTCGCTGGCCAGCCGGGTCCGCAACGCCGAGGAACGCCTGCGCCGGCTGCTCGCCGAGCCGGTTCGGCCGCCGGCCGAACCGCTGCGCTTCGCCGCCCCGTTGCGGCGCGCCGACGCGGCGCCGGAGGCCGCGCTCAGGGCCACCGACCTCGCCGTCGCCGGCCGCCTCGCCCCCATCAGCCTCGAACTGGGGCCCGGCGAGCGGCTGTTGGTCACCGGGCCCAACGGCGCGGGCAAGAGCACCCTGCTGCGGGTTCTCGCCGGCGAACTCGCCCCCGACGCCGGCAGCGTGACCCGGCGCGGCCAGATCGGCCACCTGCCGCAGGAACCGGGACCCGGCCGCCCCGGCCAGACCCTGCTCGCCGCCTTCGCCCACGGCCGGCCTGGCCCCGTCGAGGAGCACGCCGAAGAACTGCTCGCCCTCGGACTGTTCCACCCGGAACAGCTCGACGCGCGGGTCACCACCCTCTCCACCGGCCAGCGCCAACGCCTCGCCCTGGCCCGGCTGGTCACCGAACCGGCCGACGTGCTGCTGCTCGACGAGCCGACCAACCACCTCTCGCCCGCGCTGGTCGAGGAGTTGGAGGCCGCCCTCGCCGACTACCCCGGCGCGCTGCTCGTCGTCAGCCACGACCGCCGTCTTGGCCGCCGTTGGCGCGGCTCCCGGCTCGCCATCTGAAGATCGCAAGGAGCGACCGCACATGCCCACTCTGATCACCGTCTCCGACGCGACCGCGGGTCCCTACGGCATCACCGTGGGGCCGGACGGCGCCCTCTGGTTCACCCTGGTCCACGCCGGCGATCTGGGCCGCCTCGCCCCTGACGGCCGCGTCGACCGCTTCCCCGTGGGCGCCGGCCCGTCCCTCGTCACCACCGGCCGGGACGGCGCGCTGTGGCTCACCCTCAACCAGGGCAACGCCGTCGGCCGTGTCACGATCGACGGCGAGGTGACCACGTTCCCCGTGCCCACCCCCGGCGCCGGCCCCTTCGGCATCACGGCCGGCCCGGACGGCGCGCTGTGGTTCACCGAGCTCAACGCCGACCGGATCGGCCGGATCACGGTGGCCGGTGCGGTGACGGAGTTCCCGCTGCCGACGACCGGCGCCTACCCGTCGACCATCACCGCGGGCCCGGACGGCGCGCTGTGGTTCGTCGAGATCGCCGCCGGCCAGGTCGGCCGGATCACGGTGGCCGGTGCGGTGACGGAGTTCCCGCTGCCCGACCGCGCCTGCCGCCCCCATGCCATCGCCCCGGCCACCGACCGCCTCTGGCTCACCGAGTGGGGCACCGGCCGCCTGGCCGCCGTCACGCCGGACGGCGCCGTCGAGGAGTACGAGCTGCCGGGGCCGGCCGGTTCGGAACCCCACGGTCTGGTGGTCGGCCCGGGCGGTACGGTCTACGCGGCGCTGGAGACCGGCGCGATCGCGCGGCTGGGAGCGGAGGATCGGTGAACCACGAGGGCGTACGGCGCAGTTACGACACCGTGGCCGAGGAGTACGCCGCCCGGCTGCACGACGAGCTGGCCGGCAAGCCGCTCGACCGGGCGCTGCTCGCCGCGCTGTTGGAGCAGACGGAGCCTGGCGCGGCGGTCGCCGACCTCGGCTGCGGCCCGGGCCATGTCGCGGCCTGGCTCGCGGAGCACGGCGCGCGGACGGTCGGCGTCGACCTGTCACCCGGCATGGTGGCGGTGGGTGGCTCGCGTTACCCGAAGGTGGAGTTCAGGCAGGGCGACCTGCGGGAGCTGCCGGCCGGGGACGGCGAGTTCGGGGCCGCCGTCGCCCTCTACTCGATCATCCACCTGGCTCCCGAGGACCTCTCCCTCGCCTTCGCCGAGGCCCACCGCGTCCTGCGCCCCGCGGGCCTGCTGCTTCTCTCCTTCCACGTCGGCGAGGAGACCCGGCACCTGGACGAGTGGTGGGGCCACGACGTGGACGTGGACTTCCACTTCCTCGACCCGGCCCGGATCGTCACCCTGCTGGAAACCGCCGGCTTCACCGTGGAAGCCCGGCTGGAACGCGCCGCGTACCCCACGGAGGTGGACACCCGGCGCGCCTACCTCCTCGCGCGTCGCGCGTGACCGGTCAGGCCTTGACCGTGATCGGGCGGTGGGGGAGCGGGCTGGAGTAGACGACGCTGGTGGTGACCGAGCCGAGCCCGGCGATGCGGCCCATCGTCGACTCCAGGTCGCGCATCGAGCGGGCGACGACCTTCAGCACGAAGCAGTCCTCACCCGTCACGTGGTGGGCCTCCAGGATCTCGGGCGTGACCGCGACCAGGTCGTGGAACGGCTTGTAGTTGGGCGTCGGGTAGCGGAGGCGGACGAACGCCAGGATGCCGAAGCCGAGCTTCTCCGGGTCCACCACGGCCGCGTACCCCTGGATCACCCCGCTCTCCTCCAGCCGCCGCACGCGCTCGGTGACGGCGCTGGCGGACATGGAGACGGCCCGGGCCAACTCCGCGTAGCTGGCCCGGCCGTCCCGTTGGAGGGCCTCCAGGATGCGCATGTCGGTCTCGTCGAAGGAATCAGCGGTCATGAGCGATTCATAGCACGGAATCCCCGGTGGCTGCCCGCGAAGGCCGGCGATCACCCGTTCCCTGGCGCGGTCGAGCGCCGTAGCGTCCTTCCCATGACGAACAGCACCACCAGTCCCGCCCTGCGCACGCCGCCCGCCGCCCCCGCCGAGGCCGCCGCGTTCTTCACCGCCCGCCTCACCTTCCAGGCCGACGTCTCGGACGTCCGGGCCTCGCTCGTCTCCGGCGACCCCGGCTTCGTCCTGGTCGACTCGCGCGGCGAGGAGGGCTGGCGGCAGGGCCACGTGCCGGGCGCGGTCCACCTGCCCACCGCCGACATCCCCGCCCGGGCCGGGAGCCTGCTCGACCCGGCCGTCCCGGTCATCACCTACTGCTGGGGCCCCGGCTGCGACGGCGCCACCCGCGCCGCGCTCGCCCTCGCCCTGCTCGGCTACCGCGTCAAGGAGTTGATCGGCGGCATCGAGTACTGGATCCGCGAGGGCTTCCCGGTCGAGACCGCGACCGGCGCCATCGAGCAGCGCGAGCCCGACCCGCTGACGGTGCCGGTCGGCTCGGTCAGCTGCGCCTGCTGAGGCCGTCGGCGTCCCGCCACCAGACGAACACCTCGGTGCTCGGCTGCCGTTCGGAGAACCGCCCCGAGGGCGAGGCCGCGCTCAGGAGCCGGCGCAGCTCGGCCTCGAAGTCGTCCCGACCCGTACCGAACAGGTGCGGGGCCGAGAAGGACATCGAGAACACCCCGGCGACGACGTCGTCGACCGTGCGTTCCAGCGCCTGACCGCCGGGCACGACATGGCGATCGGGGCCGTGGAACCCCGCCCGACGGAAGACCTCGGCCTCCCCGCCGGGCGTGCCGTGCGTCAACACCCCGCGCCCGGCCCGTCTGACCGGCCCCAGGTAGCGCCTGACCAACTCGTCGACGGCCGCCTGAGGCACGGCCGGGTGCGGGAGCCCTTCGCTGGAGCGGGTCTCCGACTTGAGGTCCGAGACGTGCACCAGCGCCCCGCCGGGCCCGAGCAGCTCCCGGACCGTGGCCGCCACCAGGTCGCGGTCCATCCAGTGGAAGGACTGGGCGAAGACCGCGACGGTGAAGGTGCCGAGCCCGGCGGGCAACTCCTCGGCCCGGGCCCGCACCCACCGCGACCTGTCGGCCACGCCGACCTCGGTGGCCTCGCGCTCGGCCTCGGCGAGCATCCCACCGTCCGGGTCGACGCCGACGATCTCGGCGAAGAGGTGCGCCAGGCCCAGGGCTACCGTGCCGGGACCGCACCCCACATCGAGGAGCCGCCCCCGCCCGTCCAACCGCAGGGCGCCGGCGAGCGCGCCGGCGAGGCCGGGGGCGTACGGCAGCCGCCCGCGCCGGTAGTACGGCGCTGTGCCCGCGAACAACGTCTCGTCCCACTCCCAGCCGGCCCCCATGCCGCCACCGTCCTCCCCAAGATCATCCACCTGCCCGGCGGCCGATGGTCCCACGCGGGCCCGGGACGGCGCCGCCCGATTTCCGACCGGCGGCCCGAGAGGCGCCCGAGGACGCGGACGGCCAGGGCGTGGGCAACAGCTCACGCCACGGGCCGACCGTGGCGAACATGGCCTCCATGCTGGCGAGTGAGGGCCCGTGGAACCGCGCGGCGGCGGCCGTGCAGTCCGCGGCGACGGCGATGTCGAAGCCACGCTCGACGCCCGACCGCACCGTCGACTCGACGCAGTAGTTCGTCAGCACTCCGCCGACCACGAGCCGGTCGACCCCCAGCGCCCGGAGCATGGGCTCCAGATCGGTGTGGAGGAACGCGTCGTAGCGGCTCTTGTCGACGACCACGTCGCCGGGTTCGGGCCTGAGCTCGGCCACCACCTCGGCGTCCCAGCTGCCGCGGGCGAGCATCCGCGGGTCCACGGCGAGCACCGGGGCGAAGGCCGCGCGTATGCGGGGGGACATCTCCGGGGCGTTCTCGCGATAGACGTGCCGCGTGTAGACGACCGGCAGTCCGGTGGCACGGGCCGCTTCGACGAGCCCGACCATGGCGTCGACGACTGCGTCGACGCCGGGGACGCCAAGTCCGGCGCGGGGCACGGATCCGTCGGGGTGGACGAAGCCGTTCTGCATGTCGATGACGAGGATCGCGGTGGCGGACATCGTGGGCTTCTCCTCTTCCGGTGTGGCGGTGGGTCGGCTCAGGCCTGGGCGGTGGGGCGGACGACGATGTCCCCCACGTCCACCCCGTCCGGCTGCTCGACGGCGAACGCGATGGCACGGGCCACCGCTTCCGGAGCGAGTCCGATCTCGTCCATCCTCGCGACGATCCGGGCCTTGACCTCGGGGAGCAAGGGGTCCGCGAAGTTCGTGCGGACGTAGCCAGGTGACACGACGGTCACCCGCAAACTGCCCCCGGCCTCCTGCCGCAGCCCCTCCGATACGGCTCGGACGGCGTTCTTCGTGGCCGCGTACACCGACATCAACGGACTGACGGTCAGTCCCGCCACAGACAGCGTGTTGACGAAGTGCCCCGACCGCTGCTCGCGGAAGACGGGCAGCGCGGCGGCGATCCCGTACAGCACGCCCTTCAGGTTGACGTCGATCATCTCCTCCCAGTCCTCGACGCGGAGTTCGTCGAGCGGGGAGATCAGGCCGACGCCCGCGTTGCTGACGAGGACGTCGAGCTTTCCGAAGCGTTCGCGCGCCACGCGGACGAGGCCGGCCAGGTCCTCGCGCCGCCTCACGTCCGTGCGGACCCAGGCGACCTCGCCACCGGTCTCCTCGACGCGGGCGGCCACGGCGGCGAGGCGGTCCGGACGACGTGCTCCCAGGACGACGCTCGCGCCGCGCCCGGCGAGCAGGAGTGCGGTCGCCTCGCCGATGCCGCTGCTCGCGCCCGTGATGGCCACGACTTTGCCAGCCGTTCCCGACATGGTGAATGGTCCTTCCGAACGAGGGCAGCCCCGCGGGTGCCCCGGAGTGAAAGTGGAGGCATCGCCACTTAGGCGTGTAACGTAAGTGGAGACGCCTCCACTTGGCAAGCGGTAGCGAGAGGAGAGCCCGTGACTGCTCGGGACCCAGGACGCCCACTGCGGGCTGACGCGCAGCGCAACCGGGACAAGATCCTGGCCGCCGCGGTGCGCGTCTTCACCGAGGAAGGGCTGGACGCCCACTTCGAACGCATCGCCAGGGAAGCGGGCGTCGGGAGCGGCACGCTCTACCGCAACTTCCCGACGCGCGAGGCCCTCATCGAAGCCGCCTACCGCAACGAACTGGCCCAGTTGTGCGACGCGGTCCCCGGCCTGCTGGCGGCCCTGCCGCCGCGCGAGGCGCTCCGCGCCTGGACACGGCGCTTCATGGACTACGCCACGGCCAAGTTCGGGATGGCCGACGCCCTGCAGGCCGTCGTCGCCTCGGGGACCAACCCGTACGCCCAGAGCCACCAGTTGATACAGACCGCCCTCACCTCCCTCATGGAGGCCGGCGCCGCGGCCGGTGTGATCCGGTCCGACATCAGCCCGACCGACGTGTTCGCCGCGCTCACCGGCATCGCCCTCACCTCGGCCGGGCCGGACCAGCGGGACCAGGCCGAACGTCTCCTCGACCTCACCCTGGACGGGCTGAGGCCCGTGCCGCCGCGCCCCCCGAACACTGACGGGCCGCCGCCGGCTCCGGTCGGCGGGAGCGCCGCAAACGGCTGAGCCGACTGCGCCGTGTCCGGGCGGGGCACCATGACCGCGTGCTGATTCCCAGAGCGGTCGCGGTGGTCGTCGATGGTCGGCGGGCGTTGGTCATCAAGCGCTTCCTCAGGCGCGAGGCGGCCCGCTCCTGCGCGATGTGCGTGGGCACGGGGTGGGCGGGAGCGGTGTGCCCGGGGCATCGCTACGCGGTCCTGCCCGGCGGGCACGTCGAGGAGGGGGAGAGCGCCGAGACGGCGGCGGTGCGCGAACTCTCCGAGGAGACGACGCTCGTGGCCCGGATCGATCGGCTGCTGTGGACGGGCGAGCACAACGGCCGGCCGGCGTCGTACTTCCTGATGACGGATGTTTCGGGCGTCCCCGTCCTGTCCGGGCCCGAGGCCGAGGAGCACGGCCCGAACAACAGTTTCGAGCTCAGGTGGGCGGGAGCGGACGAGTTCGCATCGCTGAACCTCTATCCGGCCGATGTCCGGGAGCCGCTCGCCGAGCTGCTGCGACGGTGAGGCCGCCGGTCAGGGCAGGGCCCCCGCACTCTCCGCCGAGGGTCCGACCGGCCGCCCGTCGCGCCACAACTCCTCGGCGTGCGCGGCGAAGCGGTCGAACATCCCGTCATCCTGGAGGCGCCGCAGGTGCAGCATGGGCGAGTCGTGGCCGACGAGCTTCGCCAGGTGCGGGGTGACCAGCATCTGGTCGTCGAACCGGAAGACGGACAGTGCGACGTGCGATTCCGCGTCGCTGAAGCGCGCCTCGATCCGCTCGGTTCCGTCGATCCGGGCCAGGTGCTCCAGGGTGATCCGGATCCGGGTGGACACCGTCAGCGCGGTGGCCTCGACGGTCTCGCGCCGCCGCGTCACCTCGGAGTCCGGATCGCCGAGGAGGAAGCGCACGGTCGCTCCCGAGCGGGCCTTCTTCCGCAGCACGGCGGCGAGGTTGGGGTGATCGAGCCAGAGGAAGTAGTTGGTGTACCCGGCGAAGGTCAACTGCTCGCCGGCGTCCGTGATCAGGCTTCGCCACACCGAGGAGGGGCAGGCCGACCGGTACGGGTACACCGCGACGACCTCGCGGTCCGCCCCCGTCTTCACAACCGCCCTGGCGGCGGCGGGCCACAACACGTGCTCCTCAACTCCCAGCACCTCGGCGACGGTCACGCGGGTCCGAGGGCGCGGCACGCGACCCTCGTACAACCACCTGTCCACCGTGCGGTCCTCTACCCCGCAATCCAAGGCCAGTTGATGTGCCGTTCGCCCGGACTCCGAGATCGCGCGCCGCAGCGGCTCGTTCATGGTCAGCCTCCCTGCCATTGGCGACACCGCAAGAGGCTATGTGGCAATGGCGATTATGGCGCCGGAGCACGCCTGGGATGTCAGGGCCGGGCGTGGCGGTTCGGGAGGCGAACCGCCGCGGTCGGGGCGAGGCGCTGTAGTCCGCTGAGGCCAGCGCGAGCGATCCTCCTTTACCGGTTATTGACGGGCCGTTGGCCCGTTGCCATACTCGCCGTTCAGCAAGCGCTTTCCCGGCCGGTGTGCCGTTATCGCGCGCCGGTCTCGCCAGCCATCCGTGGCGCCGCTCGATCCCCTGGGTCCCTCTCGCTCCCCGGTCGAGGACAGGCCGGTCGTGAATCGATTCAGGTTCGACGAGGTGGCGCGCGGTTCCTCCATCCCCCACCTCAGGAGTGAACGATGGGACGCAGAGCCGCAACCCCCATCAGGAAGCGCAAGGTCACCCTTCTCCTCTCGGCCGTCGTCGCCCTCGTCACCGCCGGCGCCACGATGAGCGGTCCGGCCGCCGCCGACGACATCGGCGTCGCGGCGTGTGGCGACGGCTCGTACCAGGCCGAGGCGGTGCGGAACGGGAACACCTGGACCGCGCCGGGGTACTCCGGCACCGACATGCTCTCCGCGATGCGGGCCGCCGTGAACAGCCTGACGCCCGGCCGCACCTCCAAGCAGCGCGTGGTGGTGCGCGGTTCCGGCTCGGTGCCGGCCAACCAGTCGCTGGACCTGCCCAGTTACACCGTGCTGGACGTCTGCGGGACGATCAACTACACCGGCAGCATGGCCGCCAACCAGGCGCCGATCCGCACCCAGAACACCACCGACGTCGAGGTCCAGAACGTCTCCATCACCGGCGCGCCCTACTTCGGCATCTTCGTGCGCAACGGCACCAACATCACCCTGGGTCAGATCAACATGCAGCTCTCCGGCGGCCTCGGCATCCGGATCGACAACCACGCCAACCGCAACGTCCGCACCCGCAACGTGCGGATCGACAACGTCTTCGTCTCCGGGGCCGGCAGCCACGCGGTGGAGACCTACGGCGTCGACGGCATCACCATCGGCACGGTCACGGCCCGCAACGTCGGCGAGTCGGGGTTGCTGCTGAACGACACGATCAACGCCAACATCACCCGGGTCGACGCCGAGAACGCGGGGACCGGCACCGGCTACGCGGCCTTCCGGATGGCCAACCGCAACGGCCGGATCGGCAGCAGCTACCCGGTGAACATCCGGGTCGGCGAGGTGATCGCCCGGGGCGGCGGCCGTGGCATCTTCTGCGTCTCGGAGAGCGGCGGCGCGGTCATCGACCGGGTGACCATCTCCAACACCGGGAACAACGCCATCCTGATCGAGAACTGCTACGGCGTGAACATCGCCGCCCAGGGCGGCACGATCAGCGGCGGGGGAGGGGTGCGGATCGCGGCCCGCTCGGAGTTCCCGAACACCAGCGACATCACGCTGCAGAACCTCACGCTCACCAACAACTCGCTCACTGAGAACCCCTGCGGCGTCCGGATCACCTACCGCAACCTCACGCTGAACAACAGCAGCCGCAGCACCTGCAGTTGAGCGGGTAGCCCGGGCCCCGTCCCGGCGGCGCGGCGGAGCGTCGCCGCCGGGACGGCAAGCGATTTCTGTCAGAACCGTTGACGTGGCCGCGGACCGGACCTACGTTCGTCCGCGGCACACGTCATACGCCGTATGCCATACATGAGACGTCATATACGAGATACGAGATTCGAGAAACCAGTCGCGTGAACGCTCCGCTGTCCGGCGCCGCGCCGGTGCCGATACCGTCCCGCACCCAGTTCGTCCTCGAGCACCTGACCCGGGCGATCCTGACCGGCGTCCTGGAACCCGGTTCCCCGCTGGTCGAGAACGAACTCGCCGCGCGGTTCGGGGTCTCCAAGACGCCGGTCAGGGAGGCGCTGAAGACGCTCGCCGGGCGCGGGCTCGTGGTGATGAGCGAGTACCGGGGCGCTTGGGTGCGGACCGTGGACGCCGCCATGGCCCGCTCCGTCTACGACGTCAGGCTGCTGCTCGAGCCCGAGGCGCTGAGTCGCACCGTGGCCTCCGGCGGGGACCTGGCGGCGGCGCACGCCGCGCTCGACCGCGCGGACGCCGCGGCCGACACCGCGGAGCGTTCCCTGGCCAACCGGGACTTCCACCGGGCGCTCTACCTGCCCTGCGGAAACCCGCTGCTGGTCAGGATGCTGGACGACCTGCGCGACCAGGCGGCGCTCGTCTCCTCCTTCGCCTGGCAGACCCGGCCCACCTGGGACCGGGAGGCCGACGAGCACCGGGCGATCCTCGCCCGCGCCGAGGAGGGCGACGCGCCGGGCGCGGCCGAGCTGCTGCGCGAACACATCCTGGCCTTCGTCCGTCGCGCCTTCCCGGCGGAGGCGGCGGCGGACGACGGCCGACAGCGAGAACCTGAGCACGACCGACAGGAAGAGGCGCGATGAACGACTTCGCGGCGCAGCGGGCCGCACTCGCCGATGTGGTGGCCATCACCGTCAGTCCCTTCGACGCCGAAGGGGCTTTCGACGGGGACGTCTACCGGACGCTGGTGCGCCGGCTCGTGGACGGCGGGGTCCGCACCCTGACCGCCAACGGCAACACCAGCGAGTTCTACTCCCTGACGCTGGAGGAGCGGCGCGTCCAGACGGAGCTGACGGTCGCCGAGGCCGGCTCCGAGGCGCAGGTCGTCGTCGGCGTCGGCCACGACGCGGTGACGGCCGCCGCCGCGGCCCGGCACGCGGCCGAGTCCGGGGCGTCGATGGTGATGGTGCACCAGCCGGTGCACCCGTACGTCTCGCAGGACGGCTGGGTGGACTACCACCGGATCATCGCCGAGGCGGTGCCCGAGCTCGGCGTGGTGCCGTACATCCGCAACCCGGCGATCGAGGGCGCCTCGCTGGCGCGGCTCGGCGAGGCGTGCCCCAACGTGATCGGCGTGAAGTACGCGGTGCCGGACCCGGTGCGGTTCGCGACCGTCGCGCGGGAGGCCGGCCTTGACCGCTTCGTGTGGGTGGCCGGCCTCGCCGAGCTGTACGCGCCGGCGTACTTCGCGTGCGGAGCGACCGGCTTCACCTCGGGCCTGGTCGGGGTCGCGCCCGCGATCTCCCTGGAGATGCTGCGCGCGCTGCGCGCCGGCGACTACCCGGCGGCGATGAAGGTGTGGGACCGCATCCGCCACTTCGAGGAGCTGCGGGCGGACCGGCAGGCGGCCAACAACGTGACGGTGGTCAAGGAGGCCCTGGCGGCGCTCGGCCTGTGCCGGCGCGACATCCGCCCGCCGAGCGCGGTCCTGCCGGAGCCCTCGCGGGCGGCGGTGGCAGCGATAGTCGAGGGGTGGGAGGTCGCGTGACGATCGCTTCCCGCGAGGGCTCAGCAGCGCCGGACGCCGTAGGTGCCGCCGGGGCGAGCCCGGCCGGCCCGGCCGGCGAGGCCGGCGCTCCTTCGGAGCGCTCCGGCCGCCAGGCCGAGACGCTCCGCAGCCACCAGTGGTACGGCACCGAGGGCCTGCGGACGTTCAGCCACCGGGCCAGGACCCGGCAGCTCGGGTACCTGCCGGAGGAGCACCTCGGCAAGCCGGTGATCGCGATCCTCAACACCTGGTCGGACATCAACCCCTGCCACCAGCACCTGCGCGAGCGCGCGCAGGCCGTGAAGCGCGGGGTGTGGCAGGCCGGCGGCTTTCCGCTGGAGTTCCCGGTGGCGACGCTGTCGGAGACGTTCCAGAAGCCGACGCCGATGCTCTACCGCAACCTGCTGGCCATGGAGACCGAGGAGCTGCTGCGCTCCTACCCGGTCGACGGCGTCGTGCTGATGGGCGGCTGCGACAAGACGACGCCCGCGCTGATGATGGGCGCGGCCAGCGCCGACCTGCCGGCCGTGTTCGTGCCGGCCGGGCCGATGCTGCGCGGCCACTGGCGCAACGAGACGCTCGGCTCCGGCACCGACATGTGGAAGTACTGGGACGAGAAGCGCGCCGGCCGCATCGGCGACCGCGAGATGGGCGAGCTGGAGAACGGCCTCGCCCGCTCGCCCGGCACCTGCATGACCATGGGCACGGCCTCCACCATGACCTCGGCCGTCGAGGCGCTCGGCCTGACCATCCCGGGCGCGGCCGCCATCCCGGCCGTGGACTCGGGCCACGAGCGGATGGCCGCCGCCGCCGGGCTGCGGATCGTGGGACTGGTCAACGAGGGCGTCACCCTCTCCCGCTACCTGACCCGGGATGCCTACGAGGACGCCATCACGACCGTGCTGTCGCTCGGCGGCTCCACCAACGCCGTCATCCACCTGATCGCGATGGCCGGCCGCTCCCAGGTGGACATCGACCTGGACGACTTCGACCGCATCGCGCGCAAGGTGCCGGTGCTCGCCGACGTCCGGCCCGGCGGCCGGTTCCTGATGGAGGACTTCTACTACGCGGGCGGCCTGCCGGGGCTGCTGGCCAGGCTCGGCGAGGCCGGGCTGCTGCACCTGGACCGGCCCACGATCACGCACGCCACGATGCGCGAGCAGTTGGCGGGCGCGCTGGTCCACGACGACGAGGTGATCCGCCCGTTGGACAACCCGGCGGCCGAGCAGGGCGGCCTGGCCGTGCTGCGCGGCAACCTGGCCCCGGACGGCGCCGTGATCAAGCACATCTCGGCCGAGCCGCACCTGCACCGGCACACCGGTCCCGCCGTCGTCTTCGACGACTACCGCACGATGCAGCGGACCATCAACGACCCCGAGCTGAACATCACCAAGGACCATGTGCTGGTGCTGCGCGGCTCGGGCCCGCTGGGCGGCCCCGGCATGCCGGAGTACGGCATGCTGCCGATCCCCGACTACCTGCTGAAGGAGGGCGTCACCGACATGGTGCGGCTCTCCGACGCCCGGATGAGCGGCACCAGTTACGGCGCCTGCGTGCTGCACATCGCGCCCGAGTCGCACGTCGGCGGCCCGCTGGCCCTCGTGCAGAACGGCGACCTGATCACGCTCGACGTCGAGGCCAGGGTGCTGCGCCTCGAGGTGGACGACGAGGAGCTGGCCCGCCGCCGCGCCGCCTGGACGCCGCCGCCCGAGCGCTACGGGCGCGGCTACGGGGCGCTCTACCAGGAGCACATCACCCAGGCCGACACCGGCTGCGACTTCGCGTTCCTGTCCCGACCCGGGGAGGTGCCCGAGCCCTACGCCGGCTGAGAGGCCGGGAAGGCCACGAAAGCTTGAAGGCTTCGGAGGTAACGATGGCAATCGCGCACCAAGAACGGCCGAGCTGGCCCAGGCGCCGCCGCCGGACCGGAAGCACGTCTCGCTCTCTGCCCTACCTGCTGATCGCCCCCGCCGGGCTGCTGATGCTGGGCTTCATCGCCTACCCGATGCTCAGCGTCCTGTACTACAGCCTGCGGGACCACAACGCCACCAAGCCCTGGCGGAACGGGTTCGCCGGCCTCGACAACTTCCGGGAGATCTTCACCGGCGACCCGTTCTTCTGGGACACCCTGGCGTTCAGCGCCCGCTGGGTGCTCGTCGAGGTGAGCCTCCAGCTCGTCCTCGGCCTCGTGCTGGCCCTGCTGATCAACCAGACCTTCGTCGGGCGCGGCCTGGCCCGCGCCCTGGTCTTCTCACCCTGGGCCGTCTCCGGCGTGCTCACCAGCACCATCTGGCTGCTGATCTACAACCCCTCCACGGGGCTCAGCCGCTACCTCGCCGACGCCGGCGTCGGCGAGTACGGCACCTCCGTGATCTCCAACCCCGACACGGCCTTCTGGGGCGCGGTGGTCGCCGAACTCTGGCGCGGTGTCCCGTTCTTCGCGATCCTGATCCTCGCCGACCTGCAGTCCGTCTCCAAGGACCTGTACGAGGCCGCCGGCGTCGACGGCGCCAGCCGGCTGCGCCGCTTCTGGCACATCACCCTGCCGCACCTGCGCGACGCCATCGTGCTGTCCACGCTGCTGCGCGCGGTCTGGGAGTTCAACAACGTCGACCTGCTGTACACCCTCACCAACGGCGGCCCGGCCGGCGGGACCACCACCCTGCCGCTGTACGTCGCCCAGACCGGCATCGACGGCAACGAGTTCGGCTACGCCGCCGCGTTGACCACGGTCGCGTTCGTGATCCTGCTGTTCTGCTCGATCCTCTACCTGCGCCTGAGCAAGTTCGGAGGTGACGACAGGTGACCACCGTCAGTGTCGGCCGCGACACGCCGCCCGCGACCGAGGGGCCGCCGCCGGGGCCGCCCGCCGACCGGCCGCGCCCCCGGCGCCGCCGCCCGCACGACCAGCCGCCGCGCTGGCAGGTCCTCCTGCCGCTCGGCCTCTACCTGCTCTTCACCCTGATCCCGTTCTACTGGATGCTGCTGTTCGCGCTGCGCGAGCCGGGTTCCGACTCGCTGGTGCCCTGGCCCGTCACCACCGAGCACTTCGAGAAGGTGTGGACCGAGCGCAGCTTCGACACCTACTTCGTCAACAGCGTGCGGGTCGGCGTCGCGACCATGCTGATGACGATGCTGGTGGCGCTCTCCGGCGGCTACGCGCTGGCCCGCTTCAGGTTCCGGCTGCGGATGCCGTTCATGCTGGCGCTGCTGTGCTCGCAGTTCATCCCCGGCGCGCTGATGCTGGTGCCGCTCTTCGAGGTGTTCCGCGAGCTGTCGCTGCTCAACTCGCTGTGGAGCGTGATCCTCGCCGAGACCGTCTTCCAGCTCCCGCTGTCCATGATCCTGATCAGCGGCTTCATCAGGAACGTGCCGCCCTCCCTGGAGGAGGCCGCCTGGGTGGACGGCTGCTCCCGGCTGCGGGGCTTCCGTGCCATCGTGCTGCCGCTGCTGCGGCCCGGCCTGGTGGCGGTCGGCTCCTTCGCCTTCGTGCACAGCTGGAACCACTTCCTGTTCGCCCTCATGTTCCTCAACTCGCAAGACCGCCAGACCATCCCGGTCGGCCTCAACACCCTGATCGGCTCCGACAGCGTGGACCTCGGTGCCCTCGCCGCCGGAGGCGTGGTGGCGGCGGTGCCCGTCGTCATCGTCTTCGCCTTCATCCAACGTTGGCTGATCACCGGCTTCAGCGCCGGGGCGGTGAAGGGATGACGCGAGGTCGGGGACGAGAGAGACCACCGGTGACGGAACCACCGCACCCGCACGGAAGATGACCACGAGAGAAATGACCCGTACCAAGATGACCGAGCCGCTGCCCGTCGTGCTGGCCGGAGCCCGCGGGCACGGCAACTGGCATCTGCGCAACATCGCCCGCCTCTCGGCGGCCGGAGTGGTCCGGCTCGCCGGGATCTGCGAACTGAAGCCGCTCACCCCCGAGGAGCTGGCCGTGCTCGGCGACGATGCGGCCGCGCCCGAGCAGTCAGCCGACCTGGGGGAGCTCCTGGCCCGCACCGGCGCCCGGATCGCGGTGGTCTGCACGCCGATCCACACCCATGCCGAACTCGGCCTGCTGGCCGCCGGGCACGGCGTCCACCTGCTGCTCGAGAAGCCGCCCACGCCGTCCATGGCGGCCTTCGAGCAGTTGGCGGCCGGCGTCGCCAAGGCGGGCACCGCCTGCCAGATCGGCTTCCAGTCCCTCGGCTCGCACGCCGTCGAGGCCATCCGCGGCCTGGTCGCGGACGGCGCCATCGGCGCCGTGCGCGGGATCGGCGCCGCCGGCGCCTGGGTGCGCGACGAGGCGTACTGGCGCCGCGCGCCCTGGGGCGGGCACCGCACCCTGGACGGCCGGGAGGTCGTCGACGGCGTGCTCACCAACCCCCTCGCCCACGCCACCGCGACCGCGCTGCGCATCGAGGGCTCCGACCGGGCCGAGGACATCGCCGGGGTCGACCTGGAGCTGTACCGGATCAACGACATCGCCGCCGACGACACCTCCTGCGCCCGGATCCGTACCACCGCGGGCGGACTGATCGTGACCTCCGTGACCCTGTGCGCCGAGCGCCCGGGCGAGCCCTATGTCGTGGTGCACGGCGAGCGCGGCCGGATCACCTTCTGGTACAAGGCCGACGAGGTGCTGATCGAGCGCGAGGGGCACGAGCCGGAGACCGTCCGGCACGGCCGCACCGACCTGTTGGAGAACCTCGTCGCCCATCTGCGGGACGACGAGCCGCTGTTGGTGCCGCTGGAGCGCACCGGCGCCTTCACCCGCCTGGTGGAGGCGGTGCGCACCGCGCCGGAACCGGTCGAACTGCCCGCCGACGCCTGGCGCAGCGAGCCGGGCGAGCGCGGCCCACGCCGCGTCATCCCCGGCGTCGACGAACTCACCGCGCGCGGCGCCGCCGAACTGGCCGGCTTCGCCGAACTCGGCGCGCCGTGGGCGGGCAAGGGCTGGGGGAGCGTGTGAAGGACCCGCACGGCGAGAGCGGCGGCACCTACCGCAACCCGGTGCTCGCGGCCGACTGGTCGGACCCCGACGTCATCCGCGTCGGCGACGACTTCTACCTGACCGCCTCCAGCTTCGGCCGGGTCCCGGGGCTGCCGCTCCTGCACTCCCGCGACCTGGTCAACTGGCGGCTCGTCGGCCACGCGCTGCGCCGTCTCGAGCCGGCCGACAGGTTCGCCGTGCCGCGCCCTGACGGCGGCGTCTGGGCGCCCGCGATCCGGCACCACGCCGGCCGCTTCTGGATCTTCTGGGGCGACCCCGACCTCGGCATCCAGCAGGTCAACGCGCCCGCGATCCACGGCCCCTGGACCGAGCCGCGCCTGGTGAAGGAGGGCAAGGGGCTGATCGACCCCTGCCCGCTGTGGGACGACGACGGCGCGGCCTACCTGGTGCACGGCTGGGCCAGGTCCCGCTCCGGCGTCAAGAACCGGCTGACCTGCCACCGGCTGAGCCCGGACGGCGAGCGGGTGCTCGACGAGGGCCGGGTGGTCGTGGACGGTGACGCGCTGCCCGGCTGGTTCACCCTGGAGGGCCCCAAGTTCTACCGCCGCGACGGCTGGTACTGGATCTTCGCCCCCGCCGGCTCGGTGGAGACCGGCTGGCAGGGCGCCTTCCGCTCCCGCTCGGTCTTCGGCCCCTACGAGGAACGGATCGTGCTGGCCCAGGGCGAGTCCGAGGTCAACGGGCCCCACCAGGGCGCCTGGGTGACCACCGCCGCCGGCTCCGACTGGTTCCTGCACTTCCAACACCGGGGCGCCTTCGGCCGGGTGGTGCACCTGCAGCCGATGCGCTGGGACGCGGACGGCTGGCCGGCGGTGGGCTCGGGCGGCGAACCGGTGCCCGGCGGTCCGCTGCCGGTCGGCGGCCTCCCCACCCAACGGCCCGCCACCGACGACGACTTCCCCGACGGCGGCTTCGGCCCGCAGTGGTCCTGGCTGGCCAACCCCCAGCCGGGCTGGGCGCGTTCGCACCGGGGTGCCGGGCTGCGGCTCGGCTGCCTGCCCACCGCCGACGCGCACGACCTGCGGCTGCTGCCGCACGTCCTGGCGCAGCGGCTGCCGGTCGGCCCGCGCCGGGTCACCGTCGAACTGGCGCTGGACGCCGAGGCCCCGGGCGCCAGGGCGGGGCTCACCGTGCTCGGCGACGCGTTCTCCTGGATCGGTCTGGAGCGCGCCGGTGACGGCGCGGTCCGGCTCGTCCACCGCTTCGCCGAGCAGGTCGCGGAGCGCGAGCGGGACGCCGCGCCGCCCGGACCCGCGCCCACGGGGCGCGCCCTGTTGCGGGTGGACGTCCTGGCCGACGGCCGCTGTCGGTTCGCGGCCGCCGCCGGCGACGCGGACCCGCCGGTCCCGTCCGGCTTCGACTTCGCCGCCGTGGGCTGGGGGTGGACGGGCGCCCAACTCGGCCTGTTCGCCGCCGCGCCGGCCGGCGCCGACGACGCCGGAACGGCCACCTTCACCCGGTTCCGGGTGACCTGAACCACCGGACACACCGAGCGAGACCACGGAACGGCGCACACCAGAGGGGCACAGCACAGCGACCACCTTCTCCGACCCAGGGAGCCGCACGATGAGCACACCCCCGACCCGCGGCGCGGCCGCGGCTCTCACCGCGCTCGTGCTGGCCGTGACGGCCAGCGCCTGCGGTGACTCAGGACAGTCGGCCGGCGCCGAGGGCGACGGCACCGGCGAGATCGTCTTCTGGGACAACAACGGCGGCGTCCGCACCGACGTGTGGAACGAGATCATCGACGCCTTCGAGGAGGCCAACCCCGACATCCGGGTCGAGTACGTGGGCGTGCCGATCGGCGAGGTGCAGTCCAAGTACGACGCGGCGATCCAGGGCGGCGAGGGGCTGCCGGACGTCGGCGGCGTCTCCACCTCCTACCTCTCCAACCTCGTCGCCCAGGAGGCCCTGGAGCCGCTCGGCGACCGGATCGCCGAGAGCGGCCTCACGGAGACCCTGATGCCGGCGATGGTGGAGAGCGTGCGCGCCACCACCGGCGAGGGCGAGGAGATGTACTCGGTGCCCACCTCGGCCAACCAGGGCGTCCTGTGGTACCGCACCGACCTGTTCGAGGCCGCCGGCCTCCAACCCCCCACCACCTGGGACGACTTCTTCACCGCCGCCGAGGAGCTGACCGACCGGGACTCGGGCGAGTTCGGCTTCACCATCCGCGGCGGCGAGGGCTCCGTCGCCCAGGCCCTCGACATGATGTACGCCCAGTCCGGCATCGACTCCTTCTGGGACGGCGAGGAGACCACCGTCAACGACCCGGCGAACGTCGAGGCGTTGGAGCGCTACGTCGGCCTCTACGACACGGTCACGCCGGAGGCCGACCTGAGCAACGACTTCACCAACATGGTCGCCACCTTCACCGGCGGCACGGTCGGCATGCTCCAGCACAACCTCGGCTCCTACCCCGACCACGTGGCCGCCTTCGGCGCGGACCGGGTGGCCGGCGTGCCGATGCCGGCGGACACGGCGGACGGCGCGCACACCTTCGTCTCCAACCCGGTCGACGGCCTCGCCCTCTTCCGGTCGAGCGAGAACAAGGAGGCGGCCTGGCGGTTCATCGAGTTCGCCGCCTCGCACGAGATGAACAGCCTCTGGAACGAGTCGGCCGGCCAGATCCCCGCCAACACCGAGGCGCTGGCCGACCCGTGGCTCGCCGAGGCCCCACCCACCGCGGCCGCCGTCGAGGCGCTGAGCGACGAGGACACCACCATCGTGCAACTGCCCTACCACCTGCCGGACTGGAACAACATCACCAAGGCCGACACCGAGCCCAACTTCCAGCGGCTGCTGCTGGGCGAGATCACCGCCCAGGAGTTCGCCGACGACCTCGCCCAGCGGCTCAACGAGGCCCAGGCCGAGTGGCGGGAGTACCGGGGATGAAGTCGCTGAGACGCCTCGCCGTGCTGGGCTGCGCCGCGTTCGGCCTCGGCCTGCTGCCGCCCGCCGCCGCCGTCGCGGAACCGGCGGCCGCCTCCTGGGACCCGGCCCGCGCCGTGCTGCGGGACGGCGACGGCTGGGGCTCGGCCGAGGGACCGGTGACCGGGGGCTCGGCCGCCGACGCCGCGCACGACTACACCGTCACCACCAGGGAGGAGCTGGCCGCGGCCCTCGCCGCCGACCCTGGGGCGCCGCGGATCATCCGGGTCCGCGGCACCATCGACGCCAACACCGACCCCACGGGCGCTCCGCTCAGTTGCGCGGACTACGCCACGGACGGGTACCGCCTGGACGCCTACCTGGCCGCCTACGACCCCGACACCTGGGGCGACGCCGACCCCTCGGGGCCGCTCGAGGAGGCGCGCGCCGCCTCCGAGGCCCGCCAGCGGGCCCGCGTCGTGCTCTCGGTCCCCTCGGACACCACCATCGTCGGCGAGGGGCGCGACGCCCGGCTGCTGGGCGCCACCCTGGACGTCCGGCGCCGGGAGAACGTCATCGTCCGCAACCTCACCTTCGAGGACACCTTCGACTGCTTCCCGCAGTGGGACCCGACCGACGGTGAACTGGGCGCGTGGAACTCGGAGTACGACAGCCTGGTGCTGTACGGCTCGCGCCGGGTCTGGGTGGACCACAACACCTTCACCGACGGCCGCCGCCCGGACGCCGACCAGCCCAGCTACTTCGGCCGCCCCTTCCAGCAGCACGACGGGCAGTTGGACGTGGTGCGCGGCTCCGACCTGGTGACGGCGAGCTGGAACGTGTTCACCGAGCACGACAAGACGCTGCTGATCGGCAACGGCGACGGGGCGGGCGCCGACGACCGGGGCCGGCTGCGGGTGACGCTGCACCACAACCTGTTCCACAACGTCAACTCCCGCACCCCGCGCGTCAGGTTCGGGCAGGTCGACGTCTACAACAACCACTTCGTGCAGGACCCGGGCGCCGCGTACAGCTACTACTGGGGCGTCGGCCTGGAGTCGGCGCTGGTCGCCGAGTACAACGCCGTGACGCTGCCCGAGGGGATCACCCCGGCCGAGGTCATCCGTCGCTGGAACCCCGGCACCTCGATGACCGAACACGGCAACCGGGTCGACGGCCGTCCCGTCGACCTGTTGGCGGCGTACAACGCCGCCAACCCGGACGCCCCGATAGGCGCGGGCGCCGGCTGGACCCCGACGCTGCGCTCCCGGGTCGACCATCCCGTGGTGGTCCCGGCGCTCGTGGGCGTGTGGGCGGGCGCCGGCCGGCTGCCGACCAGGTAGGTGAGGAGAAGCGAGATGACGACGATCGAGACCGCGGTGCGGGGCACGGTCGCCCCGGGATACGAGCCGGTGCGCGAGGAGTTCGCGGCGCTGCTGGCCGGCGAGCCCGGGCTCGCCGCCCAGCTGGCCGCGCGGGTCGACGGCCGGCAGGTGGTCGACCTGTGCGGCGGTCCCGACCTGGCGGGGGACTCGCTGCTGGGCGTCTTCTCCTCCACCAAGGGCATCGCCTTCCTCGCGGTCGCGCTCCTCGTCCAGGAGGGCCTGCTCGACCTGGACCGTGAGGTCCGGGCCTACTGGCCGGAGTTCGCCGCCGCGGGCAAGGCGGGCGTGACGGTGCGCGAGCTCCTCGGCCACCGGGCCGGCCTGGTCGGCGTCGACGGCGGCTTCTCGCCGGCCGAGGTCGCCGACGACGCGGCGATAGCCGAACGGCTGGCCCCGCAGCGGCCGTACTGGCGGCCCGGGGCGGCCTTCGGCTACCACTCGCTGACCATCGGCGCGCTGGCCGGCGAACTGGTCCGGCGGGTCGCGTCCGTCGGGCTGAAGGACTTCCACCGGAGCCGCTTCGTCGAGCCGTACGGCGTCGACTTCCACCTCGGCGTGCCGGAGGGCGAAGCGGGCCGGGTGGTGGACGTGTTGCCGCCGCTGCCGGCGGCGGAGCCGGCCGAGCCCGTGGAGCCGGACAGCGTCTCGGGCATCGCCTACAACCTCCAGCACCCCACGCAGGTCGACCTGCCGGCGCTGCCCAACCACCCGGCGGTCAGGGCCGGCGGCCCCGCGTCGGTCGGCGGCTTCGGCTCGGCCCGCGGCCTGGCGGCGCTCTACGCGGCCGCGCTCGACCTGCTGACGCCGGACACGGCGGCCGAGTGCGCGCAGCCGTACTCGGTCGGCCGTGACCTGGTGCTCGACATGGAGCGCGCGTACGGGCTCGGCTTCATGGTCGCCGTGCCCTACCTCGGCGCCCGCGCCTTCGGCCACGACGGCGCCGGCGGCTCGATGGCCTTCGCCGACCCCGCGGCCGGCCTCGCCTTCGGCTACACCCGCCGCCGCGTCCCCACCCCCGGCGGCGCGGGCCCGGACGCGACCCGGCTGGCGAAGACGATCCGCGCCTGTGCGGGGTCGCTTCGCTGATCAAGCCGTGTCCGCCCTGGCCGCGCCGTCGGCGCGGCCAGGGCGGACACCACGCGGTGCCGGCCTACGCCGCCCGCGCCACGGCTGACGCCCCTTCGAGGCGCGGTGTTGGCCCGACCGCTGGCCGGCGGACGCGGCACCAGGGAGCGACGGCGGCTGGGCCGCTACGCGGCGGCCCGCGCCACGGCGCAGCGCCACGGCTTTGCCGCGCAGCGCCACCGCTTCGCCGCGCGGCGCACGCGCGGCGCCACCGTGTCAGTGGGGCCAGATGGGCGGTTCGGTGACGAAGTGGCCGCCGAGGCGGGCCTGTTCGGGGCGGGTGAGGTCGAGCTCGCCGTGCTCGGCGACCAGCTTCTCGGCGAACTGCTCGGAGTCGTCCTGTGGTTCGTAGCCGATGGCCCTGGCCGTGGAGAGGTCCCAGACCGAGCGCGTGTTGGCCGAGGAGCCGTAGACCACGGTGTGCCCGACGCCGGGGGAGCTCAGCGCCGCGTCGAAGAGCCGCGCGCCGTCGGCGGGACTGAGCCAGACCGACAGCATCCGGACCGAGGTGGGCTCGGGGAAGCAGGAGCCGATGCGGACCGAGACGGTCTCGATGCCGTGCTTGTCCCAGTAGAGCTGGGCCAGGTCCTCGCCGAAGCACTTGGAGAGGCCGTAGAAGGTGTCGGGCCTGCGGGGCGTGTCGACCGGCACCGGCGGCTCGCCGGGCGCCGGCCAGGGAGTGAAGCCGACGGCGTGGTTGCTGGAGGCGAACACCACGCGCCGCACGCCCGCTTCGCGGGCCGCCTCGTAAACGTTGTACGTGCCCTCGATGTTGGCCCGGAGGATCTTGTCGAAGGAGGACTCCAGGGAGATGCCCGCGAGATGGAGGACGGCGTCGACGCCGCGCACCGCCTCCCGCAGGGCGTCCCGATCGCCGAGGTCGGCGACGATCGCGTCCGGGGCGCCGGGCACCGGCACCAGGTCGAGGCTCCGCAGCCGGTAACCGAACCGCGGCAGCAGCTCACGCATCAGCGTGCCGACGCCCCCCGCGGCGCCGGTGAGGAGAACGGTGCGTTCAGCGTGCTCGGCCGCGACCATCGTCAGCTCCGTTCCGATTGTTATCGTTCATATATGGGGACAACCTAGGGGGTGGCTCCCCCCTCGTCAACGACATCTTGACCTGCTCATTGCGGCTCATCTAGCGTGTTCGTTCAGCTATGTGGACACCCGTCACAAACGTGCACCGGCGGGCAGCCTCGCAGAGAGACTCGCAGGGAGAATCGCATGACGGATGCCGGGCTTGCTGCCCGCCTCGAAGGGCTGCTCTTCTTCCCCGTGACCCCCTTCGACGCCGCCGGCGCGCTCAACCTCGACGCCTACCGCGCCCATCTGCGCGCCGGCCTCGACGCCGGCCCGGGCGCCGTGTTCGCCGCCTGCGGCACGGGTGAGTTCCACGCGCTGACCCCCGACGAGTACCAGCGCTGCGTCGCCACCGCCGTCGAAGTCGCCGCCGGCGCGGTCCCGGTGATCGCCGGCGTCGGCTACGGCACCGCCGTCGCCGCCGACTTCGCGCGCCGCGCCGAGGCCGCCGGCGCCGACGGGCTGCTGGTCCTGCCGCCCTACCTGGTCAAGGCGGGTCAACGCGGCCTGCTGCGGCACTACACCGCGCTGGCCGACGCCACCGGCCTCCAACTCATCGTCTACCAGCGGGACAACGCCATTCTCACCCCGGAGACCGTGGCCCGGCTCGCCGGCGACCCGCGGATCATCGGCCTGAAGGACGGCGTCGGCGACCTCGACCTGCTCCAGCGCGTCATCTCCGCGGTCCGCACCGCCCACCCGGACCGCCCGGAGTTCCGCTACTTCAACGGCCTGCCGACCGCCGAACTCACCGGCCCCGCCTACCGGGGCCTGGGCGTCACCCTCTACTCGTCGGCCGTCTTCTGCTTCGTCCCGGAGATCGCCCTGGCCTTCCACGCCGCGCTCGGCCGGGACGACCACGCCACCGTCCGCCGCCTGCTCGACGGCTTCTACCGCCCCCTGGTCGAGCTGCGCGACCGGGGCAGCGGCTACGCCGTCTCCCTCGTGAAGGCCGGCGTCCGGCTGCGCGGCCTGGACGTCGGCGAGGTGCGCGCCCCGCTCGCCGAGCCGGAACCGGCGCACGTCGCCGAGCTGGCCGCCCTGATCGACACCGGACTGAAGCTGATCGACCCCGAGGTGACCCCCTGATGCGCGCCGGAGCCTTCCTCTACCCCTGGGACGTCGTGGCCGACCCGGCGGCCGCCGACCGCGTCGCCGAACTCGGGGTGGCCCAGGCCACCCTCGCCTCCGCCTACCACTCCACCCGCGCCCTGACCCCGCGCCACCGGCTCCACCGGATCGTGACCGCCCGGCACTCCGCCGTCTACTACCCGCCGGACGAGGCACGCTGGGCGGGCCGCCGGCTGCGGCCGCACCGCCAGAGCTGGGTGCTGGGCGACGACCCCTTCGGCGAGGCGGCGGAGCGGCTCGCGGCCGCCGGCGTCGAGCCGCACAGCTGGGTGATCCTGGCCCACAACAGCCAGGTCGGCGGCGAGCACCCCCAGTCGACCGTGGTCAGCGCGACCGGCGACCGGTACCCGTGGGCGCTGTGCATCGCCCGCCCCGAGGTCCGCGAGTACGCCGCCACCCTGGCCGCCGAGGCCGCCGTGCGCCCCGGCGCGGCCGGCGTCGAGCTGGAGTCCTGCGGCTGGTACGGGCTCGACCACCTGCACGCCCACGACAAGATCGGCGGCGCCTCGCTCGGCCCGGTCGGCGGCCAGCTGATGTCGCTCTGCTTCTGCGGGGTCTGCCGCGACGGCTACGCCGAGCACGGCGCCGACCCGATGGAGCTGCGGGAGGCCGTGGTGCGCGCCCTGGCCCCGTTCTGGAGCGGCCGGGACCGCCCCGCGCCGCCGGTCCGCGACGCCGAGTGGGCGGCCGTCGTCGAGCTGGTCGGCGAGGAGTTGGCCGCCGCGGCCGCCGGCTGGCGGACCGCCGTGGCGCGCGCCTTCCAGCGCGAGATGGTGGCCGCCGTCCGGGCCGCCGCGCCCGCCGGCTTCCGGGTGCTGCTGCACGCCGAGCCCGACTGGTTCCGGCTGGGGGCCAACGTCGGCGTCGACCCGGCCGACGTGCTGGCGCACGCCGACGGCGTCGTCGTGCCGGCCACCGGCGACGACGCGGCCAGGTCGGCGACGCTCGGGCCCTTCGTCCCGCACCTTGGTCCCGGCGCTACGCTGGCCGCGAACTTCCAGGTCGTCGCCGGCATGGGGGGCCGACCGCACGAGCTGGCCGCCGACGCCGCGCACGCGGCCGCGCTCGGCGCCACCGAGCTGCGGCTTTACCACGCGGGCCTGGCCACGACGGACGACCTCGACGCGGTGCGGGAGGCGCTGGCGAAGCTCTGACGACCGCCGGAGGACCGCTGGGCGGCGATTCGGTAACGGTGCGGCATCGTGTTACACGTGGAAAACCCACGAACCTCACTGAGCGGGCACAATCCCTCAGTCCCCACCCGTCAGTCGTCAAGGATTCAACGATGCCGTCACCGCCGCTCTCCCGCCTGGACTCCTACTTCCAGATAACCGAGCGGGGCTCCACCATCGGCCGGGAGATACGCGGCGGCTTCGCCACGTTCTTCACCATGGCCTACATCCTGGTGCTGAACCCGATCATCCTGGGCGGGGCGACCGACATCAACGGCGACCAGCTCTCCTTCCCGCAGCTGGTCACGGTCACCGCGCTGGTCGCCGCCGTGATGACCGTGCTGATGGGCGTCACCGCCAACCTCCCGCTCGCGCTCGCCGCCGGCCTCGGCATCAACGCCATGGTCGCCTTCCAGATCGCGCCCCGGATGACCTGGCCGGAGGCCATGGGTCTGGTGGTGCTCGAGGGCGTCATCCTGTGCCTGCTGTCCGCCACCGGCTTCCGCGAGTCCGTGATGAACGCCATCCCCATGGCGCTCAAGCAGGCCATCGGCGTCGGCATCGGCCTGTTCATCGCGCTCATCGGCTTCGTCGACGCCGGCTTCGTCACCGGCCACGAGGGGGCCCCGCCGCTCTCGCTCGGCGCCGGCGGCGAGCTCGCAGGTTGGCCCGCCCTCGTCTTCTGCTTCGGCGTGCTGCTGACCCTCGCGCTGCTGGCCCGCAGGACCAAGGGCGCCATCCTGATCAGCATCCTGGCCACCACCGTGCTGGCCATGGTGATCAACGCCGTCGCCGACATCGACGAGGCCGCCTGGGGCCTGTCCGTGCCCAGCCTCCCCGACGACATCGTCGCCAGCCCCGACTTCGGCCTGCTCGGCCAGTTCAGCCTCTTCGGCGCGTTCGGCGAGATCAGCCTCATCACCGTCGTGCTGCTGGTCTTCACGCTCTTCCTGACCGACTTCTTCGACACCATGGGCACCGCCGTCGCGGTCAGCGGCGAGGCCGGGCTGCTCGACGAGCGCGGCCGGGTGCCGCGGCTCGGCCGGATGCTGTTCGTGGACGGCCTGGCCGCCGCGGCCGGCGGCGCCGCGTCCGCCTCCTCCAACACCTCGTACATCGAGTCGGCCGCGGGCGTCGGGGAGGGCGCCCGTACCGGCTTCGCCAACCTGGTGACCGGCGGCCTGTTCGCGCTGGCGCTGTTCTTCTCGCCGCTGGCCGCCGTCGTCCCCTCGCAGGCCGCGGCCCCCGCGCTGGTGGCGGTCGGCTTCCTGATGATGCTCCAGGTCGGCGCGATCAACTGGACCGACCACACGCTGGCCATCCCGGCCTTCGTCACCATCGTCGTGATGCCGTTCACCTACTCCATCACCAACGGCATCGGCGCCGGCTTCGTCGCCTACGTCGTGATGAAGGTGGTCACCGGCCGCACCCGCGAGGTCAACTGGCTGGTGTGGATCACCGCGGCGCTGTTCGCCGTCTACTTCGCGATCGACCCGATCAGGCAGGCCCTCGGCGTCAGCTGACCCCGGCGGCCGGCGACGGCCCCGGCACCACTGACCGCCACGCGGCTCAGAGGTGCCGGGTCGCCATCGCCAGCCGGTCGCGCGCGTCGAACAGCGCCTCCTTGACCAGCTGCTCGTGCGCCGGGGTGAGCCTGGCCACCGGCACCGAGCAGCTGACCGCGTCCCGGGCCGGGGTCCGGTAGGGGATGGCGACGCCGAAGCAGCTCAGACCCAGCGTGTTCTCCTCGCGGTCCACCGCGTAGCCGCGCTCCCGCACCTCGCCCAGCTCCTCGATCAGCCGCTCCCGGTCGGTGATGGTGTGCTCGGTCAGCCGCTCCAGCGTCTCGGGCAGCAGCTTGCGCACCTGTTCGTCGGTGTGGGTGGCGAGCAGCGCCTTGCCGAGCGAGGTGGAGTGCGCCGGCAGTCGGCGGCCGACCCGGGTGAAGGGGCGCAGGTAGTGCTCGGAGGCGCGGGTGGCCAGGTAGACGACGCTGGTGCCGTCCAGCCTGGCCAGGTGGATGGTCTCGGTGGTGTCGTCGGAGAGCCGGTCGAGCGTCGGCCGGGCCGCCGCCACCACCTCGTCACCGTCGATGTACGAGGTGCCCACGAGCAGCGCGCGCACCCCGATCCCGTAGCGGGTGCCGGTGGCGTCCGTCTCGACCCAGCCGAGGTCGACCAGGGTGCGCAGCAGCATGTACAGGCTGGACTTGGGGTACCCGACCGCCGCCTGCACGTCCGCCAGGGAGTGCATGCCGGGGCGCCCGGCGAAGAACTCGAGCAGCTCCACCGTGCGCACGGCCGACTTGACCTGGGGCGCCCCCGCCGTCTCGCTCACTGACACCGACCTTGACCCCCTTGTTCGCGCCGCTATAGAGTCCCCAAAGATATTCACATACAGGGACGATGTTCAGAATCTCGAACATTAGCATGCGCCCGGCAGGAGGAGCGATTCCGGTGGCAGTACCAGTGTGGAGCGTGGACCCGCGAACCGGAAAGCAGCGTGAGCAGGTGGCGACCGAGGCGACCGCGGCGGAGGTCGACGCCGCCGTCCGGGCCGCCCACGCCACCAGGGCCGCGCTCGCCGACCGCGACACCCGCATCGCGCTGCTGCGCGCCGCGGCCGACCAACTGGAGGCCGACGGCGAGGCGATCATCGCCGCCGCCGACGCCGAGACCGCCCTGGGGACCACCCGCCTCACCGGCGAACTCGGCCGCACCACCGGCCAGTTGCGCGCCTTCGCGGACGAGGTCGCGGACGGCGGCTACCTGGACGTCATCATCGACCACGCCGACGGCTCCCTCACCCCGCCCCGCCCCGACCTGCGCCGGTACAAGATCCCGCTGGGCGTCGCCGCCGTCTACTCCGCCTCCAACTTCCCGCTCGCCTTCTCCGTCCCCGGCGGCGACACCGCGAGCGCGCTGGCCGCCGGCTGCCCCGTGGTCGTCAAGGCGCACCCCGACCACCCCGCCACCTCGGAGCTCGCCGGCGCCGCGCTGCGCCGCGCGGCCGCCCAGGTCGGCCTGCCGGAAGACGTGATCACCGTCCTGCACGGCTTCGAGGCCGGCGTCGAGCTGATCAAGCACCCGCTGGTCAGCGCCGCCGGCTTCACCGGATCCATCCGCGGCGGCCGGGCGCTGTTCGACGCCGCCGCCGCCCGCCCCACGCCCATCCCGTTCTACGGCGAGCTCGGCAGCCTCAACCCGGTGGTGGTCACCGAGGCCGCGGCGGTCGAGCGCGCCGGCGAGATCGGCGGCGGCCTCGCCGGCTCGATGACCATGGGCGTCGGCCAGTTCTGCACCAAGCCGGGCCTCGTCTTCGCGCCCGCCGGCGGCGCCGGCGACGAGCTGCTGGCCGCCCTCACCAAGAAGGTCGGCGAGGCCGCCCCCGGGGTGCTGCTCGACGGCCGCATGCGCGAGGCGTTCCTGGCCGGCGTCCGCGAGCGCGCCGCGCTCGACGGCGTCGAGACCCCGGTCGCCGCGGGCCCCGGCGAGGCCAACACCGTGGCCGCCGGCTTCCTCACCGTGGACGCCGACCGGCTCGCCGCCGAGGGCGCCCACGACCTGCTGCTGGAGGAGTGCTTCGGCCCGGTCACGGTCATCGTCCGCTACGCCGACGCCGACCAGGTCACCGCCGTGCTCTCCCGCCTGCCGGGCAACCTCACCGCCACCCTCCACCTCGGTGAGGCGGAGGGCGCGGGCGAGGGCGGTCAGGGCGGCCGGCTGCTCGCCGAACTCACCCCGATCGCCGGCCGGATCCTGGTCAACGGCTGGCCCACCGGCGTGGCCGTCACCGCCGCCCAGCACCACGGCGGCCCCTACCCGGCCACCACCTCCACCTCCACCTCGGTCGGCGCCACCGCCATCGAGCGCTGGCTGCGCCCGGTCACCTACCAGAGCGCCCCGCCCGCCCTGCTGCCGCCCGAGCTGCGCGACGACAACCCGCTGGGCCTGCCGCGCCGGGTCGACGGGCGCCGCGAGCACTGAGAGCGGGGGCTTCGGCCCAGCGGCTCGACCACCGTCATACAAACAGCGGAGTTCACCATTCCGGTGAATAGGCCGTATGTATGACGGTGGTCTCGCGTTCACCTTCAGGGCTTTTCGACGCCACCGACCGCCCCTAGCCTCACGTCACCGATCACAAGACGATTCAGACGCATCAGGACGTGAGGACTCGCGATGTCAGCACAGCGCCCGGTCTTTCCCGAGGTCGACCCGGACGAGGTGAGCTCCAACCCCTCAGGCAACCGGACCTTCGGGGAGGTCGTCGAGAAGCGGATGTCCCGCCGCGCGGCCCTGAAGGGCGGTACGGCCGCCGCCGCGGGCTTCCTGGTCGCCACCCAGCTCGGTGGTTCGACCGCCGTCGCCGCCGAGTCCGCGCAGGCCCCCGCCTCCCGGGGCGGCCGCCGCCCGCTGCTCGGCTTCGACCCCGTCCCGACCCACAGCGACGACACCCTCACCGTTCCCGAGGGCTACCGCACGCAGGTCCTGATCCCCTGGGGCACCCCCATCCGCCCCAGCGGCCCGCGCTGGCGCAAGGACGCCTCCAACTCCGCCGCCGAGCAGGCCGAACAGGTCGGCATGAACCACGACGGCATGCACTTCTTCCCGCTCGGCGGCCGTGAGGGCAACCGGCGCGGCCTGCTCGTCCTCAACCACGAGTACGTCGACCAGCAGCTCCTCTTCCCCGACGGCGACGACGAGATCACGGCCGAGAAGGTCGCCAAGGCGGTCGCCGCGCACGGCGTCAGCGTCGTCGAGATCGAGCGCCGCGACGGCACCTGGCGGGTCGCCGAGTCCCGCCGCGCCCGCCGCGTCACCGGCGACACCCCCGTCGACTTCTCGGGCCCGGTCCGCGCCAACCACCCCAGCCTGCGCGCCGCCGACGCCCCGGCCGGCACCCTCAACAACTGTTCCAACGGCTACACCCCGTGGGGCACCTACCTCACGTGCGAGGAGAACTGGAACAACTACTTCGGCACCGAGGACTCCGACTGGCAGCCGACCACCAGCCAGGCCCGCTACGGCGTCTCGCGGACCGGCGGCGGCTACCGCTGGCACGAGGCCGACTCCCGCTTCGACCTGGCCGCCAACCCCAACGAGATCAACCGCTTCGGCTGGGTCGTCGAGATCGACCCGACGAAGCCAGACGCCAAGCCGGTCAAGCGCACCGCGCTCGGTCGCATCAAGCACGAGGGCTGCACGGTCACCGAGTCCCGCGGCCGCGTCGTCGCCTACACCGGTGACGACCAGGACGGCGACTACATCTACAAGTTCGTCGGCGACGGCAGCTGGCGCGTGCAGCGCGCCCTCGGCCGCAGCCCGCTCGACCACGGCACCCTCTACGTCGCCCGCTTCGAGGACGACGGCACCGGCGAGTGGCTTCCCCTGGTCCACGGTCGCGGCCCGCTGACCCGCGCCAACGGCTGGGCCGACCAGGCCGACGTGCTGCTGCGCACCCGGGAGGCCGCCGACGCGGTCGGCGCCACCAGGATGGATCGCCCCGAGTGGATCGCGGTCAACCCGCGCAACCAGGACGTCTACTGCACGCTGACCAACGGCAGCGGCTGGAACAGCGCGGTCAGCCCGCGCAAGCCCAACCCGTACGGGCACATCGTCCGGTGGACCGAGCACCGGCGCGACAACACCGCCACCACCTTCGAGTGGGACATCTTCGTGCTCGCCGGTGACCCCGAGTACGACCCGTCCGTCGAGCTCGACGAGACCAACATCTTCGGCTCCCCTGACGGCCTCGCCTTCGACGACGACGGCCGTCTGTGGATCCTCACCGACGTCTCCAACTCCTCGCAGAACCTGGCCTCCAGGGGCTACGACAACATCGGCAACAACCAGCTGCTGGTCGCCGACCCGGACACCGGCGAGATCCGCCGCTTCCTCGTCGGCCCGCGCGGCGCGGAGATCACCGGCGTCGCCTTCACGCCCGACCAGAAGACCCTCTTCGTCAACGTCCAGCACCCGGGCGAGGCCACCGCCGCCTATGGCGAGCCGACCCCGGACAACCCCCGGGCGGTCAGCAACTGGCCGGACTTCGACCCCGAGGGCCGCCCCCGCTCCGCCACCGTCGTCATCACCCGCGCCGACGGCGGCGTGGTCGGCGCCTGACCCTTCCGACGCGCGGCGGAGGGCGGCCCCCGGCGGGGGCCGCCCTCCGTGCCGTGCGGGTCAGAACGCGGCCCCGGCCGGCTGCCGGAGCGTGACGTTGATCCGGTTCCAGGCGTTGATCGCCGCGATCGCCATCACCAGACCGGCCAGCTGCTCCTCGTCGTAGTGCCGGGCCGCCTCGTCCCACACCTCGGTCGGCACCCCCTCCGCGTTGTCCGCGATCCGGGTCGCGGCCTCGGCCAGCGCCAGCGCGGCCCGCTCGGCGTCGGTGAAGTAGGGCGCCTCCCGCCAGGCCGCGACCGTGAAGAGGCGCTCGTCGGTCTCCCCGGCCTTCCTGGCGTCCCTGGCGTGCATGTCCACGCAGAAGCCGCAGCCGTTGATCTGGCTGACCCGCAGCTTCACCAGCTCCTTGACGGCGTGCGGCAGCGGGCTGGCCGAGACGTACGCCTCCAGCGCCAACATCGCCTGCATGCCCTTGGCGGCCGGCTTCCTGATGCTCATCCGTGCCTGCATGTCTCCTGCTCTCCTTCTGCCATTTCCTGGATGTCCAGGATGTTTGATATCCAGATTTCGGGCGACGGCGCGCCTCGGGGGCCGTGCGCCGCGCCCGCTACCCCCGGCGGCTGGCGAACCAGTCGCGGGTGCGCTGCGGGGTGCGCGGATGGCGCCGCTCGACCGTCGCCCTGATGTCGGCCAGCGTCTGACCCGCCAACTCCTTGCGCCAGGCCAGCTCGGCCCGCCGCATGGACTGCGAGACGGCGCACGCCAACCGGTAGTCGACGTCCTCCCGCCCGTCGGGACCGTTGCGCAGCACCTGCTCGCACCGGAACGCCTCGCCCGGCCCCTCGATCGCCGTCACCACGTCCAGCAGCGTGATCTGTTCGAGCTCCCGCGCCAGCCGGAAGCCGCCACGCGGCCCGGGTGTCGACGTGACGATCCCGGCCCTGGCCAACGCCTGGAGCTGCTTGTTCAGATACGCGGGCGGAAGGTCGTAGAACGCCGCGAGCCGCTTGGCCGTCATCGCCTCGCCCGGCTCTGCCCAGGCGAGGTTGAGACAGCTGTGCAGCGCCCACTCGACGCCCTCGCTCATCCGCATAACCTGGATACTAGACCTCCAGATTCGCCGCTGGCAACCCCTGGCCGGCGGTGGACCCGCCGGCCAGCGGGCCGGGGCCGCCTGACCGGCGGGTCAGCCGAGGTTCTTCTCCAGGGCCTCCAGATAGCGCTTGATGGAGTGGTCCCTGACCCCGTCCGAGGCCGGCGCGAAGGCGTCGGCGGTCAGGCCCTTGGCCCGGTCGGCGAGGCCGGTCAGCAGCGGCATGGAGTCGTGGATCCGGCCCTTGCTGTCGATGTACCGCAGCTCCTTGACGTGGGTGTAGGCCGGCTCCGGCGGCACCTGCGGCACGATGTCGTTGTTGTTGACGAAGCGGTACGTCCGCTGCCCGAAGCCCTGGTTGTACGCCTCGGCCAACGTCAGGTCGCAGGCCCGGGGTTGGCCGTAGGTGTAGACGCCGTCCGCGAGGAGGCGCGGGTCCTCCATGTGCATGCGGGCCCCCGCCAGCATGGCCAGCGCCCCGCCGAGGCTGTGGCCCGTGAACCAGACCGTCTGGCCGTTGTCGCGGAGTTCGGCCACGGCGTTCTTCACGTCCGGCCAGATGGAGTCGAGCGCCTCGCCGAACCCGTAGTGGACGTAGCCGGTGCCGCCGTAGCCGGGCCAGGGCGGGGTGGTGGAGTCGGACAGCCAGTCCTTGATCTGCGCGGGCTCGGTGCCCCGGAAGGCCGTGACGATCATCCGGTCGCTGGCGGCGGTGTACGCCTGGGTGTCCTCCAGCGGGAACGGCGGCGTGAAGCGGGACTCGTGGTGCCGCACCCGGTCGAAACCCCAGTTCCGCGTCTGGTCCTCGATGGTGGACTGGTCCTTGTAGGCGAGGTCGGACGCCTGGGCGAGCGCGTAGGCGTGCGGCACGCTGTACGCGCGGGCGCCGTGGTCGAAGCCGGCGGTGACGGTCACGTGCGGGTCCCTTCGGGGTGAACGACGGTGGTCACCGTCCGTGGTATCCCGGCGCGGCGCCCGACGGGCGGCGCCGCAGGGCCGGTTCACCCGAAGAGCGGAAGCGGTGAAACGCCGGTGGGCGCCCACGCGCGTCCCTAGACTGTGGGACACACCTTGGGGGAGGACCGATGTTCCCACGCGCGCCGCGCACGCGCCGTCTCTGCGCCTGGCTGCTCGACTTCGCCGTCGTGCTGGCGGTGGCCACCCTGCTCGGCTGGCTGACGTTCAACCGGATCAGCGCCCAACTGACCGACATGACGGCCCTGGCGGGGACGACCGCCTGGGAGGTCGTCACCTCGGACGGCGACCTGGTGGGGGCGAGTCAGGACGTCGGGGAGTCGGTGTGGCGCTCTGCGGTGGACGCCGTCTGGCAGGCGTTCGCCGCGCTGGTGGCCTTCACCTTCGGCTACTACTTCGCCTCGCTCGCGCTCATGAGCCGCACGCCCGGGCAGGCGCTGACCAACCTGCGGGTCCAGGGGCGCGAGGGGGCGGACCGGCCGAGGCGGGGCCGCTGGGCGGCCCGCGCCGCCGTCCTCACGATGGTCGACGTCGGCTGGTACTCGCTCGCCTGCTGCCTGCTGGTCGGCGGCGACATCGCGCTCTCGGTGCTGTGCTGGATCGTCGCCGTGGCGGTCTTCGCGCTCAACGCGCTGCTGGCGCTGGTCGGCGCGCGGCGGTCGCTGGGGGACCGGCTGACCGGGACGGCGGTCGCCAGTGCCTGGCAGGTCGGCGCCACCTTCGCCCGGATCGGCGACCGGGTGCGGCGCCGGGGCCCGGCCGACGGCGACCTGCCGGCCGAGCCCCTCAGCCCCGCCTGACCTCCCCGCGGTTCCGGCGCCGGACCTTGACGGCACGCAGGTCCGTGACCGCGACACGGAGGACCCGGTGCGGGAAGCCGTGCGCCGCCAGGGCGGCGAGGGCGCGGGCGGTGGCCTCGGCCTCGCCGTCGCGGTCGTCCTCGACCGGCACCTGGCAGCGGAACGAGAACGCCGTCATCGTCCGGTCGCAGGTGAAGGCGCCGCGCTCGGTGTAGGCGGGCCCGAGCAGCCCGGGCTCGGCGGCCAGCCGGGCGCGGTCGGCGTCGCTCAGCCCTTCGAACGCGCCACGGACGGTGACCCGGAACACGGTCACTCCTCTCGGGGGGCTCGGGTGGCGTACTCGAGGATCGGGTCGCCCAGGATCTCCTCGGCCGCGTCGAGCAGCGCGAGCACGGCCTCCGCGATGGCGTCCGGGGGCTGCCCGGCGCTGATCAGCCGGCCGATCTCGGAGAAGACGAGGGCGTGCAGCGCGCCGAGCTGGTGCGCGACCACCCGGGGGAGCGGGGCGTCGGGCGCGGCGCCCGTCTCCTCGGCCAGCACCACGGCGAGCGCGGCGGTCATCTGCTGGCCCAGCTGTTCGAGGCGGGCGGTCAGGGTGGGGGCGGCCCGCATCATCGCGTAGACGCGGGCGAAGCCCTCGGTCAGCCCCAGGTTCGGGTCGCGCCGGTGCACCTCGTCGCGGAGCCGGCCGAGCACGGCCCGGGCGGCGGACTCGCCCGGCGCGCGCTCCCTGACGAAGTCGGCGAGGCGGCGCCCGAACTCCTGGTCGCGCGGCAGGACCAGGTCCTCCTTGGCCTCGATGTAGTTGTACAGCGTGTTCACGGATACCTCGGCGGCCTCCGCGACCTCGGCGATCGTGACGTCGTCGAAGCCGCGCGCCACGAAGAGCTCGGTGGCCGCCTCGTGGATGCGCTGGCGGGTCTGGCGCTTCTTCCGCTCCCGCAGACCCTCGGTGCTGGGCGTCATGGGCGCAGTCTAGCCGAAAAGATGAAGCGCATAGCAAAACCTAAGTGCATTGCATGTTTACAGCGCGCTGTGCTTTTATCGGCCGCATGTCCTCACCCGTCATCACCACCCGGGGGCTCGCCAGGACGTTCCGGCTCAGGACCGGCCCCGTCCACGCGGTGCGCGGCATCGACCTGACCGTCGAACGCGGCGAGATCCTCGGCTTCCTCGGCCCCAACGGCGCCGGCAAGACCACCACCCTGCGCATGCTCACCACGCTGCTGCCGCCCACCGGCGGCCAGGCCGAGATCGCGGGACACGACCTGCGGCGCGACCCGGACGCCGTGCGCCGGCGGATCGGCTACGTGGCGCAGTCCGGCGGCCTCGACCCCGCCTGCCCGGCCCGCGAGGAGCTGGTCACCCAGGGCAGGCTGCACCGCCTCGGCCGGGCCGAGGCCGCGGCCCGGGCGGCGGAGCTGGCCGCCGACCTCGGCCTCGGCGAACTGCTCGACCGGCCGACCGCCGCGCTCTCCGGCGGCCAGCGCCGCCGCCTGGAGATCGCGCTCGGCCTGGTCAACCGCCCCGAGGTGCTGTTCCTCGACGAGCCGACCACCGGCCTCGACCCGGCCAGCCGCGCCGACCTCTGGCAGCTCGTCCGGCGGATCCGCGACCGGGACGGCACCACCGTCTTCCTCACCACCCACTACCTGGACGAGGCCGACGTGCTCGCGGACCGCATCGTCGTCGTGGACGGCGGCACCGTCGTCGCCGAGGGCACCGCCACCGAGCTCAAGCGCCGCCACGCCGGCGACCCGGCCGCCAGCCTCCAGGACGCCTTCCTCGCCATCACCGGCCGCGCCCCGGCCGACGAACCCGTCGCTGTCTAGACAACCCGTTTCAGGAACTCACCGTGACCCTGCTCACCGACACCGGAATCGTCTTCGGCCGCGCCCTGCGGGCCACCCTCCGCTCGCGGACCAACGTGCTCTTCGCCATGCTCCAGCCGCTGCTCTTCCTCGCCCTCTTCGGACCGCTGCTGACCGGGCTCGACCTGGGTACCGGCGGCTCGTCGTGGCAGGTCCTCGTCCCCGGCGTGCTCGTCCAACTCGCCCTGCTCGGCGGCACCTTCGTCGGGATCGGCCTGCTGATGGACCGCAACCTCGGCGTGTTCGACCGGCTGCGGGTCACCCCCGTGAGCCCGCTGGCCCTGCTGCTTGGCCGCACCCTGCGCGACGTCGTCCAACTCCTCACCCAGGCCCTCGCCCTGGTGCTGCTCGGCCTCGCCTTCGGGCTGCGGGCACCGCTGGCCGGGGTGGCGATCGGCCTGCTCCTCGTGGGCGTGCTGGCGGCGGCGCTCTCCGCCCTCTCCTACGGTCTCGCCACCCTGGTGCGCACCGTCCCGGAGTTCGCCTCCGTCGCCAACACGGCGGTGATGCCGCTGATGCTGCTCTCCGGCCTGCTGCTGCCGATGACCCTGGCCCCGGCCTGGCTGGACGGCGCATCCAGGGCGGTGCCGTTCCGCTACACCGTGGACGCGGTGCGCGAGGCGTTCCTCGGCCACTACGCCAGCGGGACCCTGGCTGTCGGCGCCGCCGTCACCGTCGCCCTGGCGGCGCTCTGCGTGCTGGCCGGCGCCCGGGCCTTCCGCCGGCAGCCGGCCTGAGCCGACCGCCGGCGGGCGTGCGGCCGGCGTCTACTGCGCGGCGCCGCGCCAGACCGTGAGATCCACGGTCACATACTGGCTGGACGAGTCGACGGGCGCGTACTCGACGACGGTGACCAGGGCGATGTCCCCGCTGGCGGTGGTCAGGCAGATCTCGGAGCCGGGCGGCGCCTCGTCGTCGAGGAACCCGTCGGTGTACCGGGTCACCGAGCGGCAGGTGTCGAGCGAGCCGGTCTCGTCCTGCCGGAGCAGGGCCAGGGTGTTGTCGTCACCGGTCACCAGCGAGCGGTCGTACGAGATGATGCTCGCCCCCAAGTAGCCGAGGTCGCCCTCGTAGCTCGGGCCGAGCTCCGTCCGCTCCGGGCTCGGCGGGTCCTGGTAGAGCGAGATGACGTGGTAGTCGGGGATGGAGACCCCCTCGTAGGTCACCGGTTCGGGTTCGGCCGGCGGTTCGGATGTGGTTTCGGAGGGGGTGGTCTCCGTCTCCTCCTCCGCCGGGGTGGTCTCCTGGTCGGTGGGCGTCTGGGACGTCTCGTCGCCCGCGGCGTCGTTGTTGGTGGGGTTCTCGTCGTTGCCGCCGTTGAGCAGGGTGGCGCCGACGACCGCGCCGGCGACGACCGCGCAGACCGCCAATGCCGCGAGGAGTGCGTTGCGGCCGCGTCGGCGCGGCGGTGGTGTGGGGGTGTAGGGGGGTGTGGCGGGTGCGGTGGCGTGGAACGCCGCCGGGGG
>NZ_JAVREM010000012.1:0-141382 GCF_031845425.1 Streptomyces millisiae
AGAAAGGGCGGGTGGGTGGGGGAAACACGCCCCGCGCGAAGCGCCGGGCATCCGGCGGCGGAGCCGCGCCCACCCACCGCCCTCTCCGGGCGGGTCGTCGCGCGGCCCGTCCCGCGCGCACCGCGCGGAGCGCGGAGTGCCTTTGCCGGCCGCTGTTCGGATGGCTACGCTCGCGAGCTGTGACGAGTACGGGTGCGACATCAGCCTTGGAGCGCGTGCGGGCGGGCCTGGTCGGCGCCGGCCACGCGGACGAGATCGTCGAGCTGGCCACCGAGGTGCCCACCGCTGCGGCCGCCGCGGAGCGGTTGGGTTGCCCGGTCGGGGCGATCGCCAACAGCCTGGTCTTCGAGGCCGACGGCGCGCCGCTGCTGGTGGTGGCCAGCGGCGGTCACCGGGTGGACGTGAGGAAGGCCGCGCGCCACCTCGGGGTGCGCAAGGTCAGGCGCGCCACCCCGGAGTTCGTGTTCCAGGCCACCGGCCAGCTGGTCGGCGGAGTGGCGCCGGTCGGTCATCCCGCGCCGCTGCGGACCCTGGTGGACACGGCGCTGGCCGACCACCCCGAGGTGTGGGCGGGGGCCGGCGTCTCGCACGCCATGTTCCGCACCACGTTCGCCCAGCTGGTCACGCTGACCGGCGGCGATCCGGTCGACGTGGGCCAGTGAGCCTCCGGCGACCAGGGCGACCAGGGCGACTAGTCTGTTCACCTGTTCGAACAGATGAGGGAAGAGCATGATCGACGTCGACGGGTACCTGGCCGTGCTGGGGGTGGACCGACCGGCGGCCCCGACCGCGGAGGCGCTGTGGGCACTGCACCGGGCACAGGTGGAGCGGGTCCCCTACGAGACCCTCGACAACCAACTGGGCCGCCCGTCGAGCATCGGCGCCGCGGAGTCCGTGGCCCGGATCCTGCGCGGGCGCGGCGGCTACTGCTTCCACCTCAACGGCGCCTTCGCCGCGCTGCTGGAGGCCCTCGGCTACGACGTGACCCTGCACCGGGCCGGGGTGCAGGACGAGGTCGAGGACCCCGAGGGCCCGGGCGGCGACCACCTCGCGCTCACCGTGGGGCTCGACGGCGAGCGGTGGCTGGTCGACACCGGGCTCGCCGGCGGGATGTACGAGCCACTGCCGCTGCGCGCGGGCACCTACACCCAGGGGCCGTTCACCTACGGGATGGCCCCGTCGGCGGTGGTGCCCGGCGGCTGGCGGTTCGCCCACGACCCGCGCGGCGCCTTCACCGCGATGGTCTTCGCGCCGGAGCCCGTGGAGCTGTCCTCCTTCGCCGCGGAGCACCGCCGGCTGTCCACGTCCCCCGAGTCCGGGTTCGTCCGGGTCCTCCAGGTCCAGCTCCGCGACGCCAAGGGCGTGGACATGCTGCGCGGCTGCGTGCTGCGCCGGATCGACGCCGGGGGCACGGAGGAGCGGACCATCGACGCGGCCGACGACTGGTACGACGTCCTGGCCGACGTGTTCCACCTGAACCTGACCGACGTCGCCGCCCCCGAGCGGGCGGCGCTGTGGGACCGCGTCCGCGCCGCACACCGGGAGTGGGAGGCGGCGGCGCGCCGGTGACGGGTCACTCCCCGGCGATCGGCAGTCGGGCCTCGTCCCGCAGCAGCAGCGGGATCCGGTCCAGCGGCGCGTCCAGCACCACGGTGGCGCCGCCCGGACGGGTCTCGCCGGTCCAGGCGCAGGTCCAGGTCGCGCCGGCCGGCAGGTAGACCTCCCGGCTGGTGGCGCCGGCCTCCGTGACCGGGGCCACCAGCAGGTCGGGGCCGAGCAGGAACTGGTCGGCGACGGTCCAGGCGCGGTCGTCGTCCGGGAACTCCAGGAACAGCGGCCGCATCACCGGCAGCCCTTCGCGGGCCGCGGTGCGCATCTGCTCGCCCACGTAGGGGCGGATGCGCTCCCGCACGGCCAGGTAGCGCGCCATGATGTCGTACGCCTCCTCGCCGTAGGACCAGACCTCGTTGGGGCCGCCGGTCATCGCGCCGCCGAGCGGCAGCCACGGCAGCCGGAAGCCGTGCAGCCGGAAGATCGGGCAGAAGGCGCCGAACTGGAACCAGCGGACCAGCACCTCGCGGTAGGCCGGGTCGTCCGGGTCGCCGCCGTGGAAGCCGCCGATGTCGGTGGTCCACCAGGGGATGCCGGAGATCCCGATGCTGAGCCCGGCGGCTATCTGGGCGCGCAGCGCGGCGAAGTCGGTGCCGATGTCGCCCGACCAGACCGCGGTGCCGTAGCGCTGGCTGCCGGCCCAGGCGGAGCGGCTGAACGACATGCCGTCGGTGTCGCCGGAGGAGGCCATGCCCTCGTGGAAGGTGCGGGCGATCTCCCTCGGGTAGAGGTTGGCGACCTCCTGTCCTTGGCCCGCGTGGTAGCGGAGGTTGGCCGGGTGGGCCGGCTTCATCTCCGGCTCGCAGGCGTCGAGCCACCACAGGTTGATGCCGAGGGACTGGTAGTTGGCGCGGACCTTCTCCCACACGAACGCCCGGGTGGCCGGGTTGGTGGGGTCGAGGAAGGAGACGGTGATCCGGTGGTCGGCGCCCTTGTCGACCCAGGTCGCGTGGGCCGCGGTGCCGAACTCGTTGGCGGCGAACAGGCCGCGGCGGGCCAACTCGTCGTAGTTCTCGCTCGACTGGTTGACGGAGGGCCAGATGGAGACCATCAGCTTGATGCCGAGCTCCGCCAACTCCCGGACCATGGCGGCCGGGTCGGGCCACTCGGCCGGGTCGAAGCGCCAGTCGCCGAGCCTGGTCCAGTGGAAGAAGTCGGCGACGATCACCGACATCGGCAGGCCGCGCCGCTTGTGTTCCCTGGCCACGGCGAGCAGTTCGTCCTGGGTGCGGTAGCGGAGCTTGCACTGCCAGAAGCCGGTGCCCCACTCCGGCATCTCGGGGGCGTGGCCGGTGGCGTCCGCGTAGGAGCGCAGGATGTCGGCCGGGGTGTCGCCGGCGGTGATCCAGTAGTCGATCTGGCGGGCCGCGTCGGCGACCCAGCGGGTGCCGGTCTCCACCAGCTCGACGCGGCCCACGGCCGGGCTGTTCCACAGCAGCCCGTAGCCGCGGTTGGAGAGCGCGAACGGGATGGAGATCTCGGTGTTGCGCTGCACCAGGTCGAGCACGGTGCCCTTGCGGTCGAGACGGCCCTGCTGGTGCTGGCCCAGGCCGTAGAGCCGCTCGCCCTCGTACGCGGCGAAGTGCTGTTCGAGGCGCCGGTAGCCGTGGCCGACGGGGGTGTGCACGCGGGTGCCCGGCCACCAGAAGTGGGCGCGGCGCTCGGCGAGCAACTCCCGTCCGTCGTCGGTGCGGACGAACCGCAGCCGGCCGTCGACGGTGAGCTCGGCGGTGAGGCGGCCGTTGACGAGCCGGGCTGGCGGGACGGGGTCGGTGGGCGAGCCGAGTCCGTTGGCGAACACCGTGAGCCCGGTCAGGTCGGGCACGGTGATCTCGGCCCGGCCGGCGGGGCGTTCCAGCAGCGCGCCGGGGATGTCGTCGCGGATCGGCCCGAGGGTGGCGCGGACCCGGACGGCGTCCGGACCCCAGGGTTCGACGCGCAACGTCTCGTGTTCGCCGGTCCATTCGAGGCCGCCTGCGTGCTCGGTGAACGTCGCGCCCGGGTCGGTGCTCGGCATGGTGTGGTGCTCTCCAGAGGGGTGGGTGCGGTGGGGGATGGGAGGTGGTCAGTCCTTGACCGAGCCGCCGGTGAGGCCGACCGAGATGTAGCGCTGGGCGACCACCAGCAGCACGGCGGCCGGCACCGAGGCGAGGACGGCGGAGGCCATCAGCGCGTTCCAGTCGGTGGCGTTGGCCCCGACGAAGCGGTAGATGCCGACGGTGACCGGGGTGATCGCGTCCCGCGAGGTGAGGGTGACGGCGAAGAGGAAGTCGGCCCAGGAGAAGAGGAACGCGAACAGGCCCGCGGTGATCACGCTGTTGCGGCTCATCGGCACGACGATCCGCAGGAAGGTGCGCCAGGCGCCCGCGCCGTCGAGCGCCGCCGCCTCCACCACCTCGGTCGGGATCTCCCGGAGTTGGGCGCGCAGCAGCACGGCGGCGAACGGCACGGACAGCGTGGACTGGGCGAACATCAGGCCGATGGTGTTGTTGAGCAGCCCGAGCTCGCTGTACAGCTCGAAGAGCGAGTTGGCCTTCACGATGCCGGGCAGCATCTGCACGATCAGCAGCACGAAGAGCAGCAGGGCCGCGTAGCGCAGCCGGAACTTCGCCAACGCCCAGGCCAGCGGCGCCGCGAGGGCCAGGGTGATCAGCACGTTGCCGCAGGCCACGAAGAGGCTGATGACCAGGTGCCGGCCCTGGGAGTCGAACGCGGCGCGGTAGCCGTCCAGCGTCGGGTGGTCGGGGAACCAGCGGGGCGGGATGCTCAGCAGCTCGTGGCTCGGTTGCAGCGAGGCGTTGAACATCCAGTACAGCGGGAAGAGCAGTACGCCGACGATCAGCAGCGCCAGCAGGGTCAGGCCGAGGCGGCGGGCGCCCGCCGTCGCTCTGGGTATGGACATGATGGCTACCTCCCGGCCTGTTCGCGGCGCACGGCCCGCAGGTAGACGAGCGCGAACAGCATGGCGATGACGATCAGCACGTTGCCGACGGCCGCTCCCTGGCCGAAGTGCAGTTGGGTGAAGGAGAGTTGGTAGGACCAGGTGGACAGCAGCTGGGTGGCGTCGGCGGGGCCCGCCTGGGTGAGGACCATGACGACGTCGAACGCCTTGACGGTGTAGACGAGTCCGAGCATCAGGACCACGGAGGTGACCGGGCGCAGCAGTGGCCAGGTGATGTGCCGGAACCGCTGCCAGGCACCCGCGCCGTCCAGGGCCGCGGCCTCGTAGAGCCCCGGCGGTATGGAGGTGAGACCGCCGTAGAGGATCACCATGTTGAAGGGGATGCCGATCCACACGTTGGCGATGACGACGGCGGCCATCGCGTGGTCGGGGCTGACCAGCCACGGCACCGGGTCGTCGATCAGCCGCAGGTTCAGCAGCACGTGGTTGAGCACGCCGTAGTCCTGGTCGAGCAGCCAGCGGAAGACGGTGCCGGAGACCAGCAGCGGCAGCAGCCAGGGCAGCAGGAGCAGGGCGCGCAGCACGCCGGCCAGCGGGAAGTGGCGGCGGAAGAACAGCGCGAGGCCGAGGCCGATGGCGAACTGGAAGGCCAGCGAGGCGACGGTGAAGACCAGGGTGTTCCACAGGGTGGTGGAGAACAGCTCGTCGCCGAACACCTCGGCGTAGTTGTCGAGGCCGGTGAAGGGGGCGCCGCCGTCGTAGAAGGACGTCACCGTGTAGTCCTGGAAGGACATCACGACGTTGGCGACCAGCGGGTAGCCGAAGAACACGGCCAGGTAGAGCACGGCCGGCACGTAGAAGCTGAGCCTGGCCAGGCGCGGGGTCATGGTCACGATGCGTCGGCCGCCTCTCGCTGGGCCCGGGCCAGGGCCTCCGCCGGGTCGAGCTGCCCGGTGGCGACCCGCTGCAGCGCGGTGGATATCGCCTGCGACACGGCCGGGTAGCCGGTGCCGAGGTCGACGGTGCGGGCCTCGGCGCTCGGGGCGCTGGCCACGAACGGCGCCAGGTCGGGCTGCTCACCCACCAGGCGCTCGGCCACGTCCGGATGGGCCGGCACGTCGGCCCGCAGCCGCGCCCACTCGTACATGTGGTCGGGGGACAGTACGCAGTCCAGCAACTCGACGGCCTGCTCCTGCCGTTCGCCGCGCGGCACGGCCCAGGTCTCGCCGCCGAGCGGGGTGGCGGGCCGGTCGCCGGCGTTCGGCGTGGGCAGCGGCACCACGCCGTAGTCCAGCTCCTCCTCGGCGTCGAGCGCGGCGAGCTGCCAGGAGCCGTTGATCATCATGGCGGCGTGCCCGCCGACGAACTGCTCGGCGACGTCGGACTGTTGCCAGTTGAGCGCCGAGGCGGAGACCGAGCCGTCGGAGAAGAGCGAGGCCCAGAAGGTGAGGGCGGTGACGGCCTGCGGCGAGTCCAGGTCGGTGAGTTCGGCGCCCGCGCCCCACAGGAAGGGCTCGAACTGCCAGGTGCCCTCCTCGGTGCCGATCGCCGAGAGCGCGAGGCCGTAGCGCGAGCCCTCGGTGAGCGCGGCGGCTGCCGCGCGCAACTCGTCCCAGGTGGTGGGCGGTTCGATCCCGGCCTCGGCGAAGACCGCCCGGTCGTAGAAGAGCGCCAGGCCGTTGACGCCGGGCGCGACGCCGTAGAGCTCGCCCTGGTAGCTGCCGGCCGCGAGCACGCTGTCGTAGAAGCCCTCGGTGTCGACGCGGCCGTCGAGCGGCAGCAGCGCCCCGGTCGAGGCCAGCTTGGCGAGGTCCGGGTTGTCGCTGAGCACCAGGTCGGGGAGGGTGCCGGCGGCGCCGTCGCGGAGCAGCTTGGGCACCAGCTGGGAGCGCGGCATGACCTCGCGCACCACGGTGACCCCGGTCTGCTCGCCGCAGGCGCGCAGGATCTCGGTGAGCGCCGTGTTGCCCGGCTCGGCGGTGTAGTAGTCCGCGACCGTCAGGGTGTTGGGCCCGGTCTGCGCGGTGATCAGGCCGCAGCCGGGGACCGTGGCCAGCACGGCGGCGGTGGCGGCGGCGGTGGCTAGGGAACGGCGGGCGGGCATGGCTGGTCCATGGGGGTGGCTCTCCGAAACGTGCGGTGGTGGGGATCTCAGTCGACGCGGCCCGGGGCGGGCGGCGCGGTGCTTCCCCTGGCGGTCAGTCGGGGGGTGAGCAGGACGGGCCCCGGGTCGGGTCCCCGCTCGGTCATCAACAGGTCCATCGCGGTGGCGGTCATCTCGCCGGCGGGCACCGCGACGGAGGTGAGCGGCGGGGTGCCGGCGGTCGCCACGGCGTCCGAGCCGAGCACCACGACGGACAGGTCCTCGGGGATGGCCCGGCCGTAGCCGCGCAGCAGCGGCGCCAGGTGCGGGGTGGCGGCCTCGTTCTGCACGATGAGCGCGGTGGCGCCCGGTCGTTCCTGGAGCACCCGGGTGAGGGTGCCGGCGGTGGCGTCCCAGTCGCCCTCGGTGGGGCGGTGGGTGAGCCTGACGTTCCTGGCCGCGGCCTGTTCCAGCGCGCCGGCGACCGTGCGCTCGGCGAACCCGGCCCGCCGCCGGTAGGCGGCGGGCGGGGCGCCGAGCAGGACGACCTCGCGGTGCCCGAGGTCGGCGAGGTGGTCGACGCACAGCCGGCCCGCGGCCCGGAAGTCGAGGTCGACACAGGCGAGGCCCGCCGGGTCGCGGGGCAGGCCGAGCAGCACGGTCGGCACCGGCAGCCGGCGGACGGTGTCCAGGCGCGGGTCCATGACCTCGATGTCCATCAGGATCAGCCCGTCGAGCAGCGCGGCGTCGAGCAGCCCGTGCTCCTCCTCCTCGGTCAGCAGCAGCACGTTGCGGCCGTGCCGGCGGGCGGCGACGCTCGCCGAGAGCATGAACTCGGCCAGCAGCGGCCGGTGCGTGCCGTCGTCGACGCGCAGCGCGAGGCCGACGATCCCCGCCCTCGTCCCGCGCGGCGGCCGGTAGCCGAGGCTGATGACGCTGTCCAGCACCCGCTGCCTGGTGGGCGGCGAGATGGGGCGCTTGCCGCTGAGCACGTAGGACACGGTGCTGACCGCGACGCCGGCGTGCCGAGCGACCTCGGTGATGCTGACCATGCCCTGCCTCCTCACGGGCGCGCGGAGGGAGCGTCGTCGAAACTCTTCGACGATCGATCGGGGAGCTCGTCCTCCGTGCGCGGCGTCGGCGACATTAGGGCGGGTTAAACGGGCTGTCCATAGCTTCGATCCGGTTTCGACGTATTTCGACGATCCGGCGGTTCCCCGGTCGCCGGCCGGTCCCGGGGCGTGCGGTGCCGGTGGCTAGGATTCCGTCGTCCTGACGGTCCGTTCTGTCAGGGATCGGATACGACGAGGGGGTACCGGCGTATGACGGGCAGGGCGGGGCGCAACCGGCGGTCGGCGGTCGGCGACGATCCGGTGATCGCCGTCTACCAGGAGATACGGGCGCGCGGTTCCGCCGATTTCGGCGAGGTCAGCGCGGAGCTCGGCCTGACCGCCGAGGAGGGTGAGGGGCACCGGGCCGAGCTGCTGCGGCTCGGGCTGCTCGTGCCGGCCGGCGCCCGGCACGCGCCGCGCGAGGAGTTGGACGGCGGCCGGCCGCTCCCCGGCGACCGGGACCGGGTGACGGCCGTGCTGCCGGAGATCGCGCTGCTGCGGGTCCTGGACCGGGAGCGGGGCACGCTGCGGGAGCACCTGGACCGGGCCGACCGGTTCCACGAGGTGGTCTCCGCCCTGACCCACCGTTTCCTGGCCACCGGCGGCGACCTGGCGGACCCGGAGACGGAGGTCGAGTTCGTCGCGGACTACCGCCGCATCCAGCAGTTCCTCAACGACATGGCCGACTTCGCCCGGCAGGACATCAGGACCCTGTCCCCGGCGGCCCCGGGCCGGGAGCTGCCGGAGCGCGTCCTCGACCGGGACCGGCGCGTCATCGGGCGGGGCGTCACGGTGCGGTCCATCTACAGCCGGCACGCCTGGGCCCAGCCGGACTCCGCCGACCTGATCGCCCGGCGCCGCGAGGCGGGGGTGGAGATCCGGCTGTCGACCGTGGTGCCGATGAACCTGGTGCTCGTCGACGACCACCTGGCCCTGGTGCCGGCCGACCCCGACGACCGGGACGCGGGCGCGGTGCTGGTGCGCGGGCCGGCACTGGTCCGCTCCTACCGGGCCTTCTACGAGCACTGTTGGTACGCGGCGGCACCCTGCCCCGAGGGCGACGCCGCGCAGCGCGGAGTCCAGGCGTTGACGGAGCAACAGCACGCGGTGCTGCGGATGTTGGGGGCCGGCATGAAGGACGAGCGGATCGCCCGCGCGCTCGGCGTGTCGCTGCGCACCGTGAGCCGGCTGGTCGCGGAGCTGATGCAGGAGCTGAACACGGCCAGCCGGTTCGAGGCGGGGGTGCGGGCCGCCCGGCGCGGCTGGCTGGACTGACGCGTCCGCGCCGGCACCCGGGACGCCGTCCGCGCCGGCGTCCGCGCCGGCGCCTCAGCCGCACTCAGCTGCCGAAGACCGGCGCCGGCGGGGGCGGCAGCCGGGTCCCCGGCGGGGGCGGCGTCAGGGCGTGCTCGTCCACCCGGCGGACCGCCGGCAGGCGGAGCGCGGCGGCCAGCCTGGCGGCTCCCTCCGGCATCACCGGCCAGGCCCACGCCGCCAGCGCCGCGGCCACCGCGAGCTGCGCCACCAGGGCCGCCTGGTGGCGGCGCGCGCCCTCGGGACGGTCGCGGTGGTGGTGGGCGTTGGCGTGCCCGAAGTCGGCGGCCTGGTGGACGACCTCGTCGAGCAGGGCCAGCACGCGGCGCGGGTCGAACTCCTCGGGCCCGTACGCCTCCCGCAGGTCGGCGGCCGTGCGCAGCAGCCGGTCCCGCAGCCGCTCCCAGCCGGCGCCCCCGGGCTCCACCGCCGGCACGACGCCGCCGCAGTCCGTCCGCACGGCGCCGAGCAGCCGCTCGAGCCACGCCTCCCACGGCTCGCGCAGGACCTGCCAGGACCGTTCGAGGTCGGCCGCGCGGAACGCCGTGGGCCGGGTGCCTGGCCGGTCCCGCAGCACGTGGCGGCGGAGCGTGTCGGAGCCCCACTCGGTGACCAGGTCGAGCACCCAGGCCCCGTGCCGGCTGCCGTGCGAGAGCGGCCGGCCGTCGAGCTCGTATGGGTCGTTGAGGCGCAGGGTGGTCGGCAGCTTGAGGCCGCGCGCGATCTGGAGGGCGGGCAGCACGACCGCCTGGTCGAAGGCGTGCGAGAACCCGGCGAAGGCGATGGCGTGTTCCGGCGGTGGCCGGTCGTCGGGGCCCCAGGCGTGGAGCTGGGCGGCGGCGTTCTCGAAGGCGGTGTCGATCCGCTGGTCGGCGTAGCCCTCGACCGGGACCGGCAGGCCCCATCGGGACGGCCGGGTGACGGCGGGGGAGGGCAGCGCGTCCTCGACCAGGTCCTCGCAGAGCGCGGCCAGCCGGGGCGACAGGTCGGAGCTCGACCAGTAGTCGGTGAGCTGGTCCCTGAGCGGTTCGAGCAGCAGGTGGAGGCGCCGGAGGCGGCGCGTGGTCGGCGGCGCGGCGCAGACCGCGCAGCGCGGTTCGACGAGTTCGCCGCCGGGCCGGGAGCAGGCCCGGCAGACGTCGCCGCCGCGCGTGGCGCCGCAGCGCGGGCAGCCGCCGGTGACCAGGGTGCCGTACAGCCAGGTCTCGCAGGCCGGACAGTAGGGCAGCGGCCGGGTCCTGGCGACGATCAGGCCCTCGGCGTGCAGCCGGCGGAACGTCTCGCCGAGCCAGGCGTGGAATCCGACGTCGGCGGCCGGGTGCGTGACCAGGTCGAAGGCGACGCGGGCGTGGGCGAGGTCGGCGACGATCGCCTCGTGGTAGCCCTCGGCGATGTCGCCGGGATCGCGACTCGCGCGCCTGGCCCGCAGCTCGACCGCGTCGGTGTGCTGGGCGGTCGCGGTGGTGAGGCGCACGGTCCTGCCCTCGGCGCGCAGGAAACGGCTGAGCACGTCGGCGGCCACGTAGGGCCCGGCGAGGTGGCCGACGTGCAGCTCGCCGTGGGCGCCGGGCGGGGAGGCGGTGATCCAGAGCGGCCCGCTCACTCGGAGCTCCTTTCTGGGACGGACACGGCCGGGACGTGCCCCGGCCGACACGGTCAAGACTCCCAGCGGAGGGGGCGTCGTCGCACGTCAGAGCGGTGTCGGAAGCACGCAACTGCGTGTGCGCGCCAGCGGGGTGAGGGACCGACAGCGTTTGCGGATATACCCCGGGGGGGTATAGTCTCCCCGTGTTTCCAATATACCCCCCGGGAGTATGATAGGTGAGTGGGATGTCCGTGTCGAACGCGCCGGATCCGCGCCGCTGGGCGGCCCTGGCGTTCATCGCCCTGGCGCAGTTCATGGTCATCATGGACACGTCGATCATCGGCGTGGCCCTTCCCGAGATGCGCACCGATCTCGGCTTCACCCAGGGCGACCTGTCCTGGGTCTTCAACGCGTACGTCATCGCCTTCGGCGGCCTGTTGCTGCTGGGCGGCCGGCTGTCCGACCTGTTCGGCGCCAGACGGGTGTTCAGCCTTGGCTGGGCGGTCCTGGCTGTCGGCTCGCTGGTCGCCGGCCTGGCCGGCGAGGTGTGGGTGGAACTGGCGGGACGCGCCGTCCAGGGCGCCGGCTCGGCGCTGATCGCGCCCTCCGCGCTGACCCTGCTGATGACGCTGTTCGGCGGCAACCCGCGCGAGTTGCCCAAGGCGTTCGCGCTGTACGGCGCCGCCGCGCCGGCCGGCGGCACCGCCGGCGTCTTCCTCGGCGGCGTCATCACCGAGTACGCCAGCTGGCCCTGGGTGTTCTACATCAACATCCCGGTCGCCCTGCTGACCCTGGCGGTCACCCCCCGCCTGATGCCCGCCGCCCCGCCGGCGCGCGGCCGCGTCGACATCCTGGGCGCGCTGACCGTGACCGCGGGGCTCGGCACCGTCGTCTACGCCGTGGTCCGTGCCCCCGAGGCCGGCTGGGGAGCGGCGTCCACCTGGCTCCTGCTGGCCGCCGGCACCGTGCTCACCGGTCTGTTCGTCGCGCTCCAGGCCCGGCTGCGCGAGCCCCTGATGCGGCTGACCATCCTGCGCACCCCCAACCTGGCCGCCGCCAACCTGGCCCAACTGCTGCTGGCCGGCGCCTGGATCCCGATGTGGTACTTCCTCAACCTCTACCTCCAGCAGGTCCTCGGCCTCGGCGCCTTCGCCTCGGGCTCCGCGCTGCTGCCGATGACCGGCGCGATCATGCTCATGATGATCGTGGTGGCCCCGCGGCTCCAGGAGCGCTTCGGCGCCCGGACGATGATCGGCACCGGCATGCTGGCGCTGTCGGCCGGCATGCTGTGGCTCTCCTTCGTCCGCCCGGACGGCGGCTACGCGGTGGACGTGCTGCCGGCGTCGCTGGTCGCCGCCGTCGGCATGTCGCTGGCCTTCGTGCCCTCCCTCGGCACCGCGATCTCCGCGGCCCGTCCCGAGGAGGGCGGCCTGGCCTCCGGCATCGTCAACACCAGCTACCAGATCGGCTCCGCGCTCGGCCTCGCCGCGATGACCGCGGTGGCCGCCGCCCGGGGCGCCGAGGAGCTGGACGACGTCACCGCCCTGACCGACGGCTTCTCGGCCGCCTTCCTCGGCGCCGCCGCCATCGCCGCCGCCGGCGCGCTGCTGGCCCTGGCGACCCTGCGGACCGGCGGCGGCGCGGCGGAGGCGACCGGCGAAGGCGGCCGGGAGCCCGCCGTCGCCGGCACCCGCTGAAGGGCGCCACGGCAGGTCGCCCACCGCCGTCCGCGGTGGGCGACCTCAGCCGACGTGGATGCGGGGGCGGCGGGAGAGCTGCCGCTCCGCGCGGCGCAGCACCTCGCGGGTGACGGGGGCGACCTCGCCGTCGCCGAAGACCAGGAACCGCAGCAGGTGGCCGAGCGGATGGCCCTCGGTCCAGTTGAAGTAGGCGTGCGGCACGGCGCCGGTGCGGTCGCGCAGGTGCAGCAGCACGGCCGCGATGGTGTTGGGCACCACAGGACCGTCCACCCGCAGGATCTGGTAGCCGTGGCGCTCCTCGCCCCGCACGGTGACGTCGGCCGTGAAGTCGGACGAGTCGGGCACCGTGACCTCCAGGAACAGCACCGGGCCGCCGTTCGGGATGTGGGTCTCCTCCCGCTGGCTGTACTCCTTCTCGCGGTACTCGGCGGCGTCCCGCTCGTCCGGCTCGTTGGCGATGATCCGCAGACAGCCGTGGGCGGCGGCGTGGTCGATCATCCTGGCGGCCGCGTCGTCGAGGCTGATCTCACCGGTGCGCAGCTCGAAGGCGCGGTGGATCCGGGAGAAGAACGAGGTCAGCAGGATGCCGAGGATGAACAGCGAGGCGATGCGGATGCCGTCGGGCCGTTCGATGACGTTGACGACCAGCGTGTAGGCGAAGACGGCGGCGATCGCGCCGAAGCCGAGGGACGCCCGGCGGTGGCCCTTGCGCCGCGCCGAGATGGTGGCGGCGGCGGAGGCCGAGACCATCAGCACCAGCACGCCGGTGGCGTAGGCGCCGCCCTGCGCGTCGACGTCGGCGCGGAACAGGATGGTGATGGTGAACGCGATCACCGTGAACAGCAGCACCAGCGGCCGCACCGCCCGGGTCCACTCCGGGGCCATGCCGTAGCGGGGCAGGTAGCGCGGCACCAGGTTCAGCAGCCCGGCCAGCGCCGAGGCGCCGGCGAACCACAGGATGGCGATGGTGGAGACGTCGTAGAGGGTGCCGAACGCCTCGCCGAGGTAGTCGTGGGCCAGGAACGCCAGCGCCCGCCCGTTGGCCTCGCCGCCCGACTCGAACTCCGCGGCCGGTATCAGCAGCGTGGTGGCGAGGCTGGACACCAGCAGGAAGCCGCTCATGATCAGCGCGGCCGTGGTGAGCAGCTTCCTGGTGTCGCGGATCCGGCCCGCCGGCCGGTCCTCGGTGTCCGTGGCGTCGCCACGGACCTGCGGCATCACGGCGACGCCGGTCTCGAAGCCGGACATGCCGAGCGCCAGGCGCGGGAAGACCAGCAGCGCCACGCCGACCATCAGCCAGGGCGACGAGTGCTCCGCGGCGGCGGCGTCCCACCAGTCGGTGACCACCACGGGCTCGGTCAGCACGTGCCAGGCGGCGGTCGCCAGCACGATCGTGTTGAGCGCCAGGTAGACCGCGACCAGGACCACGGCGACGCCGATCGCCTCCCGGAAGCCCTTGAGGAAGACGGCGCCGAGCCCGGCGATCAGCAGCAGCGTGATCCACACGTTCCCGTCGTGCATGAAGGACGGCGCCAGCGGGTTCTCCACCACGTGCGCCGAGGCGTCGGCGGCCGAGAGCGTGATGGTGATCATGAAGTCGGTGGCGGCGAACCCGAGCAGCACGAGCACGAACACCTTGCCCGACCACCACGGCAGCAGCCGCTCCAGCATGGCGATGGAGCCCTCGCCGTGCGGGCTCTCGCGGGCCACCCGCCGGTAGACCGGCAGCGCGCCGAGCAGCGTGAGGCCGATCAGCACCACGGTGGCGAGCGGCGAGAGCAGGCCGGCGGCGAGCGCGGCGATGCCCGGCTGGTAGCCGAGGGTGGAGAAGTAGTCGACGCCGGTCAGGCACATCACGCGCCACCAGCGGTGGCCGCGGTGTTCGGCGGGGACCGTGGCATGCGGTCCTGGGTGGCGGGCGGTCCGCTCGCTCAGTCCGTCGAGCAGCCACGCCCTCAGCCGGCCGGGGCCGCGGGGCGACGGGACGTCGTCCACCTCGGGCGACTGCACGGTGGCACTCGCCATCGTCGTACACCTCTTCGTCTCGTGCCTGCGTTCCCTCGTCCGGGGCAGGGCAACGAAGAGCGAGTATCGGCGATTCGGGTGACGGGTGGCGGGCGGTCTTCACGCGTTCATAACGCCCCCGGGTCTTCCCCTCCGGCCGGTCCCCGGGGTGCCCGCGGAGCCCCCCGTGGCCGCTGAGCCGGGGGAAGGCGCCGGCACGCGGTCGTTGGGGCCTACCTGGCGCGCGCCCCACCGCCCGCCGATACCGGAAAACCCATACGAGACCTTAACGGGAGGTACCGTCCGGTGCGGCGTCCTCCGCGGGGTCCAGCAGGAGGTCGACGACGGCGACGTCCACCACCCGCACGTCGAGCCCGAGCCGGTCGCGCGCCGCCTCGGTCACCCGCTCCCTGAGCCGCCCGGCGAGCTCCGGCACCGTCCAGCCCAGGCCGGCCGCCACCTCCAGCCGGACCCGGAGACCCCCGTCGGCCGGGTCGGCGAGCGGGGTGATCCGGCAGCGGCCGGCGCGCACCCCGGGCAGCGCGTCGGCGACCGCGCGGACGGCCCGCGCCGCGGCCAGCCCCTCGGGGCCGCCGGGCCGCGGCTCGCGGCGCACCAACGCCATCACGGCGGCGGCCACGGCCTCCTCGCCCGCCTCCTCGGCCGCGGGGCGCCCGGTACGCGTGCAGCGGCTCGTGACGATGCCCCGGATCCACCGCGGGAACGGGTCCCGCCCCCGGTACTCGGGCAGCCGCCGCCACGCCTCGACGAAGGCGTCCCGGACGGCCCCCTCGGCCCCCGCGCGGTCCCCCAGCAGCCGGCGGGCCAACGGCAGCAGCACCGGCAGGTGCCGCCGCAGCAGCGCCTCGAACGCCTCCTCGTCCCCCTCGCCGGCCCGGACGGCCAGCAGCGCGTCGGGCGTCGCCACCCGCTCGGCCTCCCGCACCTCGGCTCCCTCCACCCTGCCGTCCCGGGCCGAGCAGCCTACTGGGTTCGGTCGTCAGCGGGAGGCGGAGGTGATGGCGTCCCTGGTGCGGTCCACCAGGGAGGCGAAGGGCCCCACGGCGAACTGCCTCATCGGCTTGCCGGCGGCCGACGGGTGCGGCCTGGTGGGCGCGACCTTCTCGGCCGCCCGCAGCATCCGGCCCATCCGCTGCAACTGCTCCTCGCTGCGGCCGGCCCTGATGGTGGGGAACTCCTCGTTCTCCTCCTTCTCGGCGTGCGCCACCACCGCCCGCTCGAAGTCGGCGAACTCCCGGTCGAAGTCGGCACTGGTGACATCCATCCGCTCCAGCGACACCAGGACCTCGTTCGCCTCGTGCTCCTCCTCGTTGCGCGCCTCGACCTCGGCCTTGCCCGCCGTGTCCTTGGCGACCGGCCGGATGACCATCTCCTCCGCGGTCTCGTGCACCGCGAGCAGCGCCCGCAACTCGTCGAACGCCTGCTGCTTGACCTCCCCCCGCGCGCCCTTGACCTCGGCGAACAGGTCACGGATCCGGCCATGCTGCTCCAGCAGGATCCGCACCACGTCACCCTCCGGCAACTCGGCCGCCTTCCTCCGGTCGGCGTCGCCCTCATGCGCCATGGAGCTCACTTCCCTTCTTGCCGCGCCTTCTTCGCGTATGGCCAGTAACCCCACGAACACCAGTCAAACCCGGCACTGCCGGGACCGCGAGTCGACGCCGAGCGCGGCCGCCCGGCCGCCGCGCGCCGTTGCGTAGCCGTGTGTACACCGAATGTTCACCTCCGCCGCAGATGTCCATGTCGCAGCTGTCCATGGAGTTCGGCGGGGTCTGTGCGCCGCCAGCCAGCCCGGCTCAGGTCAGGACCCGTGGCCAGGTGTACGCGGCCGATGTCACCGACGCGGACGGTGACCGGGTGGCCGTGGAGTTCCGCGCCTACTGGGACACCGGCGACGGCCAGGGGAACGTCGTCCGCTGGGCTCCTGGTCTGAGCACTTTCAACGCTTCCGGCTCCGGCTTCTCGATGACCCTGCCCAGTGGCCTGCCGCGGGACGGCCACGTGCAGTGGGAGGCCAGGTCCTACGACGGGGCGGAGTACTCGCCCTGGTCGTCCACGGCTCCCCAGGAGCGGTGCGAATTCGTCTACAACACGAGCGTTCCGCCGACTCCCAGCGTCACCTCGTCCGAGTACCCGGCGTCCAACCCGGCGGATCCGGCTGACCCGTGGCACGACGGGGTGGGCAGGTACGGTTCCTTCACCTTCGCCAGCACGGACACCGACGTCGTCCGTTACCGCTACCGCTTCGCGTCCGGTGACCAGGTGGGCGACTCCCATGACGTGCTGACCTCGGGTGGCGCGCCTCGTACCGTTCGGCTGGTCCCGGATCAGCGAGGTGACAACCGCCTCTACGTCCGTGCGGTGGACTCCGCTGGGAATTCCTCGGCGGAGCGGAGCTACGTCTTCCGCGTCGGTGCCGGCACCCCCGAGCGTGCGGTCTGGGACCTGGACGAAGAGGCTGGCACCGCCTCCGTCCAGGGCGAGGGCGCGCCCTGGACCGCCGCGTTGACGGGTGACGCCCACGCCGGCGCCGAGGGCGTCCTGGGCTCCGCCCTGCGCCTCGGCGGAGAGAGTGGGTACGCCCGGACATCGAACTCGGTGGTGGACACCTCGGAGAGCTTCTCCGTATCGCTCTGGGCCCGCCTCCCCGAGTCGGGAGTGACCGGTACCGGCACCGCGATCTCCCAGGCCGGCAACCACGCCTCCGGCTTCGACCTGTCCGTCGACCCCGCGACCGGCGGCTGGTCCTTCGGTCTGGCGGCCTCGGACGCGAGGGACGCCGCGGTCACCCGTGCCCAGCAGGACTCGGCGGCGCGCGTCGGGGAGTGGACGCACGTCGCCGGGGTGGTCGACGCCTCGGCCGACGAGGTGCTGCTGTACGTCGACGGCCGTCGGGTCGGCGCGGCGCCGTTCGACCACGAGACGTGGGAGGCACGCGGCGCCACCGCGTTGGGCGCGCGACTGAGCGGCCGGAGCCAGAACGAGGACCAGTTCTTCGAGGGCGACCTGGACGAGGCGCAGTTCCACGACTACGGCCTGACCGCGGACCAGGTCGCCGGTCTTGCCGACCAGCGACCCGTCACCACGGGCGGGCGTCCCGCCAGCGTCATCTGGTCCTTCGAGGAGTCGGCCGACGCCACCAGGATCTCCGGTCGTGCCCAGACGGTCGAGGCCACCGCGAGCGACGGGGTGACGCTCGGCGCCGAGGGAGAACACGGCCCCTCCGCCCGCTTCGACGGTGCGACGGGGGTCGTCGCCGCGAGCCAACCGGTCGTCGACACCGCCGGCTCGTTCGCCGTCTCGGCCTGGGTCAACCTGCCGTCGGACAAGGCCGACCGGACCATGGTCGTGGCCGCGCAGACGGCGGACGACGGTTCCGGTTTCGCCCTCGTCCACGCGCCGGGCGGGCAGGGCTGGACGATGCGCGGCCGGGCCGCCGGGGGCACGGTCATCGAGGCGAGTCAGTCCCCGTGTCCCTCCTCCACACCCAACTGCGTGGCGGCGGGCCTCGGCACCTGGACCCACGTCGTCGGCGTTCACGACCTGGACGCCGAGGGGCTGCGGGTCTACGTCAACGGCGAGTTGGCCGGAAGCGCCCCCTTCACCGGAGCCGTGTCGTCCACCGGCCGGTTCACCCTCGGCGCGGTGGAACGACAGGGGGATGGACAGACCGACCACCTCAGCGGGCGGATCGACGATGTTCGACTCTTCGACCGGGTGGCAACGGCCTACGAGGTGCGACGGCTGGCGATTAGGAACTCCGAGGTCGCCGGCCGCTGGATGTTCGAGTCGACCGAATCGGGCGTCACCCCCGATGACTCCGTGCGCGCCAACCCGCTCATTCTCGGCGGGGACGCGAGCATCGGCCCCGGCTGGATCGACTACAACGCCTTGGTGCTGGACGGCGTCGATGACCACGCCTTCACGGACACCATTCCCGTGGACACTTCCGACAGTTTCACCGTCGGCGTCTGGGCCCAGGCCGCAGAGGTTGCGAGCGAGGGCATGACCCTGGTGAGCGGCCCGGGGGCCAACAACAGCGCCTTCAGGCTGCGGTTCGAGCCCGACCCCGAGAGGGAGGGACACGGGCAGTGGGAAGCTGTGCTGCCGGCCGCCGACGCGGCTGGGACAACGGAGGTTCGAGTAGCGAACAGCCAGTTCCTCGACGTGCGCGACTGGAACCACATCGTGCTGTCCTACGACGCCCCACGCCGCCAGGCGCGACTCTACGTCAACGGCCATCTGCAGCAACTCCCGTGCGATGATCCGGGGACCGATCCGTGTGGACGTTCCTGGGCCGACGGCGTCATGACGTACGAGGCCGCCGGCTCGCTCGAGGTGGGCCGCACCGGAGTGGGCGGCTCCTGGGGCGAGCACTGGGCCGGTTCGATCGACGATCTGTGGTTGTTCCAGGGAGCGTTGAACGACCAGCAGGTGGCCTGGCTGGCGTCGAGTTTCTTCGGCACGCCCACCGAGGTCCCCCCGGGTGCCTGAGCGCGATCACACCTGCTGATCCACCGCGTGCCCGGCCGAACGGCCGGGCACGCGGCGCGTTGGAGTGGTCGAGGGCGCGCGCCAGGCGGCGGCCGCCGGGAGGAGAGGGGGCTGAAGTGAGGGCTTGGCCGTTTCCACCTGGAGTAACACGTCGCGGTGGTTGCTGCCGTGCGGCTCGAGCATGACGCTTTCCGTAATCGGTCCACTACGGAGATCGCTCAGTCGCGGGTAGGGTCGGCCGTGTTCGAGGAGGGGGTAGTGATGGCCTCACGTAAGCCAGAACCGCAGAGACTCGCGCCGGCGCGCCTGCAGTACATGGAGGAGCTGTCCCGGCTCCGCGAGGAATCCGGCATGTCGCTCGGGCAGTTGTCGGAGGTCTCGAAGTACGACCGGTCCTACCTCCACAAGTTGGAGCGGGGCGAACGCCTCGGGGACCTGGAGACGGCCAGGCGGCTCGACGAGGTGTACGGCTCGAAGCGGAGCCTCCAGAACCTCTGGAAGCTCGCGAAGGACGACGCCTATCTCGGTCGCTACCAGCGCTTCATGGCGTTGGAGCCCACGGCCAAGGTCATGCAGATCTACGTGCCGCAGACCATCCCGGGTCTGCTCCAGACCGAGGAGTACGCCAGGGAGCTGCTGTGGTCCACGCCGCATCACCCGGACGAGGAGGACGGGCTGGAGGAACAGCTCGCGCTCCGCATGGCCCGGCAGCAGATACTTCGCAGCGGCGAGTCCGTGCAGGCGCATCTGCGGGTCATCCTCGACGAGGCCGTGCTCCGGCGGCCGTTGCGGGACCGTGAGGCGTGGAAGCGGCAGCTTCAGCGGCTGCTCGACGAGGCGGAGCTGCCACACGTCACCGTGCAGGTGCTGCCGTTCGCGGCCGGGGTGAACGATCTGCTCGGCGGTGCGGTGACCGTCCTGTGGCTGCCGTACGGAGAGGAGGCGGCCTATCTGGAGGGCAGCAAGTCCGGCGAGGTGATCGAGGAGCCGGAGGAGGTGGAACGGCTCAAGCTGTCCTACGATCGGCTGCGAGACCTCGCGCTACCTCCGCAGGACTCCGTGGAGTTCATCCGATCCCTCCTGAAGGACGGCTAGAGAATCATGCGAGCCCGTCGACCCGAGCCGAGCACCGCCCGGTGGCGCAAGAGCAGTTACAGCAATGGGGGACAGAACAACTGCGTCGAGGTGGCGGACGGCTTCGCTGCCGTGGTCCCCGTCCGTGACAGCAAGACCCCCGAGGCTCCGGCCCTGGTCTTCCCCGCCGGCGCGTGGGCGGCGTTCGTGCGAAGCGCGAAGAGCTGACTCCGGCGACCGCGCGTTGAGGACGACGGGACCGACAGCGGGTACAGGGGATCGATGAACCCGCGCCGCTTCGAATTGCTGGAGCAGGCCCGCCGTGCCCTGCCGACGAATGTCAAAGTTGAACTCAGCGGGGATGCGATCGTCATGCAGGCTTCCCCGCCCGCCCTGCACCAGCGCAACCTTGCGATCATTCAGCGCCAGTTCGATGCCCACTGCCCTGAGGGGTTCTTCGGCTCGGGCAACAGTGATATCGCCACCGAGCGAGTCGGCAAGGTGCGGAACCCCGACCTCACCTATCTGCCCGACGCGGCGGTCGATCTTCCGCAGCATGACGTCCCGGCCGAACTGGCCTTGATCGCGGTGGAACTGGTCTCGCCGAGCAACCCGGAGAACAACTGGGTGGGGAAGTTGCGCGACTATCCGGTGATGGGCGTCCCGCTGTATCTGATCGTGGACCCGAGGGTGAAAACCGTGACGCTGTTCTCGGAACCCGAGAACGGCCGCTACCGCTGCCGGAGGGACGCGAACTTCGGCGAGACGGTTCACATTCCAGAGCCGTTTGGCTTCGCCCTGCGAACGGAGTCGCTGCTGCCGGCAACGGACTGACGGTGGCGCGGAAGGCCGCGTCCCGGTCGATCAGGGAGGGGCAAGGGGGGAGCCTACTGTTCGCACCCCGGATCGCCGTCTACGGCCGGGGAGTTGGGCGGCACGGCGCGCACCCTGGGTTCCTTCGGCCGCACCGGGAGTGAGGCGACGTAGTGCGTCCTGGCCGTGTTTGGGGGCGTGGATTGCCCTAAACGGCGTAAATGTGTCGAGGTGGCATGCATGGTCTCCGCCGGCGCGCGGCACTCGTTGGGGTGTCGGTAGGCGAGGACCGGGAGGCGAATTCATGGCTACTGGTGGCGATGTGATGCGAGTTGCCGCGTGGGACGAGTTCACGAGGAGCCTGCCGTGTGCGGCGCGCAGTGCCGCCGAGGCGCGGGCGCTGGTCAGGGCGGCTTTCGGGGCCTGGGGGTTGGAGGGGGTGGTCGACGACGGGGTGTTGCTGGTCTCGGAGTTGGTGGGGAACGCGGCGGAGCACACCAGGTCGCGGCAGATCAGGGTGACCGTCAGCCGGCCGCACGTGGACGTGGTGCGGATCTCGGTGGTGGACCGGTCGGGGACGATGCCGGTGCCGCGGCGGGCCCGGGAGGGGGACCAGGGCGGGCGGGGGCTCGCCGTGGTGGACGCGTTGACCACGCGGTGGGGCGTGGACTCCCTGGCGTGGGGGAAGCGGGTCTGGGCGGAGCTGCGGAGCGATCGGAGCCTGGTGTGACGGGACCCGCGGCAGGGGCCTCGGCGGCTGCCGGTCTTTCCGCCCGCATCGTCTTCACCGCACGGCTGTTCGCCCGGCAGAATGGGGGTGCCAAGCATCAGCCCACCCAGGTGACGGAGCCTGCCGCGTGATCCTCGTCCTGTCGCTGCTCGCGGCCGTGGCCGCGACCGCCGCCGTCCCCGGTGCCCGGATGCTGACCCGGGCCGCCTGGCCGGAGCGGGAGCCCAACACCGGGCTCTGGGTGTGGCAGTGCCTGGTGGCCACCGTGCTGCTGTGCTGCCTCGCCGCGCTGCTGCTCAGCGCGGCGGCCGTGTTCGACACCGTCCGCGTCCACCTCTTCGCGCCGGCCCCCGAGCCGGTCGCCGCGGCCTACGACCTGACCGCGGCGCCGCCCTGGACGGCCGTCGTCGCGCTGCTGCTGACCGGGGGCGCCGCCTGGACCGCGGCGATGCTCGCCCGTGAGCTGTACGAGGGGCGCCGGCGCCGGCTCGCGCGCCGCGCCCAACTTCGTCGGCGCGCCCCCGAGCTGCCGGCCGGCCTCGGGGCGGAGCGCGCCGAGCGCGGGCCGCTGCTGGTGCTCGAGGACGAGTACCCCGACGCCTGGCTGCTGGCCGGCACCCCGCCCCAACTCGTGGTCACGACCGGGGCGTTGCGTCGCCTCACCGGACGGCAGCTGGACTCGGTCCTGGCCCACGAGCTCGGCCACGCGCGGGCCCGCCACGACTGGCTGCTGCACCTGTCGGCGGCGCTGTCCTTCGGCTTCCCCGCCGTGCCGCTGTTCGCCCACTTCCACGAGCAGACGCACCGCCTGGTGGAGCTCGCCGCGGACGACACCGCCTCCCGCCGCTGCGGCCACCGGGACGCGGCGCTGGCCCTGATCGAGCTCAACGCGCACCGCGGCGTGCTGTCCTGCGCCAGCCCGGGGCGGCTGCTCGCCCACCGGGTGCGGCGGCTGCTCGACCCGCCGCCCCGCCTGGAGGCGGTGCCGCGCTCCGCCACCACGGTGCTCGCCTCCCTCGCCCCGCTGGTGCCGCTGCTCATCACCTTCGGCCCCGGGCTCGCCGCCCTCCGCTGACGGCCGTCGTAGCCCTACCGGGTGTCGGCCGCTCGGTTGAACTCGTTCCGCGTGGCCTGGGAATTCCCCTGAAAAGGAGTCAGCTTTCGCGACGAGCGGATTCTCTTCTTTGATATGGGCCGATTGTGATGGCAATGTCCTGTGTCGTCACTCAAGGCGCGTTATGTCGCCCTCCGGCGCGGTGCTCCCGGATCCTGGTCCCAGGGAACTCAGGCGGCGCCGGCCCAGGCATTGCAGCGAAAGGCCCTGTCGCATATGAGCGCAGCACGGTTCGGAATCAGACGGCGCGCCTTCCTCGCGCGCGCCGCGATGGGCATGGGGGTGGGCGTCGCCGCCCTCACCGGGCGCGCTCCAGGAGCCTGGGCCAGCCCCCGGGACATCGCGGAACGGACCGCTCCGAGGAGGGCCGCCGCCGAGGAGGCCACGGAGAACCCGCTGCGGATCCCGCCGCTCGCCCCCGCCGTCCAGGACGGCGACACCCGGGTCTTCGACCTCGTCGCCGCGCCCGGCAGGCTGGCCATCATGCCCGGTGGCGAAAGCGAGACGTGGGGGTACAACGGCCCGATCCTCGGCCCCACCCTGCGCGTCAGGAGGGGCGAGAAGATCCAGATCCACGTCCACAACGAGCTCGGCGAGCCGACCACCGTGCACTGGCACGGCATGCGGCTGCCGGCGGACAGCGACGGCGGCCCGCACCAGATGATCGAGGCCGGCGCCACCTGGTCCCCGACCTGGTGGGTCGACCAGCCGGGCTCGACGCTCTGGTACCACCCGCACCCGCACGGCAGCACCGAGGTGCACGTCTACCGCGGCCTCGGCGGCCTGCTCTACATCGACGACGACGAGACGACCAGCGACCTCCTCCCCAACCGCTACGGCGAGGACGACGTCCCCCTCATCGTGCAGGACAAGACCTTCGACGAGCAGGGCCAGATCGTCGAGACCGGCCGCCGCGGCGTCGGCATGCTCGGCACCACCCTGCTGGTCAACGGCCAGTACCGGCCCACCTTCCGGGTCACCTCGGAGCTGACCCGGTTCCGGATCCTCAACGCCTCCACCGCCCGCAGCTACAACTTCGGCTTCTCCGACGGCCGGTCGTTCCACCTGATCGCCAGCGACGGCGGCCTGCTCGACGCGCCCCTGAAACTGAACCGCGTCCAGCTCACCCCGGCGGAACGCGCCGAGATCGTGGTCCGCATGGCACCGGGCGAGCGCGTCACCCTCCACTCCTACCCGCAGGACCTCGGCGCCCCCAACGTCCCCACCGGCGCCCAGCACGAGTTCGACGTGCTGCCGCTGATCGCCGCCGACGAGCTGCGGCCCTCGCCGGAGCTGCCCGAGCGGCTGACCGAGGTCCAGCGGATCGACCCCGAGCACGCCGTGACCAGCCGCGAGTTCCTGCTGCACCGCGACCGCATCAACGGCGAGCCTATGGACATGACCCGGATCGACGAGGTCGTCACCGTCGACACCATCGAGATCTGGGACGTGGAGAACGTCAGCCGCCTCCCGCACAACTTCCACGTCCACGGCATGCAGTTCGAGGTGCTCAGCTACAACGGGCAGCCGCCGCCACCCGAGCTCACCGGCTGGAAGGACACCGTGTTCGCCCCGCCGGGCGTCCCGATGCAGCTCATCATGCGGTTCGACAAGTACACCGACCCGAACCTGCCGTACATGTACCACTGCCACCTGCTGTGGCACGAGGACTCCGGCGTCATGGGCCAGTTCGTGGTCGTCGAGCCGGGCGAGGAGGCGGGCACCGTCACCACCGGGCTCGACTGGCCGGAGTCGGGCCGGCCGACGCTCCAGTCGCCGCACCCGCACCACGGCGGGCATGGTTGACCGGACCGCGGGGCTGGGTAGCCAGTGCCTCGGAGGAGGATGCCCGTGGTTGACAGACCGATCGTGTCCGAGTCGAACGTCTCCCGGCCGGACGTGTCCGAGACCGCCGACGTCATCGTGGTGGGCGCAGGACCGGCCGGCTCCGCCGCCGCCTACCACCTCGCCCGGCACGGCCGGGACGTGCTGCTGCTGGAGAAGTCGGAGTTCCCGCGCGAGAAGGTCTGCGGCGACGGCCTGACGCCGCGCGCCGTCCACCACCTCATCCGGATGGGCGTCGACACCGAAGGCCCCGGCTGGCACCGGACGCGCGGCGTGCGGTACTGCTCCCACGGGGCGCGGGTGGAGATCGACTTCCAGGAGAACGCCCGCTACCCCGGCTACGGCCTCAGCCGTTCCCGGCACGACTTCGACGACCTCCTCGCCCGCCGGGCGGCCGAGGCCGGCGCCCGGCTGCGCACCGCCACGCAGGTCACCGAGCCCGTACTCGACCGGGCCGGACGGGTCAGGGGCGTGCTGGCGAAGGCCGGCGACGGGGTGGCGCGCTTCGAGGCGCCGCTGGTGATCGCCGCCGACGGCGGTTCGGCCCGGCTGGCGCTGGCGCTCGGCGTGGAGCGGCTGCCGCGCCGGCCCATGGCCACCGCCATCCGCCGCTACCACCGGTCGGAGGGCGGCCACGACGACCCCTACTTCACCATCTGGGGCGACATCGACAGCCGCCCCGGGGGCCCGCCGCTCCCCGGCTACGGCTGGATCTTCCCCATGGGGGACGGCCGGGTGAACGTGGGGCTCGGGATCGTCCACGGCGCGCCGGCGGGCCGGACCGACACCCGGCGGGCGCTCGACCAGTGGCTGCCGCGCACCCCGCCCGAGTGGGGACTCGCCGACCCCGCCTCGGTCGACGGGCCGGTGCGCGGCGCCGCCCTGCCCATGGGCTTCAACCGGCTGCCGCACTACACCCGGGGGCTGCTCCTCGCCGGCGACTCGGGGGGCATGGTCAACCCCTGGAACGGCGAGGGCATCGCCTACGCCATGGAGGCCGGCGAGTTGGCCGCCGAGGTGGCGGCGACGGCGCTGACCCGCCAGGACGGCGCCTCGCGGGAGCGCGCGCTGCACCGCTACCCCCACGAGATCCACCGCCGCCTCGGCCGCTACTACCGGCTCGGCAACCTGTGGGCGGCGGTGTTGACCAAGCCGTCCTTCACCTCGCTGCTCAGCCGCCGGATCGTCACCTCGCCCACCGCCATGCGCCACCTGACCCGGCTGATCGCCAACACCACGGACGACGGCCGCGAGCTGCCGGACCGCCTCATCAACGCCCTGGTCCGCGCCGTCCCGGCCCCGGCCCCGAGGGCCCGTCGGCGGTGACGCTGCCTCAGAACCGCAGCGACCAGGAGTTGAGGGTGCCGGAGTCGGAGGAGAGGGTGTCCTCGACGCGGAGGGTCCAGGTGCCGCTGGCGGTGGCGGCCGAGGCGTCGAGCGTGTACTCGTGGGGTTCGTCGTAGGGGTCGAGTTCGAAGGTGGTGCCGTCGGGTGAGACGAGCTGGATGTCGAGGTCGTTGATGTAGGTGTGGCTGATGTCGATGGTCACGCCGAGCGTTCCTGGCGCGTTGCCGGTGACGCCCGCGACCTCGATCGTCGACTCGACCGAGCCGAGGTCCTCGATCGTCATCGACGTCGTGTTGTCGAACGTCCCGCCGCCCGAGGAGGTCGGCTGCTCCCCCTGCTGGGAGCCGAAGTCCAGGGACCAGGAGTTGAGGGTGCCGGAGTCGGAGGAGAGGGTGTCCTCGACGCGGAGGGTCCAGGTGCCGCTGGCGGTGGCGGCCGAGGCGTCGAGCGTGTACTCGTGGGATCCGTCGTAGGGGTCGAGTTCGAAGGTGGTGCCGTCGGGTGAGACGAGCTGGATGTCGAGGTCGTTGATGTAGGTGTGGCTGATGTCGACGGTGACGCCGAGCGTTCCTGGCGCGTTGCCAGTGACGCCCGCGACCTCGATCGTCGACTCGACCGAGCCGAGGTCCTCGATCGTCCTCGACGACGCGTTGCCGAACTCCCCGGGACCCCACGAGGTCGTCTCGGACCCCCGGTCCTCCTCCCGGTCGCCGACGACCTGCACGATCACGAGCGTGCCCAGGGCGACGGCCAGGGCGACGGCCAGGAACCAGCCCAGCCACCTCGCCCCGGAACCGCCGCCGGTCGGCGGCACCCCGGCGCCGCCGACCGGCGGCGCGTAGGGCGACAGCGGGTGCGCCACCGGGGGCGTCGACACCGCCCGCGGCGGGGCCAGGGCCGTCGCCGTGGGCAGGGCCTCCGGCGGCAGCGGCGCCTTCTCCGTGACGACCGCGGTCGGCGGGGCGGCCTCGCGCCGCGACTCCGTCTCCGCCGGCGGGGAGTCGAGCAGCGCGAGCGCCTCGGCCACCGTCGGGCGGTCCTCGGGCGCCTTGGCCAGCAGCCGCGTGATGAGGGGCGTCAGCGGCCCGGCACGCCGCGGCGGCGGGGGTTCCTCGTAGGCCACCGCGTGCAGCGACGCCGGCGTGGAGTCACGATCGAAGGGTGAGGCGCCCTCGACGGCCTCGTGCAGGGTCACCCCCAGCGAGAACAGGTCGCTCGGCGCCTCGCTCTTCCGGCCGAGGACCCGCTCCGGGGCCATGTAGGGCACCGAGCCGATGACGGCGCCTGTGACGGTGAGCGAGACGTCCGTCTCGTGGGTGGCGATCCCGAAGTCGGTCAGCAGGATCCCGCCGTTGTCGGCGAGCAGGACGTTGGCCGGCTTGATGTCGCGGTGCACGATCCCTGCCCGGTGCGCCGCGTCGAGCGCGTGCAGCATGGCCCTGGCCACGTCGGTGGCCTCGTCGGCGGAGAGCGGGCCCGACTCCCGCAGGCGCTCGCTCAGGGACCGCCCCACGACGAGCTGCATGACGAGCCACGGGACGTCGTCCTCGACGACCACGTCGTACACGCTCACGATATGCGGGTGGTCGCGCAGCCGCGCGGCGTTGAGGGCCTCGCGCTCCGACCGCCTGAGCCGCTCCTCCTGCTCGACGGGCGACGCGGACGGCGGCACGGACAGCCCCTTGACCGCCACGTCCGCCTGGAGTCGCCGGTCGTGCGCCTTCCAGACTCTCCCGAACCCGCCGCTGCCGATCGGCTCGACGAGCTCGTAGCGCCCGCCGATCACCTTCCCCGGTCCCACGGCGCGGTCCACGCTCAGTACCCCCCGTGCGGTCTAACGAACGCGTGGTGAAACAGGGTAGAGCAGAGCGTCACGTCAGGCCATGGGATCGGCTCCGCCCTTGCCCCGGTCACTGCTCCTGGGTGCTCGCCCGGACCGGGTGCTTGCTGAGGATGGAGACCCGGTTGAAGGCGTTCATGGCGATCGCGACCCAGATCACCGCGGAGATCTCGTCCTCGTCGAGGGCCCGCCGCGCCACCGCGTAGGCGGTCTCCTGGGCGACGGCGTCGCGCGGGTCCGTGGTGGCCTCGGCCAGGGCGAGCGCCGCCCGCTCGCGCGGCGAGAACAGCTCGGTGTCGCGCCAGGCCGGCAGCACGCCGAGGCGCTGCGAGGTCTCGCCGGCGCGCAGCGCGGCGCGGGTGTGCAGGCTGAGGCAGTAGGCGCAGCCGTTGAGCTGGGAGACCCGGATGTTGACCAGCTCGACGAGCCGCCGGTCGAGCCCGGCGTCGGCGGCCGTGGCCCGGACCGCCTCGGCGGCCTGGCGGAACGCCTGGTAGGCGGCCGGGCTCTGCTTGTCGACGAAGACCCGCCGACCCTGGCCGTGCCGGTGGCCGTTCCCCCGGGCCTGGTCCTGCGCCTGCTCCTGCTCCTGCTCCTGCTCCGCCATGTCACTCATTCCGTCTCCCTCGCGTGGTGGCACAGTGGGTCTGTCATCGAGCCATGATATTTGGTTGAATATGAAACCACATTGGCCGCGGTCGAGCGGAGGAGCCAGGTGAGCAACGTCGAGCTGAAGCCCACGGAGACGCGGTGCGGGCCCGCGCCGGGTGACGAGGGCGCCCGCGTCGAGGTGCTCACGGCACGCTCCGTCCCCCTCGGCGGCCCGCGCGCGATGACCGTACGACGCACCCTGCCACAGCGGGCCAGGACGCTGATCGGCGCCTGGTGCTTCGCCGACCACTACGGTCCCGACGACGTCGCCGAGTCCGGCGGCATGGACGTCGCCCCGCACCCGCACACCGGCCTGCAGACGGTCAGCTGGCTGTTCAGCGGGGAGATCGAGCACCGCGACAGCATGGGCAACCACGCGTTCGTCCGCCCCGGCGAGCTCAACCTCATGACCGGCGGGTACGGCATCAGCCACTCCGAGGTCTCCACCGACCGGACCACGCTGCTGCACGGCGTCCAGCTGTGGGTCGCCCTGCCCGAGGCCCACCGGAACGCGCCCCGCGACTTCCAGCACCACGCGCCCGAGCCGGTCGCCCTCGACGGCGGCCAGGCGCGCGTCTTCCTCGGCACCCTGGCCGGCGTCACCTCGCCCGTGCGCACCCACACCCCGCTGCTCGGCGCCGAACTCGTCCTCGACGCGGGCGCGTCCGTCACCCTCGCCGTCGACCCGGAGTTCGAGCACGGCGTCCTCGTCGACCAGGGCGCCGTGCGGGCGGCGGGACAGCCGCTGGCCGCTTCGGAGTTGGGCTTCCTCGACACCGGCGAGCGGGAGCTGACGCTGGTCAACGAGGCGGACGCGCCGGCCAGGTTGATCCTCCTCGGCGGGCCGCCGTTCGGCGAGGAGATAGTGATGTGGTGGAACTTCATCGGCCGGGACCACGCCGACATCGTCCGGGCCAGGGAGGAGTGGGAGCGCGCCTCCGAGCGTTTCGGCGCCGTCGAGGGGTACCCGGGGGAGCGCCTGCCGGCCCCCGCCCTGCCCAACGCCACCATCACCCCGCGCCGCAACCCCGCACCGCGACCCCACCCAGGGAGAGGCGACCGATGACCGAGCCAGCCACCGAGCCCACCCCGCGCGTCGCGCGGGCCGCCGACCGCGACCGCTACGAGATCAGCGTCGGCGACGAGCCGGCCGGCCTCGCCGCCTACCGGGACCGCGGCGACCGACGCGTCTTCTACCACACCGAGATCGCCGACGCCTTCGGCGGCCGCGGCCTCGCCGCCACGCTGGTCACCGCCGCGTTGAACGACACCCGCGCGGCGGGCATGCGGATCGTGCCGGTCTGCCCGTACGTCGCCAAGTACCTCAAGAAGCACGAGGAGTTCGCGGACATCACCGACCCGGTCGACCGGGAGGTCCTGGCCTGGCTCAAGGAGACCCTGGGCTGAGCCCACCCGCGAGAAGGCCGCGCAACCGCGCGGTTCCCGCCGGGAGTTCGCCGTCCCGGCGGGGAGCCGGTTCGCGGTGGGCGCGGCGTGAGCGCCGCGGCTTTCAGGCGAACAGACGCTTTCGGAACGGGCCGGCTGACGCTACGTTGGCTATGGGAGCGCTTCCATGCGCGGTCGCAGTACCGGCGACGGGCCGTCGGTGCACCGAGGGGCCAGCCAGCGAGCCGGTGCTGTCGGCTGCCTGCCTAGGCAGACGACTCTTCCAGAGGAGAATCAGTGTCGATTCAACCCCCCACCGGCCGGAGAAGCTCTCCGGTCCGCAAGTTCCGCCTGGCGAGCGTCCTGGGAGTGGGGCTGCTCGCTCTCGTGATGGCGTCGCTTCCGTCCCCGGCGTCGGCGCACGGGGCCACCATGATGCCGGGCTCGCGCACGTACCTGTGCTACCTGGACCTGCAGCGCAACAGCAGCACCCAGATGCCGACCAACCCGGCCTGTGCCAACGCGGTCCGGCAGTCCGGCACCACCCCGCTGTACAACTGGTTCGCCGTGCTCGACTCCAACGGCGGCGGCCGGACGACCGGTTACATCGCGGACGGCACGCTGTGCAGCGGCGGCAACCGCGGCCCGTTCAACTTCTCGTCCTACAACGCCACCCGCACCGACTGGCCGGTCACGCACCTGACCTCGGGCGCGAACATCGAGCTGCGGCACAGCAACTGGGCGCACCACCCGGGCCGGTTCGACGTCTACATCACCCGGCAGGGCTGGTCCCCGAGCCAGTCGCTCGGCTGGGGCGACCTGGAGCGGATCAGCTCCGTGACCAACCCGCCGCAGCGGGGCAACGTGGGCAGCGAGGCGGGCCACTACTACTGGAACGTCCAGCTGCCCAGCCGCAGCGGCTCGGCGCTGATGTTCGTGCACTGGATCCGGTCCGACAGCCAGGAGAACTTCTACTCCTGCTCGGACATCGTCTTCGACGGCGGCAACGGCCAGGTCACCTACGGCAACGGCCAGACGCTGAGCGCCGAGGAGGTCGCCGAGGCGGCCGACGCGGCGACGAACGCCACCTCCTCGGCCCAGTCGAGCCACGCGGGCCACGGCGAGCAGGCCACCGAGGCCTCCTCGCCCACCAGCGTCCCGCTGGCGCTCCGGGTGCTGCAGCGGGCGCGTGACGCGTCGTTCGACCTGATGCGTTAGGCCCTGCCGGCCGGAGTGCCGGACGCCCGGGGAAACAGGCCGGCCTGACGGTCGTTCCGACGTGCGGGGCGCTTCGGCCCGCGGCAGGCGAAGCGTTTCGAAAGGGCCCGCCCGGTGGATCCAGGGGATCCGCGGGGCGGGCCCTGAACCTTGCCCGCTACGCGGGCCGGCGCCCGGCGGTGGTCGCCCTGACCACCTGTCCGGCCCGGATCTCCAGCTCCAGCTCGGCGTCCGGGGCGAGCGGCAGGCGGGCGGCCAGTGGGGTCGTGGTGAAGGCGCCGGCCTGGCGGCACCACTCGACCCAGGCCAGCAGGTCGGCGGCGCGCTCCGGGCCGGCGTCGGCGAAGTCCACGGGGGACGGGGCGGGTCGGGCCCACGGCGCGGTGCCTCCCGAGATGCCCGCCAGGTAGTGGCGCAGGGCGGGCGGCCCGGTGGCCAGGGAGGCGAGGAGGGGGAGCGCGGCCTCGTCGGTGGGGGCGGTCCAGCGGCCGTCCGCGCCGGTCACCGGCGGCGCGCCCGGGGCGATCCGGAGGTGGACGGGGGTTCGGGCGTCGGGCGGTGGGACGGTCAGCCGGCCGGACGGCTGGCCCGGGTCAGGGGCCGGCGGCGCGGGCGGGGCGCCGACCGCGTGCCGCAACGCGCCCACCAGCGTGGTGAGTTGGTGGCAGGGCACGGTGGAGCCGGTCGGGGTGGTGATCAGCCAGCCGCCGGGGCGGGCGACGGCCCGCAGGCCACGGCGGCCGGCCAGCCGGGTCGCCGCGGCGGCCAGCGCCGCCCGCGCGGGTGGGCCCGCGTGCAGGCCGCGCGCCCAGTCGGTCGGCTCCCGTCCGCCGCAGCCCCCGCACATCAGGGCATCACGTCGCCCGAGTTGGGGCCGAGCGTCTGCCCGACGTAGAGGTTGCCGCCCGGATCCGCGGCCAGCAGCACGGCGGTGGGGGCCACCTCCTCCGGGCGACCGAAGCGGCCGAGCGGCAACTCGGCCCGCTTGGCGCGCTTCCAGTCCTCGGTGATGCCGTCGACCATCGGGGTCTCCACGGGCCCCGGGGCGATGGCGTTGACCAGGACGCCGTGTCGGGCGACCTCCAGGGCCAGGGACTTGGTGAGGCCGATCACGCCGGCCTTCGCCGCGGCGTAGTGGGCGAGGCCGACGCCGCCCTTGATGCCCAGCTGGGAGGCGATGTTGATGATCCGGCCGCCGCCGCGGGCGATCATCCCCGGCACCGCGTACCGGCAGCACAGGAAGACGCCGGTGAGGTCGACCGCGATGGTCTCCGCCCAGGTCGCCGCCGACATCTCGGCCAGCGGCGACTCGGTCAGGATGCCGGCCGAGTTGACCAGCACGTCGAGGCCGCCGAGGCGGCGTTCCGCCTCGGCCACGGCGGCCGAGACGGACGCCTCGTCGGTGACGTCGAGCCGGATGGCGGACGCGTCGCCGGGCACGGGGTGGCGGTCGGCGACGATGACGCGGGCGCCCTCGGCGGTGAACGCGGCGGCGATGGCGGCGCCGATGCCGCTGGCGCCGCCGGTGACGAGGGCGGTGCGGTCACGAAGAACAGCCATGGTGGTCCTCGGGGTTCAGGGAGGTTCAGGCCGGCATGCGGACGGTGAGGCCGCCGTCGACGACGATCTCCTGGCCGGTCAGGTAGGACGCCTCGGGCGAGGTGAGGAAGCGGATCACGGCGGCGACCTCCTCGGGGCGACCGGCGCGCCCGAGCGGGATGCCGGCGCCGGCGCGGTCCAGGCCCTCGGGGCCCAGGGAGTTGACCGGGTCGAGGGACTGCGGGGTGACGACATAGCCGGGGACCACGGTGTTGACGCGGACGCCGCGCGGCGCGAGCTCCACCGCCAGGCTGCGACACAGGCCGAACACCCCGGACTTGGCCGCCGCGTAGTGCGCGTGCTCGCCCCAGCCGTAGACGCCGCCGGCGATGGAGGAGACGGCGACCATCGCGCCGGGCCCCGTCATCAGGGCGGCCGCGGCCCGCAGGGTGCGCAGCACGCCGGTCAGGTCGACCTGGAGCAGATCGTCCCAGGCCGCGTCGTCGAGCTCGGCCAGCGAGGCACGGCGGAGCACCCCGGCGTTGGCCACCGCGATGTCGAGCCGGCCCCAGGTGTCGACGGCACGCCGGGCGAAGGCGTCGACCTGGGCCGTGGAGCGCACGTCGACCTCATGGACGACGCACCGGCCGCCGACCGACCGCACGGCGGCGGCCGTCTCCTCCGGGTCGTGCGGGTCGCCGGGGTAGGCGCCCACGACGGTGGCCACGCCGCGTTCGGCGTACGCGACGGCGAGGGCGCGGCCGATGCCGCTCGCGGCGCCGGTGATGAGGGCGACCTGGGAGGGGGCGTCAGTCATCGAGGGTCTCCACGGGACGGGCGGCGAACATCACGAAGCCGGAGAGGAAGGTGCCGACGGCGCCGACGAGCAGGGCCGCGCCGTTCCAGCTCACGTCGGCCGCGAGCAGCGCCGTCACGATGAGGCCGGCGACGATCGCGCCCGGCTGCGACAGGGCGTTGAGGAAGGCGGTGCCGGTGGCGCGGCAGCGGGTGTCGTAGCACTCGCCCATGTAGAACAGCAGCGCGGCGTAGGGGCCGACGAGGAAGAACATGCCGAGCGAGTAGAGCGCCACCACGAGGAAGGTGCCGTTCGCGACGGTGAGGGTGAGGGCGAAGAAGAGCCCGGAGAGGATCCAGCCGACGCCCACCACGTTGCGGCGGCCGAAGCGGTCGCCGACCCAGCCGTGGAAGACATAGCCCAGGTAGCCCACGGCGTTGATGACGATGAGCATCACGAGCGAGCCGGTGAAGCTGACGTCCTTGCCCTCGGTGAGCACGGTGGTGCCGAGGACGCTGAAGACCTGGATGCCGAACCAGTTGACGATCCACGCGAAGCCGAGCACCAGGGTGTTGCGCAGCGCCGGGCCGCGGAAGATGGCGGCGAGCGGGGCCGACTCCTCCTCGGCGACGCCGTAGGAGCGGGCGAGTTCGCGGGCCTCGTCGGCCCGGCCCCGCTTGCGCAGCTCGCGGAGTTTCAACTCCAGCTCGAACTGCGGGGACTCCTTGAGGCCGCGCCGGGCGAGGGCGATGACCAGGGCGGGGAAGACGGCGATGAGGAAGCAGCCGCGCCAGCCGACGATGGGGAGGAAGACGGCGACGAAGGCGGCGGCGAGCAGTACGCCGAGCGGCCAACCGCCCTGCACCAGGCTGTAGACGAGGCCGCGCCGCTTCTTGATCTTCTCGTCCTCGGTGACGGCGTAGATCTCGTTGAGGTAGGTGGCGTTGACGGCCTGCTCGGAGAGGCCGAGGCCGCCGAGCGAGCGGACGCCGACGAGGTAGCCGGCGCCTGGGGTGACGGCGGTGGCGGCGGAGGCGAGGGCGGTGCCGGAGACCGTGAGGATCATGCCCCTGCGGCGGCCTATCCGGTCCACGACCGGGCCCACGCCGAGGGCGACGACGGCCGTGCCGACCGAGATCAGGGTGGAGATGAACGAGGCGCGGGTGTCGCTCCAGCCGAAGTGGTCGGACATCTCGGGCAGCAGGGTGCCGAACAGGATGTAGTCGTAGACGGCGAACAGCCAGGCGAGGAAGGCGATGAAGGTGGCCTTGCGGGTGGCGCGGACGCCGACCCGGGGGAAGGTTCTGGTGGCGGGCGGCGGGGCCGACTCGGCCACCGCGCGGGGTGACGCTGGGGACATGGGCGTGCCCTTCCGGGAGCGGGGGACGGAGAAGGGAGGGGAGGGGGAGTGAGGGGACGGGGGCAGGGAGCGCGGGGAGGGGGATCAGGCGCGGGGGGAGCGGGCCTTGAAGTCGGAGGCGATCTCGTCGAAGGTCGACCAGCGCACGCCGTCGTGGCCGTTGATGTACTCGATCAGGCGCTCCAGCATCAGGAGGTTCTGCGGGCGCCCCGAGACGTCGGGGTGGATGGTCATGGTGAAGGCCGCGTAGTCCATCTCGCGGTGGACCCAGTCGAACTGGTCGCGCCAGGACTCCTCTAGGTGCCGGGGGCTGACGAAGCCGTGGCTGTTGGCGCTGGCCTTGACGAACATCATGGGCGGCAGGTCGTCGAGGTACCAGTTGGCCGGGATCTCGACGAGGTCGGTCTCCTCGCCGCGGACCAGCGGCTTCATCCACTCGTGGGCCGGGCGGGAGTAGTCGATCTTGGTCCAGCTGTCCCCGACGCGCACCCGGTAGGGCGTGAAGTCGTCGTGCATCAGGGAGTGGTCGTAGGTGATTCCGCGTTCCAGCAGCAGCTCGTTGGTGACCGGGGAGAACTCCCACCAGGGGGCGACGTAGCCAGTCGGGCGGCGCCCGGTCACGCTCTCGACCAGCTCGATGCCGCGGTCGAGGACGGCGCTCTCCTGGTCCCGGGTCATGGCGATCGGGTTCTCGTGCGAGTAGCCGTGGACGCCCACCTCGTGCCCGGCGTCCACCACCATCCGGGTCTGGTCGGGGAAGGTCTCGATGGAGTGGCCCGGGATGAACCAGGTCGTGGGCAGCTCGTAGCGCTCGAAGAGGCGCAGCAGGCGCGGGGTGCCGACCTCGCCGGCGAACATGCCGCGCGAGATGTCGCAGGGCGAGTCCTCGCCGCCGTACGAGCCGAGCCAGCCGGCGACGGCGTCGACGTCGACGCCGAAGGCGACACGGATGTCCTTCTTGACGTTCGTCATGATCGGTCCTTGCTTTCGGGGGTATGGGCGGAGTCGGTGGCCGGGGAGAGTGGTGGGGAGCCGCTTCCGGGGCGGCGCGAGCGGGGCGGGTCAGGTCAGGTCGGGGACGGGAGAGGGGTGGTCGGATGCGCGGTGGGCGGTGAGCGGGTGCGGGGTGGGCCCGGGGGAGACGCCGGCCAGGAGCGGCAGGTCGCGGGTGGCGCGCGCCGGGTCCCGGTCGCGGGCCAACAGGGCGATGAGGAGGATGCGGGCCTGGGCGGGGCGCAGGCTGCCCAGCGGGACCGCGCCGGCCTCGATCAGGTCCACGCCACCGCCGTTTCCGTAGAGCGCCGCCACCGGGCCGGCGTGCACGCGGGTGGAGAGGCCGACGACGACGCCCGCGGCGGTCAGCCGGGCGACGGCGGCGCAGACGGCGTGGTTGGCGTTGCCGGCGCCGGTGGCTTCGAGCACCACACCCTGGGCGCCGGCGGCGGTGACCGCGTCCAGGGCCACGGTGTCCGAGCCGGGGTAGCAGGGGACGATGTCCACCCGCACGCCGTCCAGGTCGAGTTCGCCGAGGGGCAGCCCGGGGAGCCGGACGGGCCGGGCCGTCAGGGTCACCACCCCGTCGCGCACCAGGCCGATCGGGCCCGAGTCGGGGGCGGCGAAGGCGGCGGAGGCCAGGGTGTGGGTCTTCCGGGTCCCGCGCGCCGGGTAGATCCGGCCGTCGAAGACCACCAGGGCGCCGAGCCGGGCGGCCTCCGGTGCGGCGGCGACGCTGATGGCGTCCGCGAGGTTGCGCGGTCCGTCGGTGTCGACGGCGCTGGCGTCCCGTTGCGCGCCGGTGAAGACGACGGGTCTGGCGTCCTCGTGCACCAGGTCGGCCAGGAAGGCGGTCTCCTCCAGGGCGTCGGTGCCGTGGGTGACGACCACCCCGAGGACGTCGGGGTCGGCCAGCGCCTCGTGGGCGCGGGCGACGATCGCCGCCATGTCGCCGGGGGTGAGGAGGTAGCTGCCCACGCGCAGCACGTCGACGCCCTCGACCGGCACGCCGGGCTCGCCGGCCAGCCGGGCCAGCAGCGTCCCGGCCCCGTCCACGGCCCGGCTCGCGCCGCGCCCGTCCGGGCGCGAGGCGATGGTTCCGCCGGTGGTGAGCACTACGACCCTGCGCACTGGGCGCCTCCCGAGGTTGGGCGAGCGGTTTGGCCAATCGATTGGGCCAATCGATTGCGTCAGTGTGCACGGCCTTCCTGTCGCGGTCAATTACCCCGCTGTTACGATCGCGGGAAACCACCGTCCCCCCGAGTGCACGCCTGGCACCTGGCGCGCCCGCCCGGCGTCGGTGACCCCTGCAGCGGAGGCGCGATCAGCCATGGCCACGGACCCGCACCGGCCCCAGGTGACCCTGCGGACGCTGGCCGACCAGCTGGGGCTGCACGTGTCGACCGTCTCCCGGGTCCTGCACGCCAAGCCGGACGAGGGCCGCAGGGCCGCCTCGCCGGCCACTATCGCCCGGGTCAGGGAGCTCGCCGACCGGCTCGGCTACCAGCCCAACCCGCACGCCACCAGCCTGCGCACCCAGCGCAGCAACCTCGTCGGGGTGCTCGTCCCGCGGCTGTCCGACCTGGTGCTGGCCACCATCTACGAGGGGATCGAGGAGGCCGCCTCCGAGCGCGCCCTGTCGACCTTCGTCACCAACACCCGTGACCAGCCCCGGCTCCAGCGGGAGCACACGGAGATGGTGCTGGCCCGCAGGGTGGACGGCATGATCTTCGGCGACGCGCACGCGGACGGCGCCTTCCTCACCGAGACGGCGGCCAGGGGGGTGCCGTTCGTGCTGGTCAGCCGGCATGTCGCCGACCATGTCGCGGTCACCTGCGACGACCGTCTCGGCGGGCGGCTCGCGGCCGAGCACCTGCTCTCCCTCGGGCACCGGCGGATGGCGGTGCTCGCCGGCGAGCCCTACGCCAGCACCGGCATCGACCGCACGGCGGGCTTCGTCGAGGCGTGCCGGGAGGCGGGCGTGACGGTGCGTCCCGAGCACGTGGTGCACTCGCCGTTCGACGCGGCGGGCGGCCGGGCGGCCACCGAGCGGCTGCTGGCGCTGCCGGGACCCGCGCCCACCGCGATCTTCGCGGCCAACGACTTCGCCGCGATCGGCGCCATGGGCGCGCTGCGCGACCACGGCCGTCAGGTCGGCTCCGACGTGGCGGTGATGGGCTTCAACGACACGCCGCTGGCCGCCGAGTTGCCGGTGCCGCTGACCAGCGTGCGCTCCCCGATGCACGAGATGGGCCGCCGGGCGCTGGAACTGCTGGCCCGGTTGATCGCCGGCGAGCCGGCGGAGTCGGAGCGGCTCATCCCCACGCTGAAGGTCCGCGCCTCCACGACCGGCTGACCCCCACCCACTTCGTCGAACGGGAGGACCACCCGTGACCGAGTCCACCGACCCGCCCCGCACCGTTCTCGTCACCGGAGCCACCGACGGCCTCGGCAGGGCCCTGGCCCACGACCTGGCGGCCAGCGGCGCCGAGCTCATCCTGCACGGCCGCAGCCGGGAGCGGCTGGACCGCCTCGTCGCTGAGTTGGTGGCGGGCGGCGCCGGCGAACCCCGGACCGTCGTCGCGGACTTCGCCGAGCTCGCCCAGGTCCGCCGGATGGCCGAGGAGGTCCGTGCGACGGCCGGGCGGCTCGACGTGCTGGTGAACAACGCCGGCGTCGGCGGCGGCGAGCCGGACGGTCGCACCCGCCGCACCAGCGCGGACGGCCACGAGCTGCGGCTGGCGGTCAACCACCTCGCCGGATTCCTGCTGACCCTCGAACTGCTGCCGCTGCTCCGGGCGTCGGCGCCGGCCCGGGTGGTCAACGTGGCGTCCCTCGGCCAGCACCCGATCGACTTCGGCGACCTGATGCTGGAGCACGGCTACGACGGTTGGCGTGCCTACCGCCAGAGCAAGCTGGCGCAGATCATGTGCGGCTTCGAGCTCGCCGGCCGGCTGCCCGCCGAGGAGGTGACCGTCAACAGCCTCCACCCCGCCACCTACATGCCGACGAAGATGGTGCTCGCCGACCTCGGCAGCAGCGTCGACACCCTGGAGGAGGGCGTGGCGGCCACCCGCCGCCTCGTCCTCGCCCCCGAACTCGCCACGACCACCGGCCGGTTCTACGACCGGACCCGGGAGAGCCGGGCGCACGCCCAGGCGTACGACGCCGCGGCCCGGCGGCGGCTGTGGGACAGGAGTGTGGAGCTCACCGGGGCTCCGACGCCCGCCTGAGCCGCGATCCGGTGACCGGGCGTCAGGCCGTGACCGGGTCGGCCGCCTCGGGGGTCATCAGGTAGCGGGGGAGGTGGGCCGGGGCGAAGGCGTGCTCGACGACCATGGCGGCGGCGCCGTAGACGCCGGCGCGCTCGCCGGCGCGGGACTGGACGATGCGCAGGTCCTGGGTGGCCAGCGGCAGTGAGCGCTGGTAGACGACCTCGCGGATGCCGGCGACGAGGTGCTCGCCGGCCTGGGAGAGGGCGCCGCCGATGACGATCACCGAGGGGTTGAAGAAGCTGACCGCGGTGGCCAGCACCTCGCCGATGTGGCGGCCGGCCTGGCGGACCAGCTTCAAGGTGGTGACCGAGCCGTTGCGCGCCAGGGCGACCACGTCGGCGCTGGTGCGGGCCTCGTTGCCCAGCTCGGTGAGCCGGGCGGCGAGCGCGGCGCCGCTGGCGACGGCCTCCAGGCAGCCGGTGTTGCCGCAGCGGCACGGCACGTCGGCCTCGTGCGGGAGCTGGACGTGGCCCATGTCGCCGGCGGCGCCCTGGGAGCCGCGGTGCAGCCGGCCGTCGGCGATCAGGCCGCTGCCGATGCCGGTGGCGATCTTGACGAAGATCATGTGCTGCTGGTCGTGCCACTGCGTGCGGTGCTCGCCGAGCGCCATCAGGTTCACGTCGTTGTCGACCAGCGCCGGGGCGCCGACCAGCTCCTCCACGAAGCCGGGCACGTCGAAGCCGTCCCAACCGGGCATGATCGGCGGGTTGGTGGGCTTGCCCGAGGCGTGCTCGACGGGGCCCGGCAGGCCGAGGCCGATGCCGAGCAGGTCGGCGCGGCCGCGCCCGGCCCTGGTCAGCAGCCCCTCGCCGTGCTCGGTGACCTGCTTGAGGACCGTCTCGGGGCCGGCCGCGACGTCGAGCGCCAGGTCCTCCTCGGCGAGCACGGTGCCGGACAGGTCGGTGATCGCGGTCTTGGCGTGGGTGGCGCCGATGTCGGCGGCCAGCACGACGCGGGCGGCGGCGTTGAAGACGAAGGTGGACGGCGGTCGCCCGCCGGTGGAGGGCGCGTTGTCGGTCTGGGTGAGCAGCCCGGAGCCGAGCAGCGTGTCGACGCGCTCGGCGATGGTCGAGCGCCCCATGCCGGTCTCGGCGACCAGCTCGGCTCGGGTCCGCGGCCGGCCGTCGCGCACGAGCCAGAGCAGCGCGGCCGTGCCCGCCGCCTGACCGGCGGGGAGGGAGCCGTTCTCCGCCATGGTGGCCCTGCCCTTCTGTCGCCTGCGGACCTTAAGTGCGTGGTCAACGATACAACGTAGGGGGCTTAGTTCAGTTACCGCACAAGCTTCGATCAGAAACAGCTGTGCTTTCTATTGACGTCCGGTAAAAGCCTTCCTACCTTGTCGCCCATGACTGGCCCCCCGAAGACGTCCGGCCCGTCCGCGGCGGAGGACGTACGTGAACCGCTGTTGGCGATGCACGGAATCGTCAAGCACTTCCCCGGCGTGAAGGCCCTCGACGGCATCGACATGGACGTCCTGCCGGGCGAGGTGCACTGCCTCCTGGGCCAGAACGGCGCAGGCAAGTCCACCCTCATCAAGGTCCTGGCCGGCGCCCACCAGCCCGACGCCGGGCGGATCCTGTGGCGCGGAGAGGAGGTCCGCTTCCCGCGCCCGATGGCGGCCCTGGACCGCGGCATCGCGACCATCTACCAGGAACTCGACCTGGTGGACGGTCTGTCCGTGGCCGAGAACGTCTACCTCGGTCACGAGCGCGCCCAGTTCGGCTTCACCGCGCGTGGCGAGATCAACGCCGCCACCGGTGAGCTGCTGCGCCGCCTCGGCCACCCCGAGATGTCCCCGACCCAGGAGGTCGGCTCGCTCTCCGCGGCCGGCAAGCAGATCGTCAGCATGGCCCGCGCCCTCTCGCACGACGCCCAGCTGATCGTGATGGACGAGCCCTCGGCCGTCCTGGACCAGGAGGAGGTCAACCGCCTCTTCACGGTGATCGCCGACCTCGCGGCGCAGGGCATCGCGATCATCTACATCTCGCACCGGCTCGAGGAGATCCGGCGGATCGGCGACCGGATCACCGTGCTCAAGGACGGCCGCACTGCGGCCTCCGGGCTGCCGGCGGCCGACACCCCGACCCCCGAGATCATCCGGCTGATGACCGGCCGGTCCATCGAGTACGTCTTCCCCGAGCGCGCCGCCGCGTCCGAGGTGCCGGCCGAGCCGGTGCTGGAGGTGGAGGGGCTCAGCCGGAAGGGCGAGTTCACCGACGTCGGGTTCAGCGTGCGGCCGGGCGAGATCGTCGGCCTCGCCGGGCTCGTCGGCTCCGGGCGCTCCGAGATCCTGGAGACCGTCTACGGCGCCCGCAAGGCCACCGCCGGCACCGTGCGCGTCGCCGGCCGGACGCTGCGCCCCGGCCGGGTCGGCGCCGCGATGGCCGCCGGGGTCGGCTTCTGCCCCGAGGAGCGCAAGAGCCAGGCCCTGATCCTCGGCGACGCCGTCTACCGCAACGTCACGCTCGCCAGCCTGGCCCGCTTCCACCGCGCCGGCTTCATGGACAACGCGCGGGAGCGCCGCGCGGCGAGCGAGCACACCGAGGCGCTCGACGTGCGCCCCGCCGGCGTCAACCGCCCGGTGGGCAACCTCTCGGGCGGCAACCAGCAGAAGGTCGTGCTGGCCCGCTGGCTGCTGCGCGGCTGCAAGGTGCTGCTGCTCGACGAGCCGAGCCGCGGCGTGGACGTCGGCGCGCGCGCCGAGATCTACGCCCTCATCCGGGACCTCGCCGACCAGGGCATCGGCGTGGTGCTGGTGTCCAGCGAGATCGAGGAGGTCATCGGCCTCTCCGACCGGGTGCTGGTGATCTCCGACGGCCGGGTCGTCGCCGAGTCGGCCGCCGAGGACATCGACGAACACCGGGTCCTCGACCTGGTGATGGAGGGCGAGCTGGTGCCCGCGGGAACCGAACGAGCATGAGTGGCGAGCAGCCGCGACCCGGCGCCGGCCGTCGCCGCGGCAACAGAGAAGCGAACGAGGAGAGTTCACAGTGAGCGCTCAGACAGAAGCCGAGCAGCGGCCCGGCGACGCCGTGCGGGTCGCGCCGCAGGGCGCCGCGCGGATCGGCGCGCTGCTCTCCAGCCCGGCCGGCCGCAACCTGGGCCTGGTCATAGCCCTGCTGCTGCTGTGCGTGATCGGGGCCGCGACGGCGGGGGACCGGTTCGCCTCCTTCGACAACATGATGACGATCCTGCGCCTGGCCTCGGTGGTCGGCGTGGTCAGCGTCGCCATGACGTTCGTCATCACCGGCGGCGGCATCGACCTGTCCGTGGGCGCGGTGCTGGCGCTGGCCTCGGTCTGGGCGACCACGCTGTCCACCCAGCAGATGGCGGCCGACTTCCACTGGATCGTGATGGTCACCACGGCCCTGCTGGTGGGCGCCGGCGCGGGCCTGATCAACGGGCTGCTGATCGCCTACGGCCGGATGGCGCCGTTCATCGCCACCCTCGCCATGATGGCGGCGGCACGCGGCCTCGCCGAGCTCATCTCGGACCGGCAGACCCAGGTGGTGACCGAGACCGGGCTCATCGACTTCTTCGGCGCCGAGGTGCTCGGCGTCCCGGTCCTGGTGATCATCTTCGCGCTGACCGCGGCCGGCGGCTGGGTGCTGCTCAACCGCACCACCTTCGGCCGCCGCACCCTCGCGGTCGGCGGCAACCCGGAGGCGGCCCGGCTCGCCGGCATCGACGTCCGCCGGCACAGCGCCATCCTCTACCTGCTGCTCGGCCTCGCCTGTGGCCTGGCCGCCGTGATGATCCTGGCCCGTACCACCGCCGGCACCTCCACCCACGGCGGCCTGATGGAGCTCGACGCCATCGCCGCCGTGGTGATCGGCGGCACCCTGCTCAGCGGCGGCCGCGGCACCGTCGTCGGCACCGTCTTCGGTGTGCTGATCTTCACCACGCTCACCAACGTGTTCACCCTCAACAACCTCGACTCCTCCACGCAGGCCGTCGCCAAGGGCGCGATCATCGTCGCCGCGGTGCTGCTCCAGCAGCGCGTCTCCGGGCGAGGCACCCCGTAGGGCGAGCCGCGGCCGACGCGTCGCCCGTCGAGCCCTGATCCAGGGGCCCGACGTCCGCCATCCCTCTTTCTCTTACTCACCACCCCTTCGTCCTGACCGGAGACAGCCATGTCCAGAAACCTCCCCCGCAGCGGCGCGCGCCGGATCGTCACCCGGGTCGGCGTCGGCCTGGCCGCGGTCGGCCTGCTCGCCGCCTGCACCAGCAACACGCCCGAGGAGAGCGAGGAGGAGACCGACGGCGGGCAGCAGAACGCCGCCAGCTCCAACGACGAGCCCGGCGAGAACGTCGTGATCGGCTTCTCCGGTCCGCAGGCCGACCACGGTTGGCTGGCCGCCATCAACACCTTCGCGGAGCAGGCCGCCGAGCAGTACTCGGACGTCGAGCTGCGGATGGCCGAGGGCACCAACGACCCGTCCACCCAGATCAGCCACATCGAGACCTTCATCAACGACGGCGTCGACGCCATCGTGCTGCTGCCCACCGACGGCGCCGCGCTCACCCAGGTGGCCACCCAGGCCATGGAGGCCGGCATACCGGTGGTCAACGTGGACCGTGAGTTCTCCGACGACGCCGCCGCCCGCACCACCATCCTCGGCGACAACTACGGCATGGGCGTCTCCGCCGGCGAGTACGCCTGCCAGCTGGTCGCCGAGAACAACCTCGGCGACGACGCCGTCATCGCCGAGATCGCCGGCATCGACTCGCTGCCGCTCACCCAGGAGCGCTCCCAGGGCTTCGCCGACGCGCTCGAGGCCTGCGGGCAGGACGTCGACAACCGGGTCGCCGCCGAGTTCACCGTCGAGTCGGGCGAGGAGGCCGCCTCCAACCTGCTCCAGGCGGCGAACGAGATCGACATCATCTGGAACCACGACGACGACCAGGGCGTGGGCGTCAAGGCCGCCTTCGACAACGCCGGCCGCGACGAGTTCTTCTTCATCGGCGGCGCCGGCTCGGCCAACGCGATGCGCTGGATCCAGAGCGGCGAGATGGAGGCCACCGTCATCTACCCGGCCACCCAGGCCGGCGACGGCATCAAGCTCGCCCGGCTGATCGCCCAGGACCGTGGCCTGTCCGACCTGGTGCAGGTCGAGGTGCCGCGCCGCATCGTGCTCGACGCCCCCGTGGTGACCGCCGAGAACGTCGAGGAGTACCTCCCGATGGGCTTCGAGTCCTGACGGCCGGAGGCACGACGGCCGCAGGCACAGCCGGAGGTCCCCACTCCCCGACGACGGAGGTCGCATGAGCACGCTCAGCAGCTCGAACAACCGCCCACGCACCGCCCCACCGGCCGCCGGCGAGACGCTCGGCATCGGCATGGTCGGCTACGGCTTCATGGGCATGGCCCACTCCCAGGGCTGGCGCAACGCCAGAAGCTTCTTCGCCCCGCCGCTGCGCCCCCGGCTCGCCGCCCTCGGCGGCCGGAACCGGGAGGCGGCCGGCGAGCTGGCCGACCGGTTCGACTGGCCGGTGGTGGAGACCGACTGGCGGGCGCTGGTGGCGCGGGACGACGTGCACCTCGTCGACGTCTGCACCCCGGGCGACACGCACGCCGAGATCGCCGTCGCGGCCCTGGAGGCCGGCAAGCACGTGCTGTGCGAGAAGCCGCTGGCCAACACCGTCGCCGAGGCCGAGGTCATGGCGGAGGCGGCGGCCAAGGCCAGGGAGCGCGGCGTGCGTTCGATGCTCGGCTTCACCTACCGGCGGGTCCCGGCCCTCACGCTGGCCCGCCGGCTGGTGGCCGAGGGCCGGCTCGGGCGGCTGCGGCACGTGCGGGCCCGCTACCTCCAGGACTGGCTGACCGACCCGTCGGCGCCCTACACCTGGCGGATGTCGAAGGAGCGGGCCGGCTCCGGCGCGCTCGGCGACATCGGCGCGCACGCCGTCGACCTGGCCCAGTACCTCACCGGGGAGCTGGTCACCGGGGTCAGCGCCGTCGTCGACACCTTCGTGCGCGAGCGGCCCCTGCCGGACGGCGGCGGCACCGGCGAGGTCACCGTCGACGACGCGGCCGTCTTCCTCGGCCGCTTCGACGGCGGCGCGCTCGCCAGCTTCGAGGCCACCAGGTACGCCACCGGGCGCAAGAACGCGCTGCGGATCGAGCTCAACGGCGACCGCGGCAGCCTGGCGTTCGACCTGGAGGAGCTCAACGTCCTCCACTTCCACGACGCCACCGTCGACCAGAACGTCCAGGGCTTCACCCGGATCCTGGTCACCGAGCCCACCCACCCCTACATCGAGGCCTGGTGGCCGCCGGGCCACGGCCTCGGCTACGAGCACGCCTTCGCCCACCAGGCCGTCGACCTGCTGACGGCCATCGCCGACGGCACCGACCCGGAGCCGTCCTTCGAGGACGGCCTGCGGGTGCAGCGGGTGCTGGCCGCCGTCGAGGAGTCGCACGAGGCCGGCGGCGCCTGGACCACGCTGCCCGCCCCGACCACGCCGGCCACCGCTCCCTGACCCTCCCCAAGGCGCCGCGGCCCGGGCCCACGAGCCCGGGCCGCGCGACCCCCCATGTGAACCACCAGAGAAACACAGGAGCCGTCATGTGCTACGGATTCGACGGAGACAGATCCCTCACCGACTCGCTCGCCGCGCGCGGCCTCGGGCGCCGCACGCTGCTGCGCGGCGCGGCCCTGGGCGCCATCGGCGCCGGCGCGGCCTTCGCGGCCGCCCCCGCGGCGCTGGCGGCCCAGCCCCAGGGCGGCGGCGGCCACGGCCACTCGCTGGTGCCCCGCAACAAGATCAGCGTCCAGCTCTACACCCTCCGCTCGGACCTGGGCGGCGCCGCCGGCTACGACGCCACCCTGCGCTCGCTCGCCCGCATCGGCTACCGCAAGGTCGAGCAGGCCGGCTACTACGGCCGCACCGCCACCGAGCTGCGCCGCTTCCACGACAGCCTCGGCATCCGCACCACCTCGAGCCACGAGGGCATCAGCGCGGACGACGCGGCGCTGCGCACCAAGCTGCGGAACGCCCTGATCCTGGGCCAGAAGTACGTCAACGTGCCCTACCTCAACTCGGCCAACGCCGAGGACTGGTACGCCTGGGCCGAGCGGATGAACGTCGAGGCCCGCGCCGCGCGCCGCCTCGGGCTGCGCTACGGCTACCACAACCACGCCCACGAGTTCACCACCGACCTGGGCCGTGGCCGCACCCCGTGGGACATCCTCACCCGGGAGCTCGACCCGCGCTACGTCCACCTGGAGATCGACCTGTACTGGACGGTCAGGGCCGCCGTCGAGCTCGGCGAGCGCGACCCGGAGCGCTTCTCGCTCGACGTCATCCGCCGCGCGCCGCAGCGCGTCATCCAGTTCCACGTCAAGGACCGCAGCGCCGCCGACGGCGACATGGCCGACCTCGGCACCGGCGTCATCGACTTCCCCCGCATCTTCCGGGCCCACAAGGTCGACGAGTACATCGTCGAGAACGACACCCCCGACGTCACGCCGCTCCAGTCGGCCGAGGTCGGCTACGACTACCTCGGCTCCTGACGCGCGACCAGGGCCACTTCGCCACCCCTCGCTCCTGGTGGCGGCCCACCGGCCGCCACCAGGCAACGCCCCGCCGGCTCGCTGGCACCGAACGGCAGGGCGATCGAACCGCCGGCCACACGCGCACGAAGAGGAAGCAATGCGAAGAAAAACCATTCCAGCCCTCGTGGCGGTGATGGCGGGCGCGCTGCTGAGCGTACCCGCTACCGCCAACGCCCACGAGGGGCACGAGCCGACCCCCGACGCGCCCCAGACCGCCGAGTTCCAGAAGGTCACCCTCAACGACACGCCAGGCGAGCCCATCGACCTCGCCGTCCTGCCGGACGGCCGCGTGATGCACACCACCCGCGGCGGGCAGGTGTGGATCAACGACCCCGACAACGGCCTCAACACCCTCGCCGCCGAGCTCGACGTGTACGAGCACGACGAGGAGGGCCTGCAGAGCATCGCCATCGACCCGAACTTCAACGGTCGCGGCAACAGCTGGGTCTACCTGTACTACGCCCCACCGCTGGACACCCCCGTGGACGACCCGGCCACCCCGGACGTCAACGAGGGCGACGCGCCCCTGACCGGCACCCCCGAGGACTTCGAGCCGTTCGAGGGCTACACCCAGCTCTCCCGCTTCCAACTGCGCGGCGACACCCTCGACCTGTCCACCGAGCAGCGGATCATCGAGGTCCCCGCCACCCGGGGCATCTGCTGCCACGTCGGCGGCGACATCGTCTTCGACAGCGACGACAACCTCTACCTCTCCACCGGCGACGACTCCAACCCGTTCGCCTCCGGCGGCTACACCCCCATCGACGAGCGGACCGACCGCAACCCCGCCTACGACGCGCAGCGGACCTCCGCCAACACCAACGACCTGCGCGGCAAGGTGCTGCGCATCAAGGTCAACCGGGACGGCTCCTACTCCGTTCCGCGCGGCAACCTCTTCCGGCCCGGCACGGAGGGCGCCCGGCCCGAGATCTTCCTGATGGGCCTGCGCAACCCGTTCCGGATCGAGATCGACCAGGAGACGGACGCGCTCTACGTCGCCGACTACTCGCCCGACGCGCGCGTCGCCGACCCGGGGCGGGGCCCGGACGGCACCGGGAAGTGGTTCGCGACCACCCGGGCCGGCAACCACGGCTGGCCCTACTGCGTGACCCCCGAACTCCCCTACGTCGACTACGACTTCGCCACGAACACCTCGGGCGAGCCGTTCGACTGCGCCGCCCCGGTGAACGAGTCGCCGCACAACACCGGGCTGCGTGAGCTGCCGACCGTCGTCCAGCCGCAGATGTGGTACGGCTACGGCGAGTCGGAGAACTTCCCCGAGCTCGGCACCGGCGGCATCGCCCCGATGGCCGGCCCCGCCTACGAGTACGACCGGCGGGTCGCGGCCCGCAACAGCGCCCGCGCCTGGCCCCAGGAGTACGAAGGGCACCCGCTGTTCTACGAGTTCAGCCGGGACCGGATCTGGGGCTTCGACGTCGACCGCCGCAACAACCTCAACGGCATCGAGGAGGTCCTCGCCGACCTGGACTTCTCCTCGCTGATCGACATGGAGTTCGGCCCCGACGGCGCGCTCTACGTGCTGGAGTACGGCAAGGGCTTCTTCGCCGAGAATCCGGAGGCCCAGCTCGCCCGCATCGACTACATAGGACGCGACGGCAACCACACCCCGGTGCCGCGCGCCTCCGCCGACGTCACCGGCGGACACGCGCCGCTGACCGTGAACTTCTCCAGCGAGGGCACCGAGGACGCCGACGGCGACCGGCTGCGCTACGCCTGGGACTTCGACTCCGACGGCCGGATCGACTCCCGGGAGGCCAACCCGACCTTCACCTACTCCGAGGACGGCGTCCATCTCGCCTCCCTCCGGGTGACCGACCGCACCGGCCGCGCCGCCAACGCCGAGGTGGAGATCGTCATCGGCAACGACGTGCCGCAGGTCTCCTTCGTCACCCCGGCCGGCGGCGAGGAGTTCTCCTTCGGTGACACGATCGCCTACGAGGTGACCGTCACCGACGACCAGCCGTTCGACTGCTCGCGGGTCTCCGTGACCTACACCCTGGGCCACGACACGCATGGTCACCCGCTCACCACCGCCCGCGGCTGCGTCGGCTCGATCACGACCGCCCTGGACGACTCGCACGACCCGGAACACGACGACCTGCGGGGCGTGTTCACGGCCAGCTACACCGACCCCGGCGTGAACGGGCTTCCCCCGCTCACCGGCACCGCCGAGGTGACCCTCGTCCCGGTCGGCTGACCGGGACCGGGTGAGCCCCGGCCGGGCCCCGGGTGACACCGGGGCCCGGCCGGGGCAATCCCATGGAAACACCGACCAGGAGGTCCGCACATGTCCGCGCTGTCCCCTCCCTCTCCCGCTCCCCGGATCGGCGTCTGGTTCGTCGGCGCCAGGGGCTCGGTGGCCACCACCGCCACGGTGGGCGCCCTCGCCCTGCGCGCCGGCCTCGGCTCGCCCGACGGCTGCGTGGCCGAACTCCCGGAGGTGGCCGCCGCCCGACTGCCCGGGCTCGCCGAACTGATCACCGGCGGGCACGAGTTGGGGCACGGCTCGCTGCCCAAGCGGGCCGAGGAGCTGGCCGCCGGCGGCGTGTTCCCCGCCCAGCTCGCCCGCGCGCTCAGCGCCGAACTCGCCGAGGCCGACAGCCGAATACGCCCCGGCGCGGGCCCCGGTGGGGAGACCCAGCGGGCCGCCGCGCGCCGCATCGCCGACGACATCACCGCGTTCCGGGACCGCCACGGCCTCGACCGGGTGGTCGTCGTCGACGTGTCGAGCACCGAGCCGCCCGCCCCCGACCACCCGGCGCTCGCCGACCTCGACGCACTCGAACGCGCCCTGGACGCCGGCGAGTCACCGCTGCCGGCCAGCTCCCTGTACGCCTACGCCGCCTACCGGGCCGGCTGCCCCGTCGTCGCCTTCACCCCGAGCCCTGGCCCGCGCCCGCCGGCGCTCGTCCAACTCGCCGCCCGCGAGGGCCTGCCGTGGGCCGGCTCGGACGGCAAGACCGGCGAGACCCTGCTCAAGTCCGCGCTGGCCCCGATGTTCGCCAGCCGCGCCCTGACCATCCGCTCCTGGACCTCGGTCAACCTCCTCGGCGGCGGCGACGGCCGCACCCTCGCCGACCCGGCGGCGGCCGAGAGCAAGCTGCGCACCAAGGGACAGGGCCTGGAGGCCATCCTCGGCCGGCCGGTCGACGGGCCCATGCACATCGACTACGTCGCCGACCTCGGCGACTGGAAGACCGCCTGGGACCATGTCTCCTTCGAGGGCTTCCTCGGCACCCGCATGACGCTCCAGTTCACCTGGAGCGGCTGCGACTCGGCGCTGGCCGCGCCGCTGGTGCTCGATCTGGCACGGCTCACGGCGCGCGCCGCCGAGGCGGGCGAGACCGGGCCGCTCGCCGCGCTCGGCTTCTTCTTCAAGGACCCGGCGGGCGACGGCGTCGCGCACGACCTCGGCACCCAGTGGCGCGCCCTCACCGAGTGGTGCGCGGCGCTCGGGGAGCGGGCGTGAGGGCTCGCGACGCGGCCGAACTCGTCCGGCTGCCGGCCGCGTTGACCGCGCCGGGCGACAGCCTGGCCGGCGCGGCGGCGGCCGGCTGGCCCTACGGCCGCCGCAGCTGGGCGGCGCCGGCCGCGTCGGTGTGCCTGTACCTGGCCGGTATGGCGCTCAACGACTTCGCCGACTGCGACCTGGACGCGCGGGAGCGGCCCGAGCGCCCGATTCCCTCAGGCCGCGTCGACGCCTTCGAGGCGCTCGGCCTCGCCACGGCGCTGACCGGCGCCGGCCTCGGCCTGGCCGCCGTGGCCGGCGGCCGCCGCGCCCTGCGGGTCGCGGTGCCGCTGGCCGGAACCGTGTGGGCCTACGACCTGTGGGCCCAGCGCACCGCCGCCGGGCCGGCGTTCATGGCCGCCGCCCGCGGCCTCGACGTCCTGCTCGGCGCCGGCGGCCACGCCTCGGCGGCGGCCGTCCCCGCACTCGCCATGGCCACCCACACCGCCGGCGTCACCACCCTCAGCCGCGGCGAAGTCCACGGCGCGCCTCGCGCCGCGGCGTTGGCCGCCGTGGCGGGCACCGCCACGGCGGCCGGCCTGGCCACGCTGGGCGCGCTCCGCGCGGCACGAGGCCCGGCGGCCGGCGGAGCCGCCGCGGCCGGCCGGCTCCGCCGGCTCGCGGGCCGTGCCCGCGCGGCCGCCCCCGCCGGAGGCGGCGTCGTGGCGGCCGTCGTGTACGCGCGCTCCGTCGGGCGGCCGCAGCTGGCGGCCGTGCGGGCGGTGGGGGACGCGCGGGCCGCGCGGGGCGCCACCGGCGCCGGGGTGCGGGGCGGCATCGGCCTGCAGGCCGCGTTGGCCGCCGGCGCCGGCGCGCCGGCCGTCGCCGCCGCCCTGTCGGCGCTCGGTCCGCTCGCCCGTCTCGCCTCGCGAAAGGTGTCCCCGACATGACCGGCCTCCGCTTCGGCTACGGCACCAACGGCTTCGCCAACCACCGGCTCGACGAGGCCCTGGCCGTCATCGCGGGACTCGGCTACGACGGCGTCGCGCTGACCCTGGACCACCCGCACCTGGATCCCTTCGCGCCCGATCTCGCGGCCCGCACCGCCGCGTTGGCGCGCCGTCTCGACCAACTCGGGCTCGGCGTCGTCGTGGAGACCGGGGCGCGCTACGTCCTCGACCCCCGGCACAAGCACGAGCCCACCCTCGTCTCCGCCGAGGGCCGCGACCGCCGCGTCGACTACCTCGGCCGGGCCGTCCGGGTCGCCGCCGACCTCGGCGCCGACGCCGTCTCGTTCTGGTCCGGGACGCTGCCCGCCGGCACCACCCCCGAGGAGGGCTGGCGGCGCCTGACCACCGGCACCGCCGAGGTGCTGGCGACGGCCGAACGGCACGGCGTGGTCTGCGCGTTCGAGCCGGAGCCCGGCATGTTCGTCGACACGCTCGGCGGCGTCGCCGAACTGCGCCGCCGGCTCGGCGACCCGGCCGCGCTGCGGGTGACGATCGACCTCGGGCACACCGTGTGCAACGAGGACGCGTCGACGGCCGACTGCGTGCGCGGCGTCGGCCCGCTGCTGGCCAACGTGCAGGCCGACGACATGCGGCGCGGCACGCACGAGCACCTGGAGTTCGGCGACGGCGAGATCGACCTGCCGGCCGCACTCGGCGCCCTGCGCGAGATCGGCTACCGGGGGCTGGTCGCCGTCGAGCTGCCCCGGCACGCGCACGCCGCGCCCACCGTCGCCGCCCGCGCGCTGGACGCGCTCCGCAAGGCGGAGGCGGAGACGGAGGCGGTGGCCCGATGAGCGCCGAGCACACCGAGCGGCTCTTCCCGCTGGCGGCCGAGGTGGCCGCGGACCCCTCCCGGCTCAGGGTCCTCTTCCCCGCCGTGGGGCGGCTCGTCGGCCGGGGCCCGACCGACCCGGACGACCCGGAGGGGCTGCGCGTGCCCCGGATCGAGGACCGGGCCCGGGCCGCCCTGGTGGCCGCCGTCGCCGCGTCCAGCCGCCTCTCGCCGACCGAACTCACCACCATGCTCACCGAGTTGTACGAGGACGGCGACGGCGACGAGAAGCGCGCCGTGCTGCGCGCCCTCGACGACGTCGACATCCCGGGGCTGCTCGGGCTCGTCGAGGACGGGCTGCGCAGCAACGACCCGCGCCTGGTCGCGGCCGCCATGGGCCGGTACGCCGACCGCCACCTCGGCGCGGACGTCTGGCGGCACGGCGTGCTCAAGTGCCTGTTCGTCGGCGTGCCGTTGGATGCCGTCGCCGCCTGGACCGGCCGCGTCGACGACGAACTCGCCCGCATGACGGCCGCGTTCGTCGCCGAACGGGAGGCCGCCGGCCGCCCCGTACCCGAGGACGCCCGCCGCATCCTCGCCCTGTACCGCCCGCACCCCGAAGGAGAGCGCTGATGCGCATCTTCGACCCGCACATCCACATGACGTCCCGCACCACCGACGACTACCAGGTGATGTACGACGCGGGCGTGCGCGCCGTGACCGAGCCGGCGTTCTGGCTCGGCCAACCCCGCACCTCCGTCGGCTCGTTCAAGGACTACTTCGACGGCCTGGTCGGCTGGGAGCGGTTCCGGGCCGCCCAGTTCGGCATCCGGCACCACTGCACCGTCGCCCTCAACCCCAAGGAGGCCAACGACCCCCGGCTCGCCGGGGTGTTGGACCTGCTGCCGCGCTACCTGGCCAAGGACGGCGTGGTGGCGGTCGGCGAGACCGGCTTCGACTCCATGACCGAGGCCGAGGAGACCATCTTCGTCCGCCACCTCGGCCTCGCCGCCGAGCACGGCCTGCCCGTGCTGGTGCACACCCCGCACCGCGACAAGGCCGAAGGCACGCGCCGCAGCCTGGAGTTGGTCGCCGCCTCCGGGCTGCCGCCGGAGATGGTGCTCATCGACCACCTCAACGAGGTGACCGTCGGCCTGGTCGCCGAGTCCGGCTGCTGGATGGGCTTCTCCATCTACCCCGACACCAAGATGGACGAGCACCGCATGGTCAAGGTCCTCGCCGAGTACGGGCTCGACCGCATGATCGTCAACTCGGCCGCCGACTGGGGCCGCAGCGACCCGCTGAAGACCGCCAAGACCGGCGCCGCGATGCGCGAGGCCGGCTTCGACGAGGACGCCGTGGACCGGGTGCTGTGGCGCAACCCGGTGGCCTTCTACGCCCAGAGCGGCCGGCTGCTGCTGGACGAGGCCGGCGACGGGGCGGCGGACGCCACCGCCACCTTCGAGGGCAACTCGATCCTGCGCGGCCAGCGGCCGGCCTGAGACACCGAGCCCGAGACACCGAAAGGAGCCGCCATGACGTTCCGGCACCGCGACGGCACCCGCGTGCACCTCGCGTACTGCACCAACGTCCATCCGGCCGAGGACGCCGAAGGGCTGCACCGCCAGCTGCGCGTCTTCGGCGCCGGCGTCCGCGCCAGACTCGACGCGGACCGGATCGGCCTCGGCCTGTGGCTGCCCGCCCCGCTGGCCGCCCGCCTCGCCACCGAACCGGCCGAACTCGACCGGCTGCGCCGCGCCCTGGACGAGCACGGCATCGAGGTCGTCACCCTCAACGCGTTCCCCTACCGCGGGTTCCACGCCCCCGTCGTCAAGAAGGCCGTCTACCGACCCGACTGGACCGAGGAGGAGCGGCTCGGCTACACCCTCGACTGCGCCCGGGTGCTGACCGGGCTGCTGCCCGACGACGCCGCCCGCGGCAGCGTCTCCACCGTGCCGCTGGCCTGGCGCGAGCCCTGGGACGCGGGCCGGCACGGCGCCGCCCGCGCCATGCTCGACCGGCTGGCCGAAGGACTCGCCAAGCTGGAGGCGGAGACCGGCCGCACCGTCCGCGTCGGCCTCGAACCGGAACCCGGCTGCATCGTCGAGACCGTGGCCGAGGCCGTCGAACTGCTGGCCGGCGTCGACACCCGGCGGATCGGCGTCTGCCTCGACACCTGCCACCTCGCCGTCGCCTTCGAGGACCCGGCCGGCGCCGTGGCCGCCCTCGCCGAGGCCGGCCTGCCCGTCGTCAAGGCGCAGGTCTCGGCGGCCCTGCACGCCGCCGAGCCGGCCGACGCCGACACCAGGGCCGCGCTCGCCCGCTACACCGAGGACCGCTTCCTGCACCAGGTCCGCGAACTGCCCCCGGGCGACGGCGCGGTGGCGGCCCGCGACGACCTGCCCCAGGCGCTGGAAGGTCCCGCGGCGCTGCCCGGCAGCGGCCCCTGGCGGGTGCACTTCCACGCCCCGCTGCACCAGCGCCCCGAACCGCCGCTGGACACCACCAGTGACCACCTGGAGCGCACCCTGGCCGAACTGTTCGCCGGACCCGAGCCGCGCACCGACCACCTGGAGGTGGAGACCTACACCTGGTCCGTGCTGCCCGAGCGGTTCCGGCCCACCGGCGACGCCGAGCTCGCCGCCGGACTCGCCGCCGAACTGCGCTGGGCCGCCGGCGCGTTGGGCCGCGCCGGCCTGACCGAGACCGAGAAGGAGACGGCATGACCACCGCCCGACGCGTCCTGCTGCTCGACGTCGTGGGCCTCACCCCACGGCTGCTGGAACACACCCCCAACCTGCGGGCCGTCGCCGAACGCGGCTGGCAGGCCGAACTGGAGACCGTGCTGCCCGCCGTCACCTGCTCCGTGCAGTCCTCCATGCTCACCGGGCTGCCGCCCGCCGGGCACGGCATCGTCGGCAACGGCTGGTACTTCCGCGACCTCGGCGAGGTCCACCTGTGGCGGCAGCACAACCGCCTGGTGGGCGGCGAGAAGGTGTGGGAGACCGCGCGCCGCGCCCAGCCCGGCTACAAGGTGGCCAACGTCTGCTGGTGGTACGCGATGGGCGCCACCACCGACTGGACCGTCACCCCGCGCCCGGTCTACCACGCGGACGGCCGCAAGTCCCCCGACTGCTACACGCGGCCGACCGAGCTGCACGACGAACTCACCGAGGAGCTCGGCCCGTTCCCGCTCTTCCACTACTGGGGGCCGACCGCGTCGCTGCGCTCCAGCGAGTGGATCGTCGCCGCCACCCGCCGCCTGATGCCGCGCGCCGACCTGACGCTGTCCTATGTGCCGCACCTCGACTACGACCTCCAGCGGTACGGCCCCGACAGCCCGCAGGCCGCCCGCGCCGCCGCCGACGTGGACCGGGTCCTGGCACCGCTGCTGCGGGACGCGCGGGAGACCGACACCCGGGTGGTGGTCGTCAGCGAGTACGGCATCACCGCCGCCAGCCGCCCGGTGCACGTCAACCGGGCGCTGCGCCGGGCCGGGCTGCTCGAGGTCTACACCCAGGAGGGCATGGAGTACCTGGACCCGTGGGCCTCCCGGGCCTTCGCGGTGGCCGACCACCAGGTGGCGCACGTCTACGTCGACGACCCGGCCGACGTGCCGGCCGTCGCGAAGCTCTGCGCCGACCTGCCGGGCGTGGAGCAGGTCCTGGACCGGGACGGGCAGGCCAGGTACGGGCTCGACCACGAGCGCTCGGGCGAGCTGGTGCTGGTCGCCGAGCCCGAGTCGTGGTTCAGCTACTACTACTGGCTGGACGACGCACAGGCCCCCGACTTCGCGCGCGGCGTGGAGATCCACCGCAAGCCCGGCTACGACCCGGCCGAGCTGTTCTTCGACCCCGCCGACCCCCGCGCCAGGCTGCGCGCCGGCGTCGGCCTCGCCCGCAAGAAGCTGGGGCTGCGCTACACCACCAACGTCGTCCCGCTCGACGGCCGTTGGGTCGGCGGCACGCACGGCCGCCTCCCCACCGACCCGGCCGAGGGACCCGTGCTGCTCTGCGACACCCCCACCGGCCACCGCGACCGGATCGCCGCCACCGAGGTCCGCGACCTGGTGCTGGAGTTGGCGGGGCTGCCGAGAAAGCCGTGACAGGCGCTTCCGATCATGATGTAGCAGGCGTTACATTGCCCAGGTGGAAGACGTAACGCGGGCCCAGTGGGTCGTGCTCATCGTGCGGTTGCCGGCGCAGCCCTCGCGACACCGGGTCGCGGTGTGGCGGGAGCTGCGCCGGGTCGGCGCCCTCTCGCTCGGCCAGGGGGTGTGGGCCGCGCCCGAGGTGGCCGTGTTCGCGGACGGCATCGAGCGGGCCGTGGCCATGACGGAGCGGGCCGGCGGCGAGGCCGTGGCGCTGCGCGCCGGCGGGCGCGGCCCGGCCGACGCCGAGCGGCTGCGGGACATGTTCGCGGCGGCGCGCGCCGAGGACTGGGCGGAGTTCGTCGCCGACTGCGGCAAGTACCTCGCGGAGCTGGAGAAGGAGACCAGGCAGGCCAAGTTCACCCTCGCCGAGCTGGACGAGGAGGAGCAGAGCCTGGAGCGGCTGCGCCGCTGGCACCGCGACCTCCGGGCCAAGGACGTCTTCGGCTCCCCGGGCGCCGCCGAGGCCGAGGAGCGGCTGGCCGCCTGCGTCCGCCGCTTCGAGGAGTACGGCGAGCGGGTCTTCGCCCATCTGCACGCCTTCGACGCGCCGGGGGACGGGGCATGAGAACCGCCATGTGGCCGCTGTACGCGGCCGGCTTCACCACCGCGTTCGGCGCGCACGGCATCGCCGCCAACCTCGGCCAGGGCGAGGAGGACCTCGCGACCTCGCTCCTCTACCTCGGCCTGCTGCTCGCCCTCTACGACGGCGCCGAGGTCGTGCTCAAGCCGGTGTTCGGCACCCTGGCCGACCGGGTCGGCGCCCGGCCCGTGCTGCTCGGCGGCCTGGTGGCGTTCGCCGCCGCCTCCGCGCTGTTCGTGGTGGTGCGCGATCCCGACTGGCTGTGGGCGGCCAGGCTCGGTCAGGGCGCGGCGGCCTCCGCCTTCTCGCCGGCCGCCTCCGCGCTGGTCGCCCGCCTCAACCCGGCCGCCAAGCACGGCCGGGCGTTCGGCTCCTACGGCTTCCACAAGTCCATCGGCTACACCGCGGGGCCGCTGCTCGGCGGCGCGCTGATCTGGCTCGGCGGCCTCACCCTGCTCTTCGCGGTCCTCGCGGCGCTGGCCGCCACGGTGGCGGTGTGGGCGGCCCTTGCCGTCCCGGCCGTGCCGCCGCTCCCCAAGGAGCGCCAGACCGTGCTCGGCCTGGTGCGGCGGCTCACGGACGGCGCCTTCCTGCGGCCGGTGGCCGCGCTCGCCGCCGCCACGGCCGCGCTCTCCGCCGGCGTCGGCTTCCTGCCGCTCTCCGGCGCCGCCGCCGGCCTCACCCCGCTGGCCACCGGCGCCGCCGTCTCGGTGCTCGCCGCCTGCGCGGCCTTCACCCAGCCGTGGGCCGGCCGCCGACTCGACGGCGGCCGACTGACCACGCGGTCCGGGCTGATAGCCGGCCTGCTGGTGACGGCCGCCGGCCTCGGCGCCGCGACGCTGCCCGGCGCCGTCGGCGTCCTCGCCGGCGCCGCCCTGATCGGCGCCGGCACCGGCGTCATCACCCCACTCGGCTTCGCGGCCCTGGCGGCCGCCACGCCCAGGGAACGCCTCGGCCAGACCATGGGGACCGCCGAACTCGGCCGCGAACTCGGCGACGCCGGCGGCCCCCTGCTGGTGGCGGCCATCGCCGCCACCGCGACCCTGACCTGGGGCTACGCGACCCTGGCCCTGCTGACCGCCCTCCTCCCCCTCACCCTCCGTACGAGGCCCACGCCGGCCCCGACGCAGGTGGCCTGACCGCCGAGCCCCCTCAGGCCACCGTGAGCACGGGGGTGTCCTGGGAGATGCGGAGGGCGTGGACGAGGTCGTGGACGCCGGATCCGGTGTCGCTCAGCAGGGCGCGGTGCAGGAGCCGCTCCGCCGAGCGCACCCGGGCTCGTACCGTGTTCCGGCTGATGCCGAGGCGCGTGGCGGCCCGCTGGGCGTCGGTGTTGGCGCCGATCCAGGCGCGCAGGGTGGCGTCGAGGCCGCGGTGGTCGGCGTCCCGCAGCGGGCTGAGGAACGCCTCGGCCCACACGACGGCGGGCTGGGCGCGGAACAGTTCCTCCAGGGTGGGCGCCGGCTGCTCGACGTCGCCACCCGCGGCGAGCGGGGGGCCGGCGATGCCCAGTGCCAGGGCGAGCGCGGCGCGCGAGCTGACGTCGTTCAGGCCCGTCCCGAGGGCCTCCTCCGCGCGTCGGACGTGGGCCCGGACCGTGTTGCGGCTGATGCCGAGCAGGCGGGCGATCCCGGCCTGCGGCACGTCGGTCGCGAGGCGTGTCACGTTGATCGTGAGTCTGGGCGCGGAGCTCAACGGTCGCAGGAAGGCACGGGCCCAGGCGAGAGCCTCCTGCTCAGGGAGCAGGTGGACGAGCGGTGACTGGCCCTGGTAGTCGGCGACCCGGGTGGGACGGTCGCGGGCCACCGCCAGCGCGTTGGCGGCCTGGGCGTACGCCTCGGCCGTCGCGGCCAGCGGATGCGGGCCGCTGATCCCGAGCGTGTAGCCGGGGTTCTCACGGACCAGGCGGAGCAGCGTCTCCCGGTGGCCGTGGGCGTCGTTCGCACCCTCGGCCAGGACGCAGATCAGGTGATGGTTGTAGACGGGGCAGCGCACCAGGAGGTCGGGCCCGTGGAACCCCGTATGGTCCTGGTACGCCTCGGAGATCAGGTCCCGGTCGGCCGGCCCGCACCGCAGCAGGTAGACCCGGACGGCGGCGGCGTCCAACACCGCCGGGACGGCGCCAGCCATCATCCGCCGGGCCAGGAACGGCTGCCCCTCCATCAACGCGCTCAGCACGGCGAACCGTAACTGCCGCGCCCGATCCCGGCTGATCCTGGAAGCCGCGGCGGCCTCGCGCGTCCCGTGCAGCGCGGCCAGCACGCCGCACGCGGCCGAGACCAGCGAGCGTGACTCCTCGCTCGGCGCCGACGAGTCGATCACGACCAGCACCGGATGCGGCACCCGCGGCCCGATGGCCTCGCAGCGCACCCGCAGCCCGCCGGACTGTTCGGCCGCCGTCGCCAAATCCCCCAGGGCCAACCGGGGGAACACGCGCGCCAGCCAGTCGGGCATCCGCCGTGGGAACCCGGCGGTGCCGGCCGCCACGACCCCGCTCCCCGTCAGAAGACCGACCTCGGCACCGGTCCGCCGCCCCAACCACTCGACGACCTGACCGACGTCCGGCGCGGCGTCCCGTGACATCTGCCGCGTCAACTCCCGCAGCAGCTCCCGTTCCCCGTCCCCCCGCCGCGACGTCTCCTCGTCACGCTCGACCATGATCCGCCCCCTTTGTCCCCGTCCTCTCCCCAGAGGACCACGACACCGGCCGCCGTTCCAGACCCCGCCCCCGCGCCGCCGGCCGGTGTCGGTCGGGAGTGGCTCAGCTCAACTGGAGGGAGCTGGCGCGGTTGTTCCAGTTCAGCACCGTCGGGCAGTCGCCCTGTCCGGAGCCGGTGAGGTTGGTGCAGTAGTCGATCCAGCCGGACCGGGGCCCGTCGGGGTTGTTGTTGACCCAGTCGGAGAGCCTGACGTCGCACCGTTCGTGCGTGATCAGCGAGCTGATGGAGTCGTTCATGGAGACGCCGTCGGGGTTCGCGATGTTGTAGGTCAGTTGGTAGAGCGACGGAATGGCGTAGTCGACGTCCTCCGTGGTGGCCGTGCAGGGAGAGTCGCCGTAGAAGTAGGCGTACGGGCCGTCGGTGTTGAGCCCCACCCAGTCGTAGACCTCCAGCACGATCAGGGCGGCCTGTGCGTCGACGTGGGCGGTCGCCTCGTCCTCGGTCTCGAAGCAGAGGCTCTCCTGAGCCAGGTCATCGAGGTCGATCACGCAGTGCGCGCCGTCCGGGTCGGCGGCCGGCGCCGCCGCGGCGGCCGAGCCGGCGGTCGCCACCGTCACCGCCAGGACGGCGCTCGCCGCCATCGCCAGGCCCGCTAACGGGAGGCGCTTCCGTACGGTCATGTCCCCTCCTTGGTGTGCTTCGACTGATGACTTCGACTGATGACGGGGCCCCGGTAGGCACGAGCGTAGGGAGGCGGCGAGGGCGCCACCACGGTGCACGGTGGGCAGTCGGACCGGGTGGGGTGGGCACGGCGCTCAAGCCGATCACGGTCGACGACACGGCGTCGGGCCGAACCGCCGCCGCGGCTACCCGACCGGAGGCCACTCGCGGCGGGTGGCGGTCAGGAAGGCGCGGGTGGCGGCGCTCGGCGGGGGGTTCCAGACCATCGCCAGCAGGGCCGGCGTGTCGGCGTCCTCGATGGCGCGCGCGGTGAGGCGGTCGGCGTACGCGGGGGCCATGGACTCGCTCAGCACGGCCACGCCGAGGCCCCTGGCGGCCAGGTCGGCGATCGCGTCGGCGGCGCTGGCCTGGAGCGCGATGGTCGGCCGCGCGCCGCGCGCGGCGCAGGCGCGGTCGAAGGCGGTGCGCAGGCCGGTGCCCGGCGGCATGCAGATGACGGCGTGCTCGGCCAGCGCGCGCAGCGTCAGCCGGCGGCGACCGGCGAGCGGGTGGTCCGGCGGCACGGCGGCCACCAGCCGCTCGCTGAGCAGCGTCGACGAGCCGAGGTCCGCCGGCGCCGCCTCCGCCGCGCCGATCAGCGCCACGTCGAGCGTGCCGGCGCGCACGCCCTCCACCAGCCGGTCGGAGCCGTCCTCCAGCAGGGAGACCGTCACCCCGGGATGGGCCCGGTGGAAGGCGGCCAGCGCCTCGAACAGCGGGGTGAGGGTGCAGCCGACGACCATGCCGAGCGTGAGCCGGCCCCGGATCAGCCCGGTCACCTCGCCCACCGCCTGGCCGACGGAGGCCGCCGCCGCCAGCGCCGCCCTGGCCGGCTCCAACGCGGCCTTCCCCGCCACGGTGAGGGTCACCGCCCGCGCCGAGCGGTCGAAGAGCTCGGCGCCCAGCTCCCGCTCCAACTGCCGTATCTGGGCGCTGACCCCGGACTGGCTGATGTTCACCCGCTCGGCCGCCCGGGTGAAGTTCCGCTCCTCGGCGACCGCCACGAAGTACTCGAGCTGCCTCAGTTCCATGACCAGAAATTCTAGGTGCCAGCAGAACCAGCTGTTGGACTTCTGGTCTCCCGGGGGCCAGGCTGGGGACATGACCGAGAACGCCACGGACTACGACCGGTACGAGAAGGCCATGCGCCCCGAGGACATCACCCGCCTCTTCGTCGAGCGCTCCAACGCCGGCGACGCGGCCGGCGTCGCCGCGCTCTACGAGGAGGACGCCGTCCTGGCCTACCCGCCGGGTCAGCGGACCGTCGGGCGGGAGGCCATCCGCGCGCTCTGGGAGAAGGTGCTCGCGGGCCGCCCGCACTTCGAGCCCGAGCCGCCGCTGCCCACGCTGGTCAGCGGCGACCTGGCCCTGACCGCCACCCCGCCCAGGGACGAGGCGGGCGCCAGGGCCCAGGTGGTGCGCCGCCAGTCGGACGGCAGCTGGCTGCGCGTCCTCGACCAGCCCGAGTTCGTCCAGCCCCAGTGATAACGCCCCTTCCCGTGGCCATACTTGGCGGCGATCCAGCCACCCCCACCGGGAAGGGGCCGCCATGCGCCCGCTCCACCGCCGCACCGCCCTCTCCGCGCTCGCCCTCACCCTCGCCACCGCCGCCGGCGGCGCCGTCGTCGCCACCGCGGGCGAGCGGCCCGGCCGGCCGCCGGCCGACCGCACCCTGCTCGACACGGTCCGGGCCAGCGGCGAACTGCGCGTCTGCACCACCGGCGACTACCGCCCGTTCACCCATCTCGACCCCGCCACCGGCGAGTTCACCGGCATCGACGTCGACATGGCCGCCGACCTCGCGGAAAGCCTCGGCGCCGAGGCGGAGTTCGTGCCCACCACCTGGGCCGAGCTGCTCGACGACCTGACCTCGGACGCCTGCGACATCGCCATGGGCGGGGTCTCCGTCACCCTCGACCGCGCCCAGGAGGCGTACTTCAGCGTGCCCTACCTCGTCGACGGCAAGGCCCCCATCGCCCGCTGCGAGGACGCCGACCGGTACCGGACCCTGGAGGACATCGACCAGCCGGGCGTCCGCGTCATCGTCAACCCCGGCGGCACCAACGAGCGGTTCGTGAACGAGAACATCGAACGGGCCACCGTCGTCCGGCACCCCGACAACACGACCATCTTCGAGGAGATCGTCGCCGGCCGCGCCGACGTGATGATCACCGACGGCAGCGAGACCCGCTACCAGGAGACGCTCCATCCCGAACTGTGCGCCATCGCCCCCGACGACCCCTTCACCTTCGCCGAGAAGGCGTACCTGCTGCCGCGCGGCGACGAGGAGTTCCGCGCCTATGTCGACCAGTGGCTGCACCTCGCCCTCAACGACGGCACCTACGACGGTTACGCTGCCGAGTGGCAGAACAACTGAGGGGGCGCCATGGCACTGTTCGGCAACGCGCACGCGATCGACCCGGCCCAGGCACACCAGGAGTACGCGCGGCTGCTCGGCCCGCAGGAGCAGGTGCTGGCCGCCTACCTGCTGATCCGGGACACCATCCTGCTGACCGACCGGCGGCTGATCCTCGTCGACAAGCAGGGCATCACGGGTCGCAAGATCGAGTACCACTCGATCCCGTACAAGAGCATCAGCCACTTCGCCGTCGAGACCGCGGGCCATTTCGACCTCGACGCCGAGCTCAAGATCTGGCTCTCCGGCAACCCGACCCCGATCGAGAAGACCTTCACCAAGGGCGTCGACATCTACGAGGTGCAGGCCATCCTCACGCAGTACGTCGCCCGCTAGGGCCGGTCAGCGGTCCAGCACGATCGTCGTCAGTGAGCGCGGCGGCAGTTCGACCGAGAGCCTGCCGCCCGCCACGCTCGCCCGGCCGGTCCGCTCCAACGCGTGCGTGTTGTCGGTCAGATAGACGTCGCCGCGGGCCGGGCCCCGCACCCCCGACACGTCGAAGGACTGGCGCACCGGCGCCGCGTCGTAGTTCAGGATCTCCACCACCCGGCTGCCGTCCGCGTTGCGGAAGGCCGTCACCTCCACCGAGTCGTGCCCGGACGCGGCGTCCACCCGCACCGCCTCGGGCCGGATGAACCTGCTGTACGCGGCGAGCGCCCAGAGCCGCGAGGAGACGTGGTAGTCGGGTCCGTCCAGCTGGATCGCCGCCCTGGTCGCGCCGATCGACGCGCCGAACCAGTACAGGTACGCGTTGACCCCGGCGTCCGCGAGCGCCTCGTGGACGTCCTCGGCCAGGCTCATCCCGTCGTACCCGGTGCCGTCGTCCCAGCCCTCCGTCCACTGGTCGCCGGTCGGGTTCCACTCCGACATCCACACCGGCCGGTCGGTGGGCAGCGGGCTCGTCGCCGGGTTCCGGTACGGGTGGCCGGTGTGCAGGTCGACCAGCTCCGACGCCTCGGGGTGCGCCTCGATCGCCTCCGTGTAGGCCCGCTGCTCCGCCCAGCCGGCCGCGTCGCAGCAGGCCACGTTCATCCCGGCCAACTCGGACTCCGCCACCGTCCGGCCCAGCACCGCGGCCATGTCCGCCGCCTGCTCGGGAGTGAACCGCATCGACGCGTAGGAGGTCGTCAGATCCGGCTCGTTGGTGAAGTTGAGGTCCGTGATGTCGATGCCCTCCCGGGCGTAGAAGCGCGCGTACTGCACCAGGTACTCCGCGTACGCCCGCCGCCAGTCGCCGCTCGCGCAGTCGGTGCCCGGCACCCCGCACAGCTCGCCGCCGTTCGCGTCCGAGCCGTTGGTCTTCATGTAGCCGGGCGCGCTCCACGCGTTGGCGTAGAACCGCTCGACGCCGTACCCCTGGGCCTCCCGCGCCAGCCACACCTGGCCGCCGTCGTCGCCGTCCCACTCGTAGCGCGGCTCCGCCTCTGGCCCGCCGGGGTCGGTGGGCTGGATGGACCGCATGTGGTCGTAGACGTCGTCCGCCGAGGAGCCGATGCCGAGCCGCAGGATGCTGAAGCCGGCCCCCGACTCCCGGTCGAACAGCAGGTCGAGGACCTCCCGCTGGTGCTCCGGGGTGAGACCGCGCGCGCCGTGCATCACGTCCGCCCGCTGGAACGCCTGGGAGATGCCGAAGCCGTCGATGGCCTGCCGGTCGTCGCGGAAGTCGATGCTCCCCCTGGCGCCGACCGCCCGGCCGTCGCCCGACTCGGCCGTCGCCGAGGCCATCGGAAGCAGCGACGCCGCCAGCGCCGCCGCCAGCACGGTACGGACTCTCATGCGAACTCCCCAGAGTGGTCGTCGACTTGGCCCGAGGCATCAGCCTCTTGTCCTGCCCCGAACACGTCAATCCCCCGGGAGGGAGATCGTTGATCTCGTCCCGCCCCCTGACGCAGGATGGGACCGTGCCCGAGCTCGTCAGACCCACCACCGCCGTCCACGCCTCGTACCTGGAGGCCGTGGCCGAGTTCCAGGCCGAGGGCCGCGGCGCGCCCGACGACAACTCCCTGCTCGGCCGCGACGTCCGCACCTACGGCCGGCACTGGCACGAGCCGGCCGGCTTCGCCGCCTTCGTGGCCGCCACCATCTCCGACGCCGAGGAGGACGCGCCGCGCCCACCGGGCTTCGTCCCCTCCACCGTGCTGTGGTGGATCGACGGCGACACCTTCATCGGCCGGCTCTCCATCCGCCACCGGCTCACCCGGCGGCTGCTCGACTGGGGCGGCCTCATCGGCTACGACGTGCGCCCCACCGCCCGCCGCCGCGGCCACGCCACCGCCATGCTGCGCGCCTCGCTCCCCGTCGCCCGCCGCCTCGGCCACGAGCGCGTGCTGGTGACCTGCGACCACGACAACGTCGCCTCCCGCAAGGTCATCGAGGCCAACGGCGGCGTCTTCGAGGACCGCAGGGCGGAGAAGCTCCGCTACTGGATCGACACCGGGGGCCCGAGCGGCCTGGCGTAACCTGGACAGCAGGCAACGACTCGCGACCGGCCACGCCGTCCGCGATCCGCGACCAAAAGGACTGAGAGAACTGGGCAAGCGACAGCCCGTAGGCCCGGCGCCCGCACCGGCGGTGCAGCGCGTACGACTGCGGTACACCAAGCGGGGCCGCCTGCGGTTCACCAGCCATCGCGACTTCCAGCGGGCCTTCGAGCGCGCACTGCGCAGGGCCGAGGTCCCCATGGCCTACTCGGCGGGCTTCACGCCGCACCCCAAGGTCAGCTACGCCAACGCCGCGCCGACGGGTACCGCGAGCGAGGCCGAGTACCTGGAGATCGCCCTCGCCGAGCGGCGCGATCCCGAGGAGCTCAGGGCCAGCCTGGACGCCTCGCTGCCGCCCGGCCTCGACATCGTCGACGCCGTCGAGGCCCGCACCCCGGACTTCGCCGAGCTGCTCAACGCCTCCCGGTGGGAGCTGCGGCTCGACGGCGTCGACCCGGCCGAGGCCGACCGCGCCGTCGGCGTCTTCCTCGCCCAGGAGACGGTCGAGGTGCGGCGGCAGACCAAGAAGGGCCTGCGCGCGTTCGACGCGCGAGCCGCCGTGGTCTCCCTGACGGCACTGGAGCCCCAGGAAGCCCGCCAGCGCCACATCGGTGGGTCCGATGGGCCTGACCCCACACTTTGTGCGATACTGCGGCTGGTAGTACGGCATCACACACCCGCCGTACGACCCGACGACGTCCTGTCCGGCCTCCGCGCTACGGCCGACCTGGCGCCGCCGGTCCCCGCAGCGGTGACCAGGCTGGCGCAGGGGCCGCTCGATGAGGAGACCGGCACGGTGAACGACCCGTTCGCGCCTGACCGCGACGCTGTCTTGGCCGCCTCACCCACGGCCGCCGGACAGCAGGCCGCGGCGGCGCCGGGGATCACCGGATAGCGATGCCGTTGCCGCGCCGCCTAACCACCAGGTGCCAGGGAGCCACTCGGGTCCGGTAGTTCCGGGCGACGCACCGACCAGGAGACTTTCGCCGAAGCCGGGCCCAGCGGGTCCGGAACCGGCGAGCTACACGACAGCTCCCGAGCGGCGCCGCCCGCTGTGACCGGTGAAGCGCCCGGGAGCGTGGACGGGAGAAACGCCCGCATGCACGAGCCCAACGAGCCCGCCGTCGAGGCGAGCGACAATTCGACTACACCGGGTGACGTCCTTCCCCCGCGCCGTCGCGCGTCTGCTCCTGCCGGAGCGAGCGGCTCGAAGGGCCGCGCGTCGGCGGAGCCGGACGCGGCCGGGGCGGAGCAGGCCGCCACGGACGAGGCGCCGCGCAAGCGGCGGCGCGTGACGCGCGCCACGGCGTCGGCCGAGCCGACGTCCGAGCCCGCCGCGGAGGAGACCCCCGAGCCGGCCGCCGAGCCGCGCAAGCGGCGCCGTGCGACGCGTGCGGCGGCCGCGCCCGAGCCGGTCGAGGCGGCGGAGGAGCCTGCTGAGCCACAGAGGCGGCGTCGGACGACGCGCGCCGCCGCGGCGCCTGAGCCGGTGGCGGAGCCGGCGTCTGCCGAGGAGACACCTGAGCCCGCGGAGCCGCGTAAGCGGCGGCGTGCGACGCGTGCGGCGGCCGCGCCGGAGCCGGTCGAGGCGGCGGAGGAGCCCGCCGAGCCGCAGGGGCGGCGTCGGACCACGCGTGCCGCGGCCGCGCCCGAGCCGGTCGAGCCTGCGACCGAGGAAACGCCCGAGCCGGCCGCCGAGCCGCGTAAGCGGCGCCGGGTGACGCGTGCCACGTCGGCCGCCGAGCCGGCTGCTGAGCCGGTGGCGGAGGCCGAGGAGACCGCGCCGGAGCCGGCGGAGCCGCGTAGGCGGCGGCGTGCGACGCGTGCGGCGGCCGCGCCTGAGCCGGTGGAGGCCGAGCCGGTGGTGGCCGCGTCCGAGACCGCCGAACCGGCGGAGCCGCGTAAGCGGCGGCGTGCCGCGGCCGAGCCGGCCGTTGAGGCCAAGCGGCCCAAGCGACCCGCCGACGAGCCGGACGCGTTCGATGTGACGCGCGTCGAGGAGCAGCCCGCGCCGGCGCTGCTCGGACGGCCCGTCTTCCAGGCCCCGGTGTTCCAGGCGCCCATGTTCCAGACTCCGCAGCGCGCCGCCGAGGAGGCCGCCGAGGCCGAGGCCGAGGTCGAGCCGCTGACCGAGGACGAGGAGGAGCTGGAGCAGGAGCCGGTGCTCGACGAGTCGCAGGACGTCGTCGAGGAGGACGAGGACGAGGCACACGCCGACCGGCCCGCGCGCCGTCGCCGGCGCGGCGGTCGTCGTCGCCGCCGCGGCGAGACCGCCGAGCGCGCCGCCGAGCAGGCCGCGGAGGCCGCCGACGAGGAGCCGGCGGCCCGCGCCCCGGAGCCCGTCGAGCCCGAGGCCGAGCCCGAGGCGGAGGAGGAGACCGCCGAGGCGGAGTCCGAGGAGGACCAGGAGACCGGCGGTGGCTCGCGTCGTCGCCGGCGGCGCCGTCGCCGCAGCGGTGAGAGCGGCGAGGAGGCGACCGGGACCGACGACCCGGAGCGCACCGTCGTCAAGGTCCGCGAGCCGCGTCGCAAGCGGGAGGAGAACGAGGCCCCCGACGGCGTGCAGTCCATCAAGGGCTCGACCCGCCTGGAGGCCAAGAAGCAGCGCCGCCGCGAGGGCCGCGAGCAGGGCCGTCGCCGGGCGCCCATCATCACCGAGGCCGAGTTCCTGGCCCGCCGGGAGGCCGTCGAGCGGGTGATGGTCGTGCGGCAGCAGGGCGAGCGCACCCAGATCGGCGTCCTCGAGGACAACGTGCTGGTCGAGCACTTCGTCAACAAGGAGCAGTCGTCCAGCTACGTCGGCAACGTCTACCTCGGCAAGGTGCAGAACGTGCTGCCCTCGATGGAGGCGGCGTTCGTCGACATCGGCAAGGGCCGCAACGCCGTGCTCTACGCCGGCGAGGTCAACTTCGAGGCGCTCGGCCTCGGCAGCGGCCCGCGCCGCATCGAGTCCGCGCTGAAGTCGGGGCAGCCGGTCCTGGTGCAGGTCACCAAGGACCCGATCGGGCACAAGGGCGCCCGCCTCACCAGCCAGATCTCGCTGCCCGGGCGCTACCTGGTCTACGTCCCCGAGGGGTCGATGACCGGCATCAGCCGCAAGCTGCCCGACACCGAGCGCGCCCGGCTGAAGCAGATCCTCAAGAAGATCGTCCCCGAGAACGCCGGCGTGATCGTGCGCACGGCCGCCGAGGGCGCGAGCGAGGAGGAGCTGACCAGGGACGTCGAGCGGCTCCAGGCCCAGTGGACCGAGATCCAGAAGAAGGCCAGGAAGGGCAACGCGCCGTCGCTGCTCTACGGCGAGCCCGACATGACGGTCCGGGTGGTCAGGGACATCTTCAACGAGGACTTCTCGAAGGTCATCGTCAGCGGTGACGAGGCCTGGGAGACGATCCACGGCTATGTCTCGCACGTCGCGCCCGACCTCGCGGACCGGCTCCAGCGGTGGACCTCCGAGGTGGACGTCTTCGCCACCTATCGGATCGACGAGCAGCTGATGAAGGCCCTCGACCGCAAGGTGTGGCTGCCCAGCGGCGGCTCGCTGGTGATCGACCGGACCGAGGCGATGGTCGTCATCGACGTCAACACCGGCCGGTTCACGGGCCAGGGCGGCAACCTCGAGGAGACGGTCACCAGGAACAACCTGGAGGCGGCCGAGGAGATCGTGCGGCAGCTGCGCCTGCGGGACCTCGGCGGCATCATCGTCATCGACTTCATCGACATGGTGCTGGAGTCCAACCGGGAGCTGGTGCTGCGGCGACTGCTCGAGTGCCTGGGCCGGGACCGGACGAAGCACCAGGTGGCGGAGGTCACCTCGCTCGGCCTGGTCCAGATGACCCGCAAGCGGGTCGGCCAGGGGCTGCTGGAGTCGTTCTCCGAGCCGTGCGTGCACTGCAACGGGCGCGGCGTGATCGTGCACGTCGAGCACGTGCCGACGGCCGGCGGCGGTGGCGGCAAGAAGGGCCGCAAGCGGGGTCGTGGAGCCGAGGCCCCTGCCGGGGCGGTCGCTCCGAAGGAACCGGAGGCCGTGACCGTGGTGCCGGAGCCGGTGGGCCCGGTCGAGCCGAGCGAGCCGGGGACGGAGGAGCCCGTCGAGCCGGTGGTGTCGCTGGAGTCGGTCGAGCCGGAGTCCGTCGAACCCGAGGTGACGGAGCCGCGGCGCCGCCGCCGGGTGGCGCGCAAGGTGAGCGCGCCGGCCGGGCCGCCGAAGGCGGCCGAGGAGCAGCCGGCCGTGGTGGCTGAGCCGGAGCCGACGCCCGAGCCTGAGGCCGTCGCGCCTGAGGCTGAGGCTCCGGCCCGGCCGAGGCGTCGGGTGACGCGCAAGGCCAGCGCCCCGGCCGGTCCGCCGAAGGCGGCCGAGGCGGCCGAGGTGGTGGAGCCGGCGGCCGAGACCGTCGCTCCCGAGCCGGAGCCGGCTGCCGTGCCGGAGCCGGAGGCGGAGGTCGCGCCGCGGGCGAGGCGTCGGGTGACGCGGAAGGTGAGTGCGCCGGCCGGTCCGCCGAAGGCGGCCGAGGTCGTCGAGGAGCAGCCGGTTGTGGTGGCTGAGCCGGAGCCGACGCCCGAGCCTGAGGCCGTCGCGCCTGAGGCTGAGGCTCCGGCCCGGCCGAGGCGTCGGGTGACGCGCAAGGCCACCGCGCCCGCCGGTCCGCCGGAGGCGGGGGAGGCCGAGGTCGTGGTCGTGCCCGCCGCGGAGCGGCCGGAGCGGCCCGCCGAGACCGTCGTCCCCGAGCCGCAGCTGACGGCCGTGGCGCCGCCGCCGCGGCGGCGGGTCTCCGCGCCGGCCGGGTCGCCCGAGGGCGCCACGGAGGCCGTGGTGACCGTCGTGGCCCCCGGCGCGGGCAAGAAGGCCCCGGCCAAGACCGCGAAGAAGGCGGCCAAGAAGACGGCGAAGAAGACCGCCGCCAAGAAGACCGCCAAGAAGGCGGCGGCGAAGAAGTCGACGGCCAAGAAGGCGAGCAAGAGCGCCGCGGCCGAGCAGTCGCAGCCGCCGTCGGTCTCCGCGCAGACCGGCGAGTAACGAAGGAAACCGCACGGCCCTCCCCCGGCTCGGCCCGGGGGAGGGCCGGCCCGTGCGGGGGCGAATTTGACCCCCTTGTCGGCACCTCCGTATTGTTGGCCGTCGGCATGTCACCAGGCAGGCCGATCGCTCCTGAGCAACTACCTTCCCGCGAGGCGCGCGGCGTCGCCGCTCGCGCCGGGGGAGAGGCCGGGTTCGCCCGCTGCTGGCGTCAGGGGTTCCGAATCGAGAAGAGGGAGTTCCGCGTGTACGCGATCGTGCGCACCGGCGGCCGTCAGCAGAAGGTCGCTGTCGGCGATGTCATCGAGGTCGACCGGCTGGCCGGCAAGAGCGCCGGCGACACCGTCGAGCTCTCCACGCTGCTCGTGGTCGACGGCGAGACCGTGACCAGCGACCCGTGGGTGCTGGCCGGCGTCAAGGTCCAGGCCGAGGTCGTCGACCACCACAAGGGCGACAAGATCCGGATCCAGAAGTTCAAGAACAAGACCGGCTACCGCCGGCGGATGGGTCACCGTCAGCTGCTCACCCAGCTGAAGGTCACCGAGATCCCCGCCCCGGCCGCGAACGCGAAGTAAGGGACTTAAGGCAGATGGCACACAAGAAGGGCGCGTCGTCCACCCGGAACGGCCGCGACTCGAACCCCCAGTACCTCGGCGTGAAGCGCTTCGGCGGTCAGACCGTGAAGGCCGGCGAGATCCTGCTCCGCCAGCGTGGCACCCACTTCCACCCGGGCGCGGGCGTGGGCCGCGGCAAGGACGACACCCTGTTCGCGCTCCGCGCCGGCACGGTCGAGTTCGGCACCCACCGCGACCGCCGCGTCATCAACGTGGTCCTGGCCACGGCCGAGTAACCAGCGGCTTTCCACCGAGGGCGGACCGACTTCCCGGCAAGGCCGGGAAGAGCGGGTCCGCCCTCGGCGTTTCACGAGCGACGTTCACCACATCACCGACCCCCGCCTGGAGGCACACCGTCATGACCACCTTCGTGGACCGCGTCGAGATCCATGTCGTCGCGGGTAACGGGGGCCACGGCTGTGCCTCCGTGCACCGGGAGAAGTACAAGCCGCTCGGCGGCCCCGACGGCGGCGACGGCGGGCGCGGCGGGGACGTGGTGCTGGTGGTCGACCGGGACGTGACCACGCTGCTCGAGTACCACCACCGGCCGCACCGCAAGGCGACCAACGGCAAGCCGGGCGCCGGCGGCAACCGCACCGGGGCGGCCGGCGAGGACCTGGTGCTGCCGGTCCCGGACGGCACCGTGGTGCTCGCCGCCGACGGGACGCCGCTCGCCGACCTGGTGGGCGAGGGCACCACCTACGTGGCCGGGCAGGGCGGCCGCGGCGGGCTCGGCAACGCGGCGCTGGCCTCGCCGCGCCGCAAGGCTCCCGGCTTCGCGCTGCTCGGCGAGCCGGGCGAGGAGCGCAGCATCGTCCTCGAGCTCAAGACCGTCGCCGACGTGGCGCTGGTGGGCTTCCCGAGCGCCGGCAAGTCCTCGTTGATCTCGGTGCTCTCGGCGGCCAAGCCGAAGATCGCCGACTACCCGTTCACCACGCTGGTGCCGAACCTGGGCGTGGTGACGGCGGGATCCACCGTCTTCACCGTCGCCGACGTGCCGGGGCTGATCCCGGGCGCCAGCGAGGGCAAGGGGCTCGGGCTCGAGTTCCTGCGGCACGTGGAGCGCTGCTCGGTGCTGGTGCACGTGCTGGACTGCGCGACGCTGGAGCCGGGCCGTGACCCGTTGACCGACCTGGACGTGATCGAGGAGGAGCTGGCCAAGTACGGCGGCCTCGACGACCGGCCGCGGATCGTGGTCCTCAACAAGACCGATATTCCGGAGGGGCAGGATCTGGCCGAGATCGTTCGGCCGGATCTCGCCGCTCGTGGCCTGCGGGTATTCGAGGTGTCGGCGGTCTCGCGCAAGGGCCTGAAGGAACTCTCCTTCGGGCTGGCCGAGCTGGTCACCCGGGCTCGGGAGGCGCGGCCGAAGGAAGAGTCGACACGCATTGTGATCCGCCCGAAGGCCGTGAATGACGCCGGCTTCACGGTAACCGCCGAAGGTGAAGGTTTCTTCAGGGTCCGGGGTGAGAAGCCGGAGCGTTGGGTGCGGCAGACCGATTTCTCGAATGCCGAGGCCGTGGGCTATCTCGCGGACCGGCTGAACCGGCTCGGCGTCGAGGAGGCACTGGCCAAGGCCGGCGCCAGGGAGGGCGACGGGGTGGCCATCGGCGGCGACGACGACGCGGTCGTGTTCGACTTCGAGCCCGCGATGGTGGGCGGCGCCGAGATGTTGGGCCGGCGTGGCGAGGATCACCGGATGAACGAGGTGCGGCCCGCCGTGGAGCGGCGCAAGGAGCGCGACGCGCGCCGCCGGGAGGCCCGACAGGACACCGCCCAGCGGGAATTCGAGGAATTCGACCCATTTGACTGAGCGTGTCCCCCGTTCCCCGGTGGCATCGCTGAGTAACGCGCCAACATCACAAAGCGATAACAGTCGACAACGGTTCATCCGGTTTAGGGGTCAAGCTTCTACGGGGGTTAACCTTCTCCTCGCGTAGCCGACACCTTTTGATACCGGCAGGAGCTGCCTTGTCCATCCAACCCGAAGGACCGTCCCCACACACCACCGCGGTCGTTCTCGCTGGCGGCACCGGACAGCGAGTGGGTCTCTCCATACCGAAGCAGCTGATCAAGATCGCGGGAAAGGCGGTCATCGAACACACGCTGGCGGTCTTCGAGGAGTCAGCCGACATCGACGACGTCATCGTGCTGATGGCCCCGGGCTACGCGGGGGACGTGGAGCGGCTCATCGCCAAGAGCGGCCTGACCAAGGTCAGCCGCGTCGTCGAGGGCGGCGCCACGCGCAACGAGACGACCCGCCGGGCCATCGAGGTGCTCGGCGAGGGCCTGGCCGAGGGGGAGGACCGCAACGTCCTCTTCCACGACGCCGTGCGCCCGCTGCTCTCCCAGCGCGTCATAACCGACTGCGTGCGGGCCCTGGAGCGCTACCAGGCCGTGGACGTCGCGATACCGTCCGCCGACACCATCATCGTGACCCGCACCCACGGCGAGGACGGCGAGTTCATCACCGACGTCCCCGACCGCTCGCGCCTGCGGCGCGGCCAGACCCCGCAGGCCTTCCGGCTCTCCACCATCCGCCGCGCCTACGAGATAGCCGCCGGCGACCCGAACTTCCAGGCCACCGACGACTGCTCCGTGGTCCTGAAGTACCTGCCGGACGTGCCGATCCACGTCGTCCCGGGTGACGAGTTCAACATGAAGGTCACCCAGCCCGTCGACGTCTTCATCGCCGACAAGATGTTCCAGCTGGCCTCCACCGCGGCCCCCCAGCAGTCCGACGAGGCCGCCTACCGCGAGCAGCTGTCCGGCAGGACGATGGTGGTCTTCGGCGGCTCCTACGGCATCGGCAAGGACATCGCCGACCTCGCCGCCCGCTACGGCGCCACCGTCTACCCGCTGGGCCGCTCCACCACCGGCACGCACGTCGAGAACCAGGGCGACATCGCGGAGGCCCTGGAGAAGGCCTACGCCGAGACCGGGCGCATCGACTACGTGGTGAACACCGCGGGCGTGCTGCGCATCGGCAAGCTCGCCGAGACGGACGACGCCACCATCGAGGAGGCGCTGACCGTCAACTACCTGGCGCCGGTCCGCATCGCCCGCGCCGCCCACAAGTACCTCGCCGAGACCTCGGGGCAGCTGCTGCTCTACACCTCCAGCAGCTACACCCGCGGCCGCGCCGAGTACAGCCTCTACTCGTCCACCAAGGCCGCCATGGTCAACCTCACCCAGGCCCTGGCCGACGAGTGGGCCGGCGACGGCGTCCGCGTCAACTGCGTCAACCCGGAGCGGACCGCCACCCCGATGCGCACCAAGGCCTTCGGCCAGGAGCCCGCCGGCAGCCTGCTCTCCTCCGAGGCCGTCGCCAGGACCTCGCTCGACGTGCTGCTGTCCGCCATGACGGGCCACGTCATCGACGTCCGCCAGCAGGACCCGACCGCCGAGGCCAGCAACGCGGGCTCCTTCGAGCGCGCCCTGGCCGCCGCCCTCAACGCCGAGCAGGCCGACGCCGCGGGGGAGGTGGCATGATCGCAAGTCTCCTGCGCCGCCTCGTCGGGGTGGCCTCCGGCGTCGAGCTCGTCGCGGCGCTGGTGATGGCGGCCGGCTATCCGCTGATGCTCGCCACCGCGCTGCTGCCGTCCGCCGGCGGCTTCGCCGTCGCCGCGGTCTGCTCCTACCTCGGCGACCACTTCCTGCACCGCCGCGGCTCCTACGTGCTGGTGCGGCTCGGCAAGGCCAGGCTCGGCCTCACCATCCGCTTCCTGATCAGGCAGCTGCTGCTGATCCTGCTGCTCGTCCGCTCCGACTGGGGCGACGAGGCGGTGTACTACGTCGTCGGCCTGCTCGTCTTCTACGGCCTCCAGGCCCCGCACACCGCCCTGGTGATGGTGCTGCGCCGTAAGCGCCGGCTCCCCATCACCACCCGCAACATCGACCTGTCGACCCTGCCGGTGCCCGACGGGCCGCCCCGCTGGCTCACCCACCGGGCCGTGGAGAAGGTGCTGCACACCGAGGTGCCGATGTTCCTCGGCCTGCTCGCCGCCGCGGCCACCGACGAGATGGTCTACGCACAGGCCGGTATCGCCGCCACCATCGCCCTGGTGCTGGTCTACATGCTGGTGCTGCTGCCGTTCTTCAGGTCGAGCAAGCTGCCGCCCGACCCGGACCGCACCCTGGAGTGGTTCGACGAGTGGCTGCGCGCCGAGCGGCCCACCGTCGCGCTCTACTTCTCCGGCTCCAAGGACTCCGCCTACCAGGCCAACATGTGGCTGGAGACCCTGGAGAAGCTGGACGAGAAGGCCATCGTCATCCTGCGCGAGCGGGCCATCATGGCCCGGCTCGGCACCACCACGCTCCCCGTGGTCTGCGTGCCGAGCGCCGTGCACCTGATGCAGATGGACCTGTCGATGCTGCGGGTCGGCCTCTACCCGGCCAACGTCGGCAAGAACCTCCACCTGCTGCGCGTGCCCACCATGAAGCACGTCTTCATCGGCCACGGCGACAGCGACAAGATCGCCAGCATCAACCCCTACGCCAAGGCGTACGACGAGGTGTGGACCGCGGGCCGGGCCGGCCGCGACCGCTACGCGCTCGCCGACGTCGGGGTCCGCGACGAGGACATCGTGGAGGTCGGCCGGCCGCAGCTGGCCCCCATCGCCACCGGCACCGGGCAGCCGCCCGCCGGCCGCATCCCGACCATCCTCTACGCCCCCACCTGGGAGGGCTGGACCGACGACCCGGGCAACACGTCGCTGCTGCTCGCCGGCGAGAACATCATCCGGCGACTGCTCGACTCGGAGCGCCCGGTCCGCGTGCTCTACAAGCCGCACCCGTTCACCGGCACCCGCGACCGCGCGGCCGGCGTCGTCCACCAGCGGATCGTCGCCATGATCGAGGAGGCCGCCGCCAGGCGCGCCGCCGACCCGCGCTGGGCCGCGGAGGCCGAGCGCACCGCGCGGGAGCGGGCGCACGCCCAGGCCGCGCTGCGCGAGCTCACCGCCGCCCGGCCGGCCCTCACGCTGGCCGCCAGCTGGGACGACGCCTCCGCCTCGCGCGACGCGCAGACCCCGCTCGACCAGGCGCCGGAGGAGGAGCGGCGGTTCCGCGAGTGGAACGAGCTCTACTGGCGCTCCCAGGGCTGGTGGGAGCACCGGGTGATCACCGGGCCCGAGCCGCGCCTGTTCGACTGCTTCAACGAGTCGGACGCCCTGGTCTCCGACATCTCCAGCGTCGTCTCCGACTGGATCGCCAGCGGCAAGCCCTACGCCGTCACCGACTCGGCCGGTCTCGGCGAGGACGAGTTCAAGCGGCAGAACACGGCCGTGCGGGCCGCCGTCATCCTGTCCAACGACGCCGCCCAGCTGGGCGAGCTGCTGGACGCGGTGCACGAGCCGGCGGCCGACGTGCTGGCCACCCAGCGCGCCGAGCTCAAGCAGTACCTGCTCGGGCCCGACCAGCCGCCCTCCCAGGAGCGGTTCGCGGCCGCGGTGCGCGCCCTGGCCGCCAGGGCGTCGGCCCGTAACCGGGCCCAGGGCGAGGCGGGCGCCGACGACGCGCCGGCCGCGGTGCCGGCGCCGTAACGCCAGGCCACGCCCGAGCCAACAGGAAGAGACGTGGAAGAGCGGGAAGAGAAGGCACTGACGTGGTAGCCAAGCCAGAAGACATCATCCCCGAGGAACTCGCGCGCCGGTTGCGGTTCCTCCCGGAGGCCACGGACGAGGACCAGCGTGCGTTCCTCGACGCGGCCGCCGAGTTCCTGGCCGCTGCCGACTCGGCCAAGCTCCGCAAGCTCCCGCCCATCGCCCGCATCAAGTGGGAGCTGGTCCGCGAGCGCAGGCTCGCGGACCTGCTCACCGTCATCGACTTCGAGCGGGTCAACCCCTCGGCCTTCCCCGTCCGCGGCCGGCTGCGCCCCTACGTGGCGATCCCCGGCGTGGACAGCCGCAGCCTGCCCGCCTCCGTCACCCGGCTGCGGCTGCGCGAGATGCCGGTGCGGGCCAAGGCGACCGAGGTGCTGTGGCAGGACGGCAAGATCGTCGTGCACGGCTACGCCTTCGTCGCCAACCTGCCGAACGGCCCCGGCACGCTGCCCAGGCTGGCCTGGCTACGCGCCCCCGGCGGGCGCCGGATCCCGGTCCGCTTCCGCGCCCAGGAGTCGCTGCGCGCCACCCGCGACTCCAAGCAGGCCCTGCACAACTACGACAACGCCGGCTTCGAGATCACCATCGACCCGGCCAAGCTCAAGTCGCGCGGCAAGTGGAAGTCCGGCACCTGGGGCCTGACGCTCGCCCTGCCGCGCCCCGGCGGCTATGTGCCGGGCAAGGCCCAGCGCGTCGACGTCGGCTCCGCGGGACACTCGCAGGCCCGCTACCTCGGTGACGGGGCGCGGCTGATCGCCGGGTTCCACGAGGACGTCTTCCAGCTCACCATCGACGTCCCCGAGGCCGAGGTCACCGACCAGACCGCCACCGCCGACGCGCTGCGCCTCGGTCTCCGCTCGCCGGCCGGCGGCAAGCGGCCCACCAAGCTGCGGGTGGTCCGCAAGGGGCAGCAGGGCGGCGTCGAGTACCCGCTGGCCCCGCAGGAGGCCGGGGACGGCGACCAGCGGTGGGCCCGCTGGGGCGCCGAGATCCCGTTCGACGACCTGACCGTGGCCACCGAGCCGACCGAGAAGACCCACGACTTCATCACCCACATCGAGTTCGCCGACGGCTCCTCGCGCCGCGCCACCGTGCTCGAGGGCTTCCTGCCGGGCCGCTACCTGCGCCCGGGCGGCCGCGAGATCGCGGTGACCACGGACGGCCCAGGGCTGCTCAAGCTGCACGACCGGGCCAGGCAGGCCGTGGTGGACCGGATGGAGTGGACCCGTGACGGCGTGCTGCTCGTCGAGGGCTCCTACACCGGGCCCGGCGACCGCAAGCGCTTCGTGCTGCGGCACGGCGAGCGGTTCGAGGAGCACGTGCTGCCGCTCAACTGGACGGACTCCGAGAGCCGGTTCAGCGTGCGGATCACCCCCGACAAGATGACGTCGTACGACGCGGTGCTGCCGCTGCGCGCCGGCCGCTGGTACTTCTCGCTGCGCGACCAGGACGCGTGGGGCAACAAGGGCGACGTGCCCGTGAAGCTGCGCGCCGACCTGATCGACACGCTGCCGCTGAAGAAGCGGGTCGCCGGCCGCACCTACGCCGTCAACCGCCGCTACTTCGACCGGCTCTTCCTCGGCTCGGGCCCGGTGCTGCGCGGCGAGGAGCGCGGCGCCTACCGGCAGCGCGAGCTGCGCCAGGTGCACACCCCGGCGTTCAAGCGGGAGCCGCTGACCGAGAGCGTCTTCTACAACAGCTTCGGCGGCAAGCAGTTCTCGGACTCGCCGCGCGCCATCTACGAGGAGTTCGTGCGGCGCGGCATCGAGGTCGAGCACCTGTGGTCGGTCGCCGACGCGCAGGTGGACCTGCCGCCCGGGGTCCGCCCCGTGGAGTGGCACAGCCGCGAGTGGTACGAGGCGCTGGCCCGCAGCCGGTACGTCGTCACCAACGTCGGCCTCGGCGACTGGTACGAGCGGCGCGACGGGCAGTGCGTCGTGCAGACCTGGCACGGCACGCCGCTGAAGAAGATCGGCGCCGACCTGCTCGGCACCCCGAAGGCCAACCTCCAGTACATCGCCAGCCTGCCGCACCGGTTCCGCCAGTTCGACTTCGTGGTCTCGCCCAACGCGTTCACGACGCCGATCATGCGCAACGCCTTCCGCTGCGAGGGCGAGATCCTGGAGTCCGGCTACCCGCGCAACGACATCTTCCACCGGCCCGACCGGGAGAAGATCGCGCAACGGGTGCGGGCCACCCTCGGCATCCCCGAGGGCCGCAAGGTGGTGCTGTACGCGCCGACCTGGCGGGACGACCAGCGGCACACGGCCTCGAAGTTCAAGCTCGACCTGCGGGTCGACCTGACGGCGGCGCGCGAGGCGCTCAGCGACGACCACGTCTTCCTGTTCCGCAAGCACCCGAAGATCCTGGACGCGATCCCGGGCGCCGGGCAGGGCTTCGTGTACGACGTGTCGGCCTACCCGGACATCGCCGAGCTCTACCTGATCACCGACGTGCTGATCACGGACTACTCCTCGGTGCTGTTCGACTTCGCGCACTCCGGCAAGCCGATGCTCTTCTTCACCTACGACCTGGAGCACTACCGGGACACCCTGCGCGGCTTCTACTTCGACTTCACCGAGCGGGCGCCCGGGCCGCTGATCAAGACCTCGGCCGAGCTGATCCACGCCATCCGGACCGCCGACACGGTGCGGCGCACCTACGACGAGAAGTACGCGGCGTTCGTGCGGGACTTCTGCGAGCCGTCGGACGGCCTGGCCACCGCCCGGGTGGTGGACCGGATGCTGGAGATCGGGCAGGCCAAGGGCTGAGCCGGGCCACCGCGTGACGAAGGCCGCCGGGGCCCTGCCCCGGCGGCCTTCGGCGTCTCGGCGCTCCCGGCGTCCCGCGTCTCAGGCCCGGTCGCCGCGGCGGAACAGCCAGTCGAGCCTCGGCTCCATCACCGGCTTGAAGAGGCGCCGCACCGGCGGGGTGCAGAGCACGGTGATGACCACGGCCGCCACCGCGGTGGTGACCGGCAGCGCGAAGTAGATCCCGCTCATCCGCTCGCCGTCGTACCAGCCCCACTCGATGCTGGCCCTGGCGAGGAAGCCGTGCAGCAGGTAGCCGGAGATGGTGCCGGCGCCGAGCGCCGTGAACCACATCCGCCGGCCGGGCACCAGCGCGAAGAAGCAGGCGATCAGCACCACGGCGCAGCCGAACATCAGGAGCGTCATCACCGGGCCCATCCACCACGGTTCGCCGAACTCCTGTGCGGACTGCTTGTGGTAGAACCACTGGTACGGCAGCCGGGGCTCGGCCCAGTACGCCACCAGCAGCGCGCCGGCGAACACCGGCACCGCGAGCAGCCGCACCGCCGCGCGGCGCACCAGCTGGAAGTGCTCCTGCCGCAGGACCAGGCCCAGCACGAAGAACGGCATGAACTGCAGCACCCGCTGGATCTGCAGGTCGCTGCCGAGGGAGGGCGAGGCGGTGGCCACGGCCGCCACCAGCAGGGAGATCGGCAGCGGCCAGCGGACCGCCTTCCACACCGGCACGGTCAGCCGCCAGATGAACAGGGCCAGCAGGAACCACATCAGCCAGCGCGGCTCGAACAGGCCGACGTAGGTGTCGTCGTTCTCGCCGTCCGCGAGCCGGCGCAGCACCAGCGTGTAGGCGACCTGGAAGACCACGTACGGCACGAGAACGCCGGTGACCAGCCGCTGGACCCGGTCGGCGCGGCCGTCGAAGCTGCGGGACAGGTAGCCGGAGATCACGATGAACGCGGGCATGTGGAAGGCGTAGACCGCCATGTACAGCGCCGAGGCCACGCGCGAGTCGCCGCGCAGCGGCTCCCAGGCATGCCCGATCGCGACCAGGACGATGGCCAGGTACTTGGCGTTGTCGAAGAACGCGTCCCGCTGCTTGGCCCCGCCGGCGGCCTGCCGGGGTACGGCGGCGGTCTCCTGGGTTCCCGTGAGTTGTCGAGTCTCGTTCATCAATTCGGAACCATAGCGTCAGCCGGCGTTAAGGCGCGGCCGGGGGCGGCGGCCGCCGGCTGCCACAATCAGGGCCTATGACGCGAACTGTGCACACGCCCGTGGGAGACGCGCGGATCACCTGGCACGCCGCCGCCGGCGCCCGTGCCGTGCTGGCCCTCGGGCACGGCGCAGGCGGGGGCGTCGAGACCGACGACCTCCAGGCCCTGGCCGCCGCCCTGCCGGCCCGGGGGATCACCGTGGCGCTGGTCGAGCAGCCGTGGCGGGTCGCCGGCAAGCGCGTGGCGCCCGCGCCGCGGACCCTCGACACGGCGTGGCGGGCGCTCTGGCCGGCGCTGGCCAAGCCGGGCCTGCCGGTGCTCGCGGGCGGGCGCAGCGCGGGCGCGCGGGTGGCCTGCCGCACGGCGAGCGAGCTCGGGGCGCGCGCCGTGCTGGCGCTGTCCTTCCCGCTCCACCCTCCCCCAGCTAACGCTGGGAGGTGCCCCCATGGCCGCCCCGAGAAGTCACGGGCCGGGGAACTGACCGGGGCCGGGGTGCCGGTGCTCGTGGTGCAGGGCGGCTCCGACCCCTTCGGCCGGCCCGAGGAGTTCCGGGAGCTGCCGGCCGACGCGGAGCTGATCGAGGTGCCGGGGGTCGGGCACGGCCTGTCCGCGCCCGAGCCCCCCGTCATCCGGCGGATCGGCGACTGGCTGACCGCTCGGCTGGCTCGCTAGCCCGGCACTCGCTCTGTCCCTGTCCTTCCCCCTCGCTCTCCCGCTGCCGAGCCCGCCGGGCCTCGGCCGCCGCGTACAGGTCGTCCACGGCCGCCCGGAAGCGGACCAGCGACGGCGGCTCGGCCGGGCCGAGCAGGTACTCGGTGAGCTCGGCGCGGGCCACCGCCATCGTGTCGAGCGCCGGCTCTGCGACGGCGTCGAGCAGCGCCGGCAGCCCCGCCGCGTCGGGCGGCAGGATCGTCGCGGCCCGCACCGTGGGATTGGCGGCGCGGAACTCCTCCTCCGACAGGCCGCTGGTGTTGACGACGGCGTACGGCTTGCCGCTGGCCAGGAAGTCGGCGACGACGCTCGACACGTCGGCGATCAGCACGTCGGCCTGGTTGAAGCAGCTGTAGATGTCCGGCCGCGGGCCGGTCAGCACCAGGTGCGCGCGGTCCGACTGGGCCGCCCAGAACGCGGCGGCCGCGCCGGCCGCCTCCCCGATCCGCCCCGGCTCCGGCACGCCCTGCGCCGCCATCCGCTCCATGTCGTCGCCGCCAGGGCGTGGCGCGCTCCGCCGCGGCAGGTCGCCCCCGGCGCCGCCGGCCGCCGGGTCGGCCTCCGGCTGCCCGTCGACGGGCGTCGCCGCCGCGATGTGGGCGCGGATGGCGGCGTCGGCCGCCGCCGCGGCGCGGTTGACCGTGCCGGTCATGGGGTGCGGCTTGTAGAGCAGCCGGACCCGTGGGTCGCCGAGCAGCGCCCGGACGATGTTCTCGCCGGCCAGGATCACCGACGTGTTGCCCGGGTCGTCGGTCCAGCCCTCCCAGGTCGGCGCGTACAGCACCGTGATCGGACCCTCGGGCGGCGGCGGGCCCGCCGCCCTGCGGATCGGGGCCAGCTGCGGCCGGCCCACCTCCACCACGTCCCGGTCGTCGACCCCGACGTCCGCCAGCGCGTAGCGCCGCCGCGCCGCCGGGCCCGCCACCCACACCTCGTCGTACACCTTGGCGTACGGGTTGCAGCTGGACAGCTTGTCGCTCTCGCCGTGGTTGACGAACGCGTGCTTGATCGTGGGAATCCGCAGCACCTGCGAGGTCTTGGGCGCGTTGGCCGGGTGGATCAGCACCCGCAGCGACGAGTGTTCGAGCAGCATCAGGTGGGCGACCCTGGGCAGGCACACCACCGGCAGCTCGGTGGCCGCGATCTGCTGGACCATCGACCGCTCCCGCAGCACCACCATCGCCCTGCGGTCGAGCGCGGCCATCGTGGAGAGCCACATGTTGGCCTGGTAGGCGGTGCCCGAGCCGCCGGAGAAGTACAGGCCGACCTCGGGCCGGTACTCGGCCAGCCAGCGCCTGAACCACTCCAGCACCGCCTCCTCGCCCGGCGGCCGCCTGCCGGGCAGCAGCCAGGTCGCCAGCCGGGCGGCGGCCCCGGCGAGCAGCCCGAACGTGACGCCGACGCCGAGCAGCCCCCACAGCGCGCGCCCGGTGGCCACGGTGGCCAGCAGCCCGGCCGTCGCCGGCACGGACATCAGCGGGATCCGCCGGGCCGGGGCGGTCAGCAGCCGCGGCGGGGCGGGCGAGAGCCGCAGCTCGCCGGCGTCGATGTTCCTGGTGAGCACCGGCAGCGTGCGCTGCCGCCGCACCACCATCCCGATCGCCCGGCACAGGAAGTGCGCCGCGTAGCCGGCGAGCAGGCCGCCGACCAGCAGCAGGCGCGTCGCCCCGGCCACGTCCGTGAGGTGGAGCAGGCCGAGCACGAACAGCAGGTCCCGCAGTAGCTGTCTGACCGTCTCGTCGCAGCGGACCCGGTTGAGCAGCGACAGCGCTCCCGGGCGCCAGCGCCGCACCGCGAGTTCGAACGCGAGGCCGCCCGCGCCCGCCGCGCACAGCAGCGGCGCGTTCGGCAGCAGCGCGCCGAGGAACTGCGCGGTGAACAGGGCGAGCAGGGCGCCGGGGGCAAGAGCTTGCGTGCCGCGACGAGACGGCGATGCGACGGGCAAGGTGGGGCTCCCGTGGTGCGTCGTGGGGGTGTGCGAATGACAGAGCAGGTGACCGGCCGCAAGGCCATGAAAACCGGCGGCGGCGAGAAACGCGACCGAGGACGGACCCCGCGGCCGGGGACCGGGGGTCGGAAAAGGCGCGGCGGTGAACCGCGAGGTTACGGTTGTATGAGCGCAGCGGCGATCTTCGGGCACGCGGGGGTCGCGTAGATTACGCCCGACAGCTCGGCTCGACCGGGCACGAACGAACGCAGGGGTACCACGGTGGCAGCGGCACCACGGCAGGACGTCTCCGACGCCCGCAGGATCGTCGTCAAGATCGGCTCATCCTCGCTGACCACCGCGGCCGGAGGGCTCGACGCCGACCGGGTGGACGCACTCGTCGATGTGCTGGTGAAACAGGACGGGAGGCAGATCGTACTGGTTTCGTCCGGTGCGATCGCCGCAGGGCTCGCCCCGCTCGGCCTGTCGCGCCGCCCCTCGGACCTGCCCCGCCAGCAGGCCGCCGCCAGCGTCGGACAGGGCCTGCTGCTCGCCCGTTACACCGCCTCCTTCGCCCGCTACGGGCGGCGTGTCGGCCAGGTGCTGCTCACCTCGGACGACACCAGCCGCCGCGCCCACTACCGCAACGCGTACCGCACCCTCGACCAGCTGTTCACCATGGGCGTGGTCCCGGTCGTCAACGAGAACGACACGGTCGCCACCGACGAGATCCGGTTCGGCGACAACGACCGGCTCGCCGCCCTCGTCGCCCACCTGGTCCGCGCCGACCTGCTGGTGCTGCTCTCCGACGTCGACGGCCTCTACGACGGGGACCCGGCCAAGCCCGGCACCAGCCGGATAGCGGAGGTCAGCGGCCCCGAGGACCTGGCCGGCATCGAGATCGGCCGGGCCGGCCGGGCCGGCGTCGGCACCGGCGGCATGGTCACCAAGGTGGAGGCCGCCGCCATCGCCACCGGCGCCGGCATCCCCGTCGTCCTCGCCTCCGCCAGCCAGGCCGCCGACGCCCTCTCCGGCGCCCCCGCCGGCACCTACTTCCGGCCGACCGGGCGCCGCTCCGCAGGGCGGCTACTGTGGCTGGCCCACGCCTCGACCCCGCGCGGCTCCGTCACGCTGGACTCGGGCGCGGTGCGGGCCATCACCGAGCGCGGCAGCTCGCTGCTGCCGGCCGGGATCACCGGCGTGGCGGGCGACTTCACCGCCGGCGAGCCGATCGAACTGCTCGACGAGTCGGGCCACGCCGTGGCCCGCGGGCTCGTCAACTTCGACGCCCGGGAAATCCCCCGGTTGATCGGCCGCTCCACGCACGACCTGGCCCGCGAGCTCGGCCCGGCCTACGAGCGGGAGGTCGTCCACCGCGATGACCTGGTGCTGTTGCGGGCATGATCCCCTCGTCCGCCGTATACGTGACGGACACCCGGCCGGTGCCGGATCTGTGAAAGATCCAGTCTTTCCACCGAAGGTTCCGGGAAACGGCCCCCGCCGCGCCCCGTGAGCTGATGCACTCGACGGGTGGCTCTCCGCGCGTCACCCGCCAGGGAGCCAGCAGGCAGCAGCACGAGCACCACGTCAGGAGGCCGCCGGTGAGGCGACTGGCCAGCGTCCAGGGAGGCACCGGGGCGGTGGGGGAGGAGCAGCCGCGGGCCGACGCCCAGCAGCCCGCCGCCCGGCTGTGGCACATCACGCTCAGCGTGGCGGGACCCGCCGCGCCGTTGCAGGACGTCCGTCGCGGCCTCGAACGGCTGGCGAACGACCACCCCTTCCTGCTCACCAGCCGCTACGCCCGGGACCACGCCGAGATCAGGTACTGGGAGGAGGCCCGCGACCTGCACGACGCGGCGGCCGTCGCGCTGCGCCTGTGGGGGGAGCACCGGCGCACCGCGCAGCTGCCGCCGTGGGAGATCGTCGGCCTGGAGGTGATCGGCCGGGAGACCTACCACCAGCGCGTCGCCGAGGGCTACGGGCCGCCGCCGGCCGCACCCGTCGGCGTCCACCCGTTCTGACCCGGCCGGGCCGCGCGGACCGCCTCGTGGAACGGGTTCGGCCGCCGGCGCGCGGGCGACTACCCTGCACACCATGACCAGCAGCGTGCCCGCCTCCGCCGACTCGCCCGTGATCGCCACCGCCCGCCGCGCCAGGACCGCGGCCGCCGCCCTGGCGCCGCTGCCGCGCACCGCGCGGGACCGGGCGCTGCTGGCCGTCGCGGACGCGCTCGAGGCGCGGGCCGCCGAGGTCGTCGAGGCCAACGCCGCGGACCTGGCGAGGGCGCGCGAGGCCGGCACCAGTGAGACCGTGATCGACCGGCTCACCCTCACCGTCGAGCGGATCGCGGCCATCGCCTCCGACGTGCGGGACGTCGTCGCGCTGCCCGACCCGGTGGGCGAGGTGGTGCGCGGCTCGACCCTGCCGAACGGCCTGGAGCTGCGGCAGATCAGGGTCCCGCTCGGCGTGGTCGGCATCATCTACGAGGGCCGGCCCAACGTCACGGTGGACGCCGCCGTCCTGTGCCTGAAGTCGGGCAACGCGGCGCTGCTGCGCGGCTCGTCCTCCGCCTACGCCTCCAACGAGGCCCTGGTCGGCGTCCTGCGGGACGCGGTGGCCGGCGCCGGCCTGCCGGCCGACGCCGTGCAGCTGGTGCCGGGCACCAGCCGGGACTCGGTGCGCGAGCTGATGCGGGCCCGCGGCCTGGTGGACGTGCTGATCCCGCGCGGCGGCGCCTCGCTGATCGAGACCGTGGTGACCGAGTCCACCGTGCCGGTGATCGAGACCGGCACCGGCAACTGCCACGTCTACGTCGACGAGTACGCCGACCTGGACATGGCCGTCGAGCTGCTGGTCAACTCCAAGGCGCAGCGGCCCAGCGTGTGCAACGCGGCGGAGACGGTGCTGGTGCACGCCGGGATCGCCGACCGCTTCCTGCCGATGGCGCTGGCCGCCCTGACCGCGGCCGGCGTGACCGTGCACGGGGACGAGGCGTGGCGGAAGGCGGGGGACGGCGCCGGCGTCGAGGTGCTGCCGGCCACCGACGCCGACTGGGAGACCGAGTACCTGAGTTACGACATCGCGGCCGCCGTGGTGCCCGACCTGGACGCGGCCGTCGCGCACATCCGCCGCTGGACCTCGGGCCACACCGAGGCGATCGTCACCCGGGACGGCACGGTGGCGAAGCGGTTCGTCTCGCTGATGGACTCGGCGGCCGTGATGGTCAACGCCTCCACCCGTTTCACGGACGGCGGCCGGTTCGGCTTCGGCGCCGAGATCGGCATCTCGACGCAGAAGCTGCACGCGCGCGGCCCCATGGGGCTGCCCGAGCTGACCACCACGCGCTACGTGGTCACCGGCGAGGGTCACACCGTGGAGTGAAATCCGGATGGCCCTCCCCCTGGCCGCTTATTCGGCCTACGCTGGATGCGTGCCGGACGACGTGGGGGGCCTGCCGTCGCCGAATGGCGAGGGGCCCAACAGCGAGGACATCGGGGCCGCCGAGGAGGCGTTCGCCTCGGTGGTGCTGGACGAGGCATTCATCGAGGCGGCCGAGGTCCACGAGCCGACCGCGGCCGAGCGGATCCTCTACGCGGCTCTGGAGCGTGCCGAGTCCGAGGCCGAGGCCGAGTTGGAGGCCGAGGCGGGCGGCGAGATCGGGTTCTACCGGGACCCCGACCTCGACCCGGGATCCTCGGACGGCCTCGGCGGGTTCGAGCCGGGCGGCGCCCCGGCCGGCTTCCTCGACGACGACGATGACCCGGACGGCGAGGACCCGGACGACGAGGGCCGTTTCGACCGCTCCGACTACACCCGCTACCTGCCGGAACTGCCGGACGGCGAGTACGACGAGCAGGCGGAGCAGGACGAGTTGGCCTTCGGCGGGCCCTATCCGCCCTACGGCGGCGGCTATGGCGCGATACCCGGTTCCGGCGCCGCGGCACCGGGGCCCACGCCCGCCGAGGCGCCCGCCGGCTGGCGGCCGGTGCGCTGGCAGCGGCCGGTCGCCTGCGTGCTGGCCATGGTGATGGGCATCAGCGTCATCGCCTTCGCGCTGATAGCCATCCAACGCGCCGGCTCCGGGCCTTCACGGCTGCCCGGGCCGACGCCGCCGGCCCCCACCGAGCCCTCGGCCCCCGACGCGGCGGAGGAGGCGGAGGGAGAGGTCGGCGAGGGCTCGGCCGTGGAGGCCGAGTTCACCGACGAGGACGGCTCCCTGTAGCCCCCGGTGGGGCGTTGGGCGGCCGGACCACCCCATGACCGCCACGCGCTCGTGCCCGGGCGTGGCACCCGGCGGCGTGCGCCGGCGCACGGCGAGTCGGACAAAATCGCCGCCGACTGGGGCTGTTGACCGCCCTCTCGGAGATTTACGCTGGACAGGTGGCCGGGCGCACAGATCCTCCCGAGGGGATTCCCGGGGGCACCCCGGGAGCCGGGGACGAGGAGTACCAGTCGACCGTCTTCGACGAGTCGTTCGTCAAGGCTGCCCGGCTGCAGGAGTTCTCGGCGCAGGAGCGCCTGGAGGACCACACGACGGCCGTGCGCCGGCGCGACCCCGAGCCGGCCGGGGGCCGGGCGGTGCCCAGGCAGGGCATAGCGCTGGCGCTGATCATCCTGCTGGCCTTCGCGGCCGCCATCTACCTGGGCAACAACAACCCCTACGACGCCCCGGTCCGGCTCAACTCCGACCCGCCGGCCGCCGACACCGTCGTGCTGGTCCCCGAGGGCGACGTGCCGGGCGGCGCCGACGCCGAGGCGGCGTTCGCCGGCACCCCGGCCGCCGGCTACGGCATCGGCGCCGGCGGCGTCCACCTGCCCGATCCCCGGGCCACCGACCACTTCTCGCGCGAGCAGGTCCTCACCGCGCTGACCCTGGCCAAGGAGTACGTGGTGGCCAGCGCCCTCACCCCCGAGGTGCTCGGCGGCGACACGGTGACGCCGGTGCGCGAGCTGCTCGGCGCGGAGCAGCAGCGGCAGTTCGACAGCGCGATGCGCGGCCACGGCCTCCAGTCGGTGCCGACCGACTGGCTGGTCCGCTTCGACCCGGCCGAGGTCGCGCTGGCCGACGGGCAGGTCCGGGTGGACGGCGGGTTCACGTTCGTGGAGACCAACGACGACACCCTCCAGGTCACCGCCCGCCACGTCCTCGCCTACGCGCTGCGCGCCGCCGGCACCGGGGACGGCGCGCCGGCCACGGTCGCCGCGTTCACCGTGCAGCGGCAGCTGCGGCTGCAGTTCGGCCGGGAGGAGCTGCGCGACCGCAACGTGCTGGTGCGCGAGGTCGAGCTGATCGTCGGGCCGAGCGACTGCGCGCTCGACCCGTCGGACGCGCTGCGGCCGCTGCTGCCCGGCGAGCGGGCCGAGCCGCCGGCCGCGGCGCCCGTCGACCCGTTCGCGCTGGACGGCGGCCGGGCGGTGCTGTGCGGCGCGTACGCCCCGCTCAGCGATCCCCGGGAGGCGGCGCGGACCCACTAGGCCCACCGGGCCCGTCGTCCCCTCCGTCACCCGTACCGGCGCTCCCCGGGTCGGTGGTGCCCGCGCCCTTCGTGCCCGTGCCCCGGGACCTGCCCTGCCCGGTGGCGAAGTCCCGCAGCCGGCCGCCGAGTTCGCCGGCCCCGCCGGCCACGTCGCTGACCAGCTTCATCAGCGGGTCCCTGCTGGTGCGCACCCGCTCGCCGAAGTGCCCCGCCGACTCGCGGAACGCGCCGCTCACGGACGCGTCCTTGTCCCCGTCGCGGCGCGGGTAGTGGCCGTCCATGATCCGCTGGTAGTCGCGGCCACGGGCCCACCGGCGCAGCTCGGCGGCGCGCACCGCGGCGAACGGGTGGCTGCGCGGCAGCACGTTGAGGATCTTCAGCACGGAGTCCCGCAGGTCGCCGCCGGCCTCGTACTCCTCGGCCTGCGCCAGGAACGCCTCCACGTTCATCTCGTGCAGGTGGTTGCCGCCGGCCAGCTTCATCAGGGCGCGCAGCGACACCTCCTCGTCCTGACCCACCAGCAGACCGGCCCGGTCGGCCGAGAGCTCCGACTTGCGGAACCACTCGCGCAGCGCCGTGACGATCGCCATGATCGCGATGTTGCCCAGCGGGATCCAGGCCACCCGGACCGCGAGCGAGGTCAGGAACAGCAGGATGGTGCGGTACACCGCGTGCCCGGAGAGCGCGTGCCCGACCTCGTGGCCGATGACCACCCGCGTCTCGTCCTCGTCGAGCAGCTCCACCAGGCCCGTGGTGAGCACGATGATCGGCTGGTCCAGGCCGATGCACATCGCGTTGGGGTTGGGGTCCTGCGTGACGTAGAGCGGCGGCACCCGCTCCACGTCCAGGACCCGGCAGGCGTCGAGCAGCATCTCGTGCAGGTGCGCGAACTGCTCCTCCCCGACCCGCACCGAGTCGGAGAGGAAGAGCAGCCGCAGGCTGCGCTCGGGCAGCATGCCGCTGAGCGTCCTGAACACCGTGTCGAAGCCGGTGAGCTTGCGCAGCGCCACCAGCGCCGAGCGGTCGGCCGGGTGCTCGTACGCCCGGGAGGAGATGCCGGGGAAGCTCCGCCGCCCGCCGTCCCGCTCCACCGACTCCTCGGCTATGCCGTCCGTGCTGTCCGTTCCGTCCGCGTTGTCCGTCATCCGGCCCCCTCGGTCTGGTGCGCCGGACCCGGCCCGCGCCCGGCGCACCGCGCTCCGAAGCGGTGGGGGCGGGAGGCCGCGGCCGGCTCGTCCGCTTACGATGACCCTACGTTTCAGCCGTCAGTCACGTTCCCGGATAGGCCAGCCTCATGACGCTCTCCGCCTCGCCCGCCGCCGAAGCCCTGGTCACGCTCGCCAACGAGGGCGGCGGTCACGACAGCCTGAACCCCTACGCCATCGGCGGCGGCGCCCTGGGCGCGCTGCTGCTCCTGCTCTGGATCACGACCCGCCTCAACCGCGACCGCTAAGGTCGGCGCATGCGAGAGCGGATACCCCGTCCCAAGCGCCGGATCGGCGTGATGGGCGGCACGTTCGACCCCATCCACCACGGGCACCTCGTGGCGGCGAGCGAGGTCGCCGCGCTGTTCCACCTGGACGAGGTCATCTTCGTGCCGACGGGGCAACCCTGGCAGAAGGACCACAGGTCGGTCTCGCCGGCCGAGGACCGTTACCTGATGACGGTCATCGCCACCGCGTCCAACCCGCAGTTCTCGGTCAGCCGCATCGACATCGACCGCGGCGGCAAGACGTACACCATCGACACGCTGCGCGAGCTGCGGGCCGAGCACGCCGAAGCCGACCTGTTCTTCATCACCGGGGCCGACGCGTTGGCCCAGATCCTGGGCTGGCGGGACGCGGCGGAGCTGTTCTCGCTCGCCCACTTCATCGGGGTCACCAGGCCGGGGCACCCGCTGGCCGACCCGGGTCTGCCCAGCGGCGGGGTGTCGCTGGTCGAGGTGCCGGCGCTGGCGATCTCCTCCACCGACTGCCGCGAACGGGTCGCGAGGGGCGACCCGGTCTGGTATCTGGTGCCGGACGGGGTGGTGCGCTACATCAACAAGCGTGCCCTCTACCGGGACTGCGCGGAGGACGCGGAGGGACCGACACAGGCGGCGCGCTGAACGGCTGAAGGGCGGCACTGGTGAACGACCGACAGGACCCGTACGGGCAGTTCGGGCAGCCCGGGCAGATCTACGGCTACGACGAGTACGGCCGTCCGATCTACGGCACGGAGCCGCAACAGCCGCCCGCGCAGGGCGAGTACGACTACGGGTACGGCACCGGGGGACAGCAGGACTACGGCTACGGCTACGGTCAGGACACCGGCCAGCAGGCGCCCGTCCAGGACCAGGGTCACCAGCAGGGGCAGTATCCGCAACAGGACCAGTCCCAGGGCGGCTACGGGTACGGCTATGGCTACGGCTACGGCGGGGACACCAGCTACGGCACGGCGCCCGCCGGCCACGACACCGGCCAGCAGGCGCCCGTCCAGGACCACGGGCCGGAGCCGGCGGCGCCCACCGCCGGCCCCGCGCCGGCCACCCAGGACCCCCCGGCCACCCCGTCCGTGCCGCCCGCGCGCGGCGCGGAGCCCGCCGACGGCGAGTACCAGACCGAGCAGTTCGCCTTCGTCGAGGAGGAGGACGGCAAGGCCGAGGACGTCATCGACTGGCTGAAGTTCAGCGAGAGCCGCACCGAGCGCCGCGAGGAGGCCAAGCGCCGCGGCCGCACCCGTAAGCGGCTGCTGGTCGTCCTCCTGGTCCTGGCCGTCCTCGGCGGCGTCGGCTACCTGTACGCTACCGACCGGCTGCCGTTCCTCGCCGACTCCGGCACCGGCGGCGAGACCGCGACCGGCGCCCAGGTGCGGGACGTCGTGGTGGTCCACCTGCGGCCGCTGGACTCCGACGAGACCTCCACCGTGCTGCTGGTCGGCAATGAGACCACCGAGACCGGCACCACCCTGCTGCTGCCCAACGAGCTCTCCGTCACCCCGGACGGCGGCACCACCACCCTCGGCCAGGCCGTCGCCAACGAGGGCGCCGCCTCCGTCCGCGAGGCCGTCGGCGGGCTGCTCGGCGCCGACATCCAGGGCACCTGGCGCCTCGACACCCCCTACCTGGAGACCCTGGTCGAGCTGGTCGGCGGCATCACCCTCACCACCGACGCCGAGGTGCCGGGCGAGGACGGCGAGGACCCACTGGTGCCGCGCGGCGAGGACGTCCAGCTGGCCGGCCGGGCCGCCGTCGCCTACGCCACCCTGCGCGGCGAGGACGAGCCGGGCAGCGCCCAGCTGGCCCGCTTCGGCCAGGTGCTGCAGGCCGTGCTGGAGAAGCTGCCCGCCGACGAGGCCGGCGCCACCCGGGTGGTCGAGGGCCTCAACCAGATCGTCGACCCCTCGCTCACCGAGGACCAGCTCGGCAACCTCCTCGCCCGCCTCGCCGGCTACGCCCAGGGCGACGCCTACGAGACCACCCAGCTGCCGGTCGAGGTGGACGGCTCCATCAGCGACGAGACGGCCGAGGGCCTGGTCTCCGAGGTCCTCGGCGGCACCGTCAGCAACGCCGACCCGAACGGCGCGCCACGGATCGGCGTCCGGGACGCGAGCGGCGTCCAGGGCAACGCCGAGACGGCGAGGATCGCGCTGGTCAACGGCGGCTTCACGGTCGTGGACAGCCGCGCGGCCGGCGGGACCGAACCGTCCTCGCAGGTGGTGTACGGCGACGAGGCGCACCGTGAGACGGCCCTGGAGGCGGCCAGGACCCTCGGCCTGCCCGAGGAGGCGGTCACGCAGGGTGACGGCGCCGGAAATGTCGATGTGACGATCATCCTGGGAGAGGACTATGGAGGCTGACCGCTCCGGGGCCGTGTCAGCGCGGCGTGAGACCCTGGACGGGTGACGACGCCTGCCACCGAGCCGAGGAGACCACAGCACCAGTGACCGCCACGGACCGCGCCACCGAGCTGGTCGAGGTCGCCGCCCAGGCGGCGGCCGACAAGCTCGCGCACGACATCATCGCCTACGACGTCAGCGACGTCCTCGCCATCACCGACGCCTTCCTCCTCGCCTCCGCGCCCAGCGACCGCCAGGTCAAGTCCATCGTGGACGGGATCGAGGAGCGGCTGCTGAAGGACCTCGGCGTCAAGCCCGTCCGCCGCGAGGGCGAGCGCGAGGGCCGCTGGGTCCTCCTGGACTACGTGGACATCGTGGTGCACGTGCAGCACGCGGAGGAGCGGGTCTTCTACGCCCTGGAGCGGCTGTGGAAGGACTGCCCGGTCCTCGAGCTGCCGGCGGACGCCCAGGCCACGAAGGGCCGCGCCGCCGCCCACGCCGACGAGCACGAGGCCGCCCAGAGCGGCGCGCCGGGCGGTGAGCTCCGCTGAGCATCAGCAACGCCGGCAACGGCTCCCGCCGGATCGTGCTCTGGCGGCACGGCCAGACCGCCTGGAACCTGGAGCACCGCTTCCAGGGCACGATGGACATCGAGCTCACCGAGACGGGCCGGGCCCAGGCCAGGCACGCCGCCGGCCTCCTCGCCACCCTCAGGCCGCACACCATCATCTCCTCCGACCTCAGCCGCACCCGGGAGACGGCCGCCGAGCTCGCCGCCGTCACCGGGCTGCCGGTCACCCACGACGAGGCCCTGCGCGAGTCCTACGCCGGCGACTGGCAGGGCCTCACCCACGAGGAGATCCGCGCCCGCTTCGGCGAGCAGTACGCGGCCTGGAAGCGCGGCGAGCCGGTGCGGCGCGGCGGCGGCGAGCTGGAGACCGAGGTGGCGGACCGGGCCGCGCCGCTGGTCGAGCGCGCGGCCGAGAAGCTGCCGCCCGGCGGGGTCCTCGTCGTCGTCAGCCACGGCGGCACCATCCGCACCACCATCGGCCGCCTGATCGGCCTCACCCCGCCCAGCTGGGAGGCGCTCGGCGGCCTCTCCAACTGCTGCTGGTCGGTGCTCGGCGAGAGCGTCCGCGGCTGGCGCCTCCTCGAACACAACGCGGGATCCCTCCCCGAGCCCGTCCTCGGCGACGACGTCTAACAGCGTCGCAGCAGCTCCACCGCGGCCCGGCTCTCCTCGTCCCCCGGGACGTAGACCACCATCCGGGCCTCGGGCACGCCGTGCACCGAGAGCGACTGCGAGCGCAGCCGCAGCTCGCCCACCGCCCGGTGCCTGAAGGTCTTGACCCTCGGCCCGGGCGGCACCACGTCGCCGCTCGCCCACATCGCCGCGAACTCCGGGCTGGCCACGGACAGTTCCCGCACGAACCGCTCCCAGGCCGGCTCGCCGACATGGTTGCCGTAGGCCGAGCGCAGGGTGGCCACCATGACCCGCAGCTCGGCCTCGCGGAACACCAGCGGACACTCCTCCAGCCGCCCCGTGAACAGCTGCCACAGCGCGTTGCCACCGGCCGACGCGGGGGACTCCTCGGGGTAGAAGATCGCGCGGTAGACGCCGTTGGTCCCCAGCACGTCGTAGCGGGCGTTGTAGACCACCGCGGGCAGCGGCTCCAGGGTGTCGAGCATCAGCCGCACGTCAGGACCCACGCTGTCGGTCTGCGGCACCGGATCGGGCGTCCAGGGCACCTCGGCGAGCCGGAACAGGTGCTCCCGCTCCGCCGCGTCGAGCCGCAGCGTCCTGGAGACGGCGTTGAGCACCTGCGCGCTCGCGTTGATCGGTCGCCCCTGCTCGAGCCACGTGTACCAGGTGACCCCCACCCCGGCCAGCTGCGCGACCTCCTCGCGCCGCAGCCCTGGCGTCCGCCGCCTGACCCCCGGCGCCATGCCCACCTCGGCCGGCGTGATCCGCGCCCGCCGGCTGCGCAGGAAGGTGGCGAGCTCCGGCCTCCGGCGCACCGTCGTCATGGTCGTCACCTCCCCACGCTGGCACGGCGCCCGGCGCGTTGCCAGGTGTCTGCCGGTACCAGTATCGGCGGGCTCTCTCCACCCGTACCCGACGGGGCGCAGGGTCCTGCCATGACCCTTTCCACGGCCCCTGCCACGCCCCCCGCGGCCCCGGTCCGGGGGCGCCCGGCGCTCCTCCTCACCATCGTCCTGCTCGCCCAGTTCATGTCCCTGCTCGACGTCTTCATCGTCAACGTCGCCGGGCCCACCCTCCAGGCCGAACTCAACGCCTCCGGCAGCGAGTTGCAACTGATCATCGCCGGATACACCATCGCCTACGCCGTGTTGCTGGTCACCGGCGCCCGGCTCGGCGGCCGCCACGGCCCGGGCCGGCTGTTCCTCACCGGCCTCGCGCTCTTCACCGCCTCCTCGCTCGCCTGCGGCCTGGCCGGCTCCACCGCCACCCTCGTCGCGGCACGCCTCGCCCAGGGCACCGGCGCCGCGCTGATGCTCCCGCAGGTGCTCAGCCTCATCCAGCTGACCTTCGCCGGCCAGGCCAGGATCAGGGCGCTCACCGGCTACGCCGCCGTGGTGGCCACCGGCGCCGCGGCCGGCCAACTCGCCGGCGGGCTGCTCGTCAGCGCCGACCTGTTCGGCTGGGGCTGGCGCGCGGTCTTCCTGGTGAACGTGCCCATCGGCGTCACCCTGCTCTTCCTCGTCCCCCGCGGCCTGCCGCTCTCCCGCCCCGCGCCCACCAGCCGCGCCCGCGGCCTGGACCCCGCCGGCCTGCTCGTCCTGACCACGGCCGTGACCTTGATCACCGTGCCGCTCGTTCTCGGCCAGGAACGGGACTGGCCCCTGTGGTGCTGGCTGTCGTTCGCCGCCGGCGCCGCGCTCGCCGCCCTGCTGGCCCACCACTCGACCCGCCTCGCGGCGCGCGGCGGCGAGCCCCTGATCGCCCCCCGGGTGCTGACGAGCCCCGGCATGCCGCTCGCCGTCCTGCGGATCTTCCTCACCATGGCCATCAACGGCGGCAACCTCTTCGTCCTCTCCCTGCACGTCCAGGCCCCCGAGGCCGCCGGCGGCCTCGGCTACGGCGCGCTCCGCGCCGGCCTGGTCTTCCTCCCGGCCTCGCTGGCCTTCGGCGCCGTCTCGCTCCTGTGGCGCCGCGTCCCCGCCCACCGGCAGCCCGCCCTGCCCGCCACGGGCCTGCTGCTCTCCGCCGCCTCCCTGCTGACCTGCGGCCTCCTGCTCCGCGACGGCGCCGACATCGGTGTCGCCACGATGGCGGTCTTCGCCCTCACCGGCGTCGCCCTGGCACTCGCCTACGGACCCACCCTGACCGGCGCGCTCGCCCTGGTCCGCCCCGAGGACGCGGCCGACGCCAGCGGCGTCACCATGATGACCACCCAGCTGGGCATGCTGACCGGCATAGCCGCCATCGGCACCCTCTACCTGGACCGCGGCGACCCCTGGCCCGCCATGCTCGCGCTCGCCCTCGTCGCCACCGCGGCGGCCGCCGCCGGAGCGGTTGCCCGACCCGCGACGCGGGTAAAGAGGCGTTGATCGTCGTGTATCGATACCGTCTCCGTGGCCATCAGGTCGGATCACCGGCTTAACCGTCCGCGGACGGCGTGGCAGAATCGGACCAAGCCGGGGCTCTGACGGAGGGGTTTACCCACGTGGGCACGGCCCGCGACCGAGGGTGGAGCTGATCGCTCATGGGTGCACACAGCAGAAAATGCGACTGGTGTGGAGCCGGCACCCCGATCGTCCGGGACCTCCAGCCGGTCAACGCGGCCTACCAGTACTGGTGCGTCGAGTGCGCCCGCGCGCTGATCATCAAGGGCGACCCCATCGAGGTCTACCGTGAGCTGGAGGGCGAACCGATCTACGGCCGCCTCCTCGACGAGCACTGCGCCCTCAAGCGCTTCTACTCCTTCGCCAGCGTCTGACCCCACCCCCCGGCCCCCCTCCTCGCCCCCGCCGGAACCGATTTGGCAATCCACCGGGGTGGGTGTGTAAAGTAGGCATCGCCGCCGAGGGGGAAGCCCGAAAGGGAAGAAACCAAGGCGGACCAGGCAAGGGGCTATAGCTCAGTTGGTAGAGCGCTTGCATGGCATGCAAGAGGTCAGGAGTTCAATTCTCCTTAGCTCCACAGGTCAGAGGCCCCCTCCCACAAGGGAGGGGGCCTCTGCGTGACTAACTGAGTGACTAGCGCTCTTGAGCCAGACGCAAGTGTCCGAAACGCGGCATTTGACCGTCAATCTCTCGCGGCCGTTCCCCCGTCGAACTGCCTTCCGCCTCTCCGTGCGGGCCCGGCACGCGTCCGGCTCGGTCGGTTCAGCCGTGGAAGATGCGGTCCATGGTCAGTGCTCCGGTCTGGATGACGGGGCGGATCTGCTTGCGGTAGACCTTCTCGGTGGTCTCGGTGCTGGAGTGGCCCACGAGCCGGGCGATCTCCTCGACGGGGACGTCGTTGTCGGACAGCAGGGACACGAAGCTGTGCCGCAGCTCTCTGGGTGTCCACTCGGTGGGGTTGATGCCGTCGGCCTTGGCGATGGCCCGGCGGAAGGCGCGGCGGACGTTGGCGGCGTCCAGGACCGTGCCCACGTCGGAGGCGAAGACGAGGTTGTTGTCCTGCCACCCTTTGCCGGCGGTTCTCCGCTGTCGTTCCTGTGCTCGGCGGTGCCGTCGCAGGGCGGAGACGCAGCGGTGGGGCAGGGCCAGCGTGCGTCGGCTCTTCCGGGTCTTGGTGTCGCCGCTTCGGCGGACGGAGTGCCAGACCGCGATGTGCGGGGGTACCGGCGGATCGGCGTGGGGGCGACCTTCGAGGTCGACGTGGTCCCAGGTGAGCGGGCGCAGTTCCTCGGTTCGCGCGCCGGTGAGGAGCGAGACGACGATGTAGGCGTGCATCGGGTCGCCCTCGACCGCCTTGAGGACGGCTTCGGCCTGGGAGAGCGTTATGGCCTTGGAGGGCCTTCCGGGCTGCCCGGTCGGTACCGGGCACAGGGCGACGACGTTGCGGCTCACCTTTCCGCGGACCATCGCGCGTTGCACGGAGCGGTTCAGGCAGGAGTGGATGCCCTGCAGGGTGCGGGTGCTGAGCGTCCGCGCCTTCGACGCCAGCCACCTGTCGACGTCGTCGACGCCGAGTTCGCGGAGCTTCCGGTGGCCCAGGTCGGCGATGACGTGCGTGCGGGAGAGGATCGTGTACAACTCCACCGTCTCCGGGTCCTTTCCCGCGAGGCCGTACGCCAGCCAGTTGGTGACCGCCTCCTCGACCGTGTCGTCGGTCGAGTCGACACCGAGGTCGGTCGCGTACTCGCTGAGCAGATCCTTGAGCTTGCTCTTGGCCTCGGTCTTGGTCTTGGCGCTTCTGCGTCTGACGATGCGGTTGCCGGCGTCGTCGTACCCCAGGCTCACGGTGGCGATCCAGCGTTGGCGCCCGGTGTCCCAGTGCAGGCCGCCGTCTCCTCGGTCACGGCGCGCGCTCATCGCTCTCCTCCGGCCTCGCGTTCGAGCAGCGCGACGTAGTCGTGGAGCGCGGAAGCGGGGATGCGCCTCGACCGTCCCTGACGAACCGTCCGCAGGCGCCCGGTTCGCATCAGGTCGTAGACGACGGACCGACTGAGGTTGAGCAGTTGTACGGCGTCTGAGACGCGGTACAGGAAGGGAAGGTCCGGAACGGCGCGTTCGGTCGCCGGAGGCTGAGGCCCTGTCACCGGGCCTCCATGTCGAAGGTGACCGTTGCGCGGACGGTGCTGCCGGTCGGCTCGACGGGGTGAGCGACCTGGTGTGCGGCGCAGCGGACCAGGGTTGTCTCACGTGAGCCGTCGATGCACCGCAGGCCGGTGGTGATGGCGACGGTGTGAAAACCGCCGCAGTTCGAGCACGATGGCAGGTCTGGGGCGGAGTCGGGCATGATGGGGGGCTTCCTTCTCGAATCGACGCGGTTCGGGTGAGGAGAGGCCCCGCCGGGCGGCGGATGCTTGGCGGTATCGGCGCCGCCCTGCGGGGCTGACCGGCGGTTCTTACTTCCGCCGGCCTGCTGAGAGTCGGTTGGTTCGCGATGCCGCAGAGCGTGCGTCGCATTCACAATTGTTTGTGGATCGGTGCATTACGGCGGCAGCCGCGCTGTCGCCCGTATCGGCGATTCACCGAGTCTGCCTATTCGGGCGGCAGTTTCTCTTAACGTTCGTTTATGGATTCCGGGTGCGACTGCGGGTTGCTGGGCTGGTCGTGCCCCATGCATGCCGAGGAGGTGGCGGGGGTGACCATGGCGGCCGGCCTGGTGACAGTGTCGAGCGGGCGGGTTCCGAGCGGTCGGCGCGCTCCTGGGAACGGGGATCAGCATCTGCCAGCCGTCCTAGTTCGGCCAGCAGACTTCTCGCGCTCGACCACGAGACGCCCACGCGATTGGCGACGAAGTTCGGGCTGAGGGTCGGTCGCCCCGGTGCCAGAGCCTCGACTTGTCTGAGCAGCTCCCGTCGGCTCCGTCGTGCTCCTGCTTTCGCCTTGGTCGGGGTCTCACCCGGACTATCGTCGGCAGCGCTGCTCGGCGTTTCGATCGCGGCCGATGTCGCTTCCGGGAGGCAAACCGCCGGGGTCGGGGTGGCGCCGGTTCCCCGGTCCGTCTTCGTCGGCGCGACGCTGGTCGGGGTGGGGCCAACGAATCCTTGCGCCCTCGTGGAGTCGGCCCCGACCAAGGGGGATCGTTCCGCGCGCGCTGCCCCGCAGTCGGCGATCTCCACCCCTCGGTCCATCAAGCCAGCCACCAGCGCCCATCCGCCGCCGCACGCTACGGCGGCCACGACCATCGTGATGACGGTGTCGATGCCATCCCCGTAGTAGACGTGGGCTCCGACCTCGACGCCGTACCCGGCGGCCGTGGCCGCGGCGCCGCTGGCCATGATCCACCGCCGCCGCAGGATCGAGTTCAGCACCATGGTCGCCTCGCCCACGATGATGAAGGCCTGGACGGCGACGGGCACCGCCCACATGGCTCCAGGCAGCGAGCCCGGCTGGTCGAGGTAGGTGTGCATCGCCATGACGGTCACCCATCCCGTCCAGACAGAGGTGAGGACCAGGGTGACGAGTACCAGTGGCAGGAGAATCGTGAACGCGTAGGTGGCGATGAGGGCCATCTGGGTCTGCACGCGTGCCTGCACCGGCGGAGTCGTCGTGGAGGGAGCGGATGCGACGGCGTCCTCCGGTTTAAAGCCCCGTGGCGACATCACTGGCCCTCCTTGGGTCGGTTGCCCGACGGCCAGACGCGGAACCCGCAGCTGGAGCTCAGCGGACAGCCATCGCAGACTGCGGCGGCGTCCAGGCGGTCCTCGTAGGTGACGCTGCTGCCGCCGTCTTCCACGAGTTCGAAGAGTTCCGTGTGCTCCGAGCAGGCTGCCCTTCCCTGATCGCTGGTCGGCACCGTGCGCACGGCCTTCTTGCTCCGACGGGACCTCGCCGTCGTCGCCGTGCTCTTCTTCGCGACCGTCGGCTGCGCGGTCGGCGTGGTGGCCGACTCCGCGTTGCTCGGCGGGTGGTTGTCGGGCTGGTGGTCGTCGGCGGCGCTAATCTCGCGCATGGCCTCTCTCCTCAGTGTTGGTGAGGTGAGGGCCAGGCCCTTCGGCCGGCGGTCGCGACGCTGGCCGAGGGGCTGCTCCATGTCCTGGTGCGTCCGGCCCTCGATATGCAATCAGAGATTGCATATCGATGATGCAAACAGGGATAGCTACGCGCGGGCAAGTGATCTGCCGGGGGATCACACTTACGGGGGAGCGCAACGTCGGAGGGCGCGCCCGCTGGCACCATGTCGGTGTGACCGATGAGCCGACCGCAGAGCAGCAGGCCGCGATGGACGAGCTGGACCAGCTCTCGGCCGACTACGCCGAGGCCCTGAACCGCCTCGAAGACGCGCGAGACCGGTTGGCCCAAGGGGTGATTCGACACCTACGCAGTCGCACCCTGCGTCCTACGCAGGTAGACGCTCATGTGCCCTGGGACCGCAACTACGTGGCCAAGATCGCCCGCAAGGCCGGCGTCCCTCCCCTGAGGGAGTCGACGGTGACCGGCCGCCGTAAGCGAGAGGCGAATTGATAGGCGACACATAGCTCGTCAATGCACGGTCGAGGGAGACGCACGGCGTCCGACGCCTCCATGGGGCAGGATCGTGGCATGCGGATTCTCGTACTCGGCGGCGGGTGGTTTCTGGGCCGCCGCATCGCAGAGCAGGCGCTCGAACGGGGCTGGGAGGTCAGCACGTTCAGCCGAGGTCGGTCGGGCCGGGACGTCCCGGGCGTGCGGGCGATCCGTGGGGATCGCACGGTGGAGGAGGACTTGAAGCGGCTGGCGGACGCCGGTCCGTGGGACGCCGTGGTGGACACGTCGTCGGCGGACTTCGCGCCGCGGCGGATTCTCGCCGGGGCTCGTGTGCTGGAGCCGGCGGTCGGGCGGTGCGTGTACGTGTCGACGGTCAACGCCTACGTGGGCTGGCCGTTCGAGCCGCTGAGCGAGGATTCGCCGCTGCTGGACGCGCCGCCGGACGCGGGGGAGGAGTTCGGTCGGGACGGGTCGTCGGCGGCGTACTACGGGGTGCAGAAGGCAGGTTCGGAGCGCGCCGTCGTCGAGGCGTTCGGCGAGGGGCGGGCGCTGATCCTGCGGCCGGGCGTCATCCTCGGCCCCGGAGAGTACGTGGGCCGGTTGCCGTGGTGGCTGCGGCGGGCGGAGCGGGGTGGGGAGATCCTGGCGCCCGGGGAGCCTGGGCAGAGCATTCAGCCGGTGGATGTCCGGGACGTGGCTGCCTTCGCGTTGGACCAGGCGGCGATCGGCGGGGCCGGGGCGTTCAACATCGCGGCGCCGATCGGGCGGGAGACGATGGCCGGTTTCCTCACCGCCTGCGTGGAGGTCACCGGCGGTGGGGGTGAACTGCGCTGGACGCCGGACGACGTATTGCTCGCCGCCGGGGTGCGGCAGTGGACCGAACTGCCGCTGTGGCGTGCCGCGCCCGGTTCGTGGCGGGTGGACGCCAGCCGGGCGCAGGCGGCCGGATTGACGTGTCGGCCACTGGCGGAGACCGTGGCCGACACGTGGGCCTGGCTCCAGGGCGGAGGCATGCCGGTGGAGCACCCGCGGTGGGGGGAGCACGGCATCGCTCCGGAGCGCGAGGCCGCGATCCTCGCCGCCCTCGAGCGGTGAGCCGATCAGGCTTCGAGTGCCAGCGGCCCGGTTGGCCCGAGGCTGTGGGTGGCCGCGCCGGCGGCGGTGAACTCCTCGACACGCTCGCCGAGGGCCTTCGCGGCCGTGGCGTTGGCGAGCGGGCTGCGGATCAGGTCCTGGCGCAGCCCGGTCATCCGCTCCAGGACGCCCAACGTCCGCCATCCCGTCTCCAGGGCGAACACCGGGTCGACCGCCTCGGCGGCGCCCTCCAGGTCGCGCCGGAGCATCCGGGCGCGGGCCAGGTCGACGGCCGCCTTGCCGCGCAGAGCGGGCTGCTCGGCGGTGGGCCGCTCGTTGATGAGGCCAAGCGCCCGTTCGGCGGCGACCTCCGCGCCGACCGCGTCGCGCAGTAGCAACATCGTCGTGGCGTTGGACACGGCCGCCCGCGCCGGTGGCATGCCGAACTCGCCGCCGACATCGTCGTGGAGGTCGTCGCGGCGGCCGGTGGCCAGGTCATCGAGCGATGCGATGGCGCGCCCGGCCGACTCGTGGTCACCGAGGTGGGCGTGGGCACGGGCGCGGATGGTGGTCAGCCTGATCGCCGCGGTGTCGCCGAGGCCGCCGAAGCCCTGGCCGGTGGTGACCAGGCGTAGCGCGTCGGTCGGGCGGCCGTCCCAGTAGGCGAGGTAGGCCAGGGCGCCGTGCGCGTAGGCCTGGAGTGGGCCGTGGTCGATGACCTCGCCGTAGAGGGCGGCCGTGCGGGCCAGTTGAACGGCGGCCGGCAGGCTGCCCAGGTCGAAGGACGCACTGGCCATCACGGCCGCGGTGGCGCCGGCCTGGAGGTAGAGCCGCTGACGCTGCCGCGGGCGCTGAGTGCGGTCGAGCATGGTCCTGGTCAGCTGGAGCAGTTCGGCCCCGCGACGGTAGGAATCGGCCGGGGCGGTGGCCAGGTAGCTCCTGGCGAGCCGCCGCACGTCGTCCTCGATCTGGTCGATGGTCAGGTCCGGCAGGGCCCAGGCGGCGGCCTCACCGGCGTGGTCGGCTGCATCCCGTGCGGTCATCCTGATCTCACTCTCATCAATGGCGGGTGCACTCGGCAGCGACGCGACGCCTTCCTTCGGCGCGGCCAGCAACTCGCTCGCCGGCCTGCGGAAGATGTGCTCCAGGATCGTCGGCGCCGGCTCGTTCGGCAGCGTCCGGACCGAGCCGGACGTCCACCGGCGGAAGGTCGGTTCTGCCACGGTCGTGCTGGCGATGCGGGGATCCCCCCGCAACTCCGCGACCTCCCGAGCACCCTGCTCGTAGGCTCGCCGGAACCGGTCGTAGGACCAGCGGAGTTGGCGGACCAGCAGTTGGAGAAGCGTCTTCGCTTCCACGTTTCTGCCCCCTGTGAACGAGTTCGTGACGAGCCGGGGTGCGCGTCTCTGCCCGGTGCCAGTGTGCGGTCGTCGGCTCACTGGGCGGTCGGCGACCGACTGAGGTGACACCAAGGTGATGCCCCGGTGAGAGGCCGTATCACCAGTGGAGGGACGAGATGAGACCCCTGGTGGCATGGCCGTGACGAAGGGTTGACGGCCACGCTCTGTCGTGCCGCTGACACCACGAGCGAGGAGGCTGGGGATGGCGACCACCCCACCCGTGTTCCGGACGCCCGCCGCCGAACGGAACGCCCACGCCATACGGGACGGCCGCCGCGCGCTCCAGCGGCTCGGGATCGTCGGCGATCTGCTGGTCCTGGCGCGGAGAGGGGCACGTGATGCCTGATCGCCCCTCTCTGGTCGCGGTCCACAACGGGATCGGCCGGCAGCCGGCGGAAGCGCCTGACGTGTTGTCGTTCTTCCCTGAGCTGGCCTACGTCGCCGACGCGGTGAAGGTGCGACTCGATGGTCTGGCCTGTGCCCGGTGCGGCTGGACGGCGGGGCTGCGGCCCGGCGGCTACGCCTTTACCCGTACGCCGGGTGGGTGTCTCGGCTGGGCGGTGCGGGTCTGCCAGGCGTGCCCGCCAGCGGCGCCGATCGGAGGCGAACCGGCCTCGGCCGTCGCCTGGGCGTTGGCGGCCGGCGCGGTCGAGGATGACGTGCTTGCCGCGTGGGGGCGGCGTCAGGCGGTGTCGGTGCCGGTGGGGCGGCTGTGGGACATGGTCCGGGTTCCCCGAGCGGTCGGCTTCGGGGTTCTGGCGCGGCTTCCGCGTCAGGTGGCCGCGATCGGGCCGGTGTTGGAGGTGCCGGCGCGGGAGACGGTGGAGTTCCTGGTCCCGCCGGGTACGGCGGCGACCTGGCCGTCCTGGCAGCCGGAGTTGCACAACGTGTTCTGCGTCGGTCCGGGCGGGGTCAGCCGGTTTCCGGCCCCCGCTCTCACGCTGGCCGACGGGCGGCGGGCGCGTTGTGGCCGCCGCTGGCTCACCCGCGTGGAACCACAGCGTAGGCCCACCACGCACGCCGCCGGACTGCTGGAGTGCCTGCTGGCCGAACTCCGCTCGGGGAGCCGTGGTGACGCCTGCCGATGACAGCGTCGCCACCACGCGACGGGTGGGGGTCGGGCTTCGGGCCAGCCTCCAGTGCTGGTGTTGCGGCGAGAGCGAGGAGCCGCTGGCCAACAGCGGCGAGGTCGTCGGCGAGCTGGGCACGGTGCCGCTGTTCTGCTGCCCCGACTGCGCGCGGCGGCTGGAGTGGCTGTACCGCGCGGCGCTCGGCCAAGTCGCTCCCGAGGCGCCGTGCTGACCGTCGTGCTGGTGGGGGCCGCCGCGTTGGCGCCTTCCGTTGTCTTCCTCATCTCCCTGTGCTTCGTGCATCGCTTCGTCCGCCGTGTCGAGGCGGCCAAGACCCCTGATTCGGAGGTCCCGTGTCCCAACAATCCCCGCTCCTCCTCAACGGCCTGAGCATCGACGAGGTGCTCGACCACGCGGCTGAACAGGTCTTCGAGGCCGCCGTCGCGCTCTGGCCGGGCCAGCAGGTGAGACTGCTGGAATCCGTGCCCTCGGTCACCGGCTACGTCCGGCTCGTTGAGGTCGGCGATCGGCGGCTGTACGCGAAGGCGTCCGTGCTCGACACCTCGTTGGTGTCCGTGCTGCGTGGCGTGCACGGCGATCTCCGCCGCGTGCGCGAGGCCCAGCGTGCTCACGGGGCTCGCGACGACCGTCTGCCGCTGCGGGAGGCGGCGCAGTTGCGTTGGCTGACCGACCTGGGGCGGCCGAGGGTGTGCCGGTTGGTCGGCGAGCACCGGGCCGTACTGTTCACCGAGCCGGTTCACGGTCCTTCGCTGGCTGAGGTGTTGGCCAGGCAGCCGGCCCAGACGGCGGGGTTGCTCGCCGCGGTGATGGAGGAGCTTGAGCCGTTGCGGCGCCAGCATCCCGCTCGGCTTGGCGGCATCGGGATCGGCGAGCGCGGCATCAGCGGCACCTTCGTGCGGAAGTTCGGCGGTGCGGGCCGCACCGCCTATCTCCGCGCGATCGGGGAGCGGCTGTGCTCGCCGGCGCGGCACCGCACTATCGGCAGGCTCCTCGCGCCGGCCGTCCGCGATCTGGCGGGGCATAGCTGGCGGTACCGGGCGTTGTCGGTACTGGTCTACGGCGACCTCAAGCCCGAGCACGTCCTGTGGCCCGACACCTCCGGCCAACCCGTTCTGCTGGACCCGGCCCTGCGGCGCTCCAGCGAGCTGGAGGATCTGGCCCGGCTGGTCGGCAGAACCCTGCTGCTGGCCGGCACCCAGCTCGCCCCGCACGCGGCCCGCCGGGTTGTCGACGGCGTCGACGCCCTCGTCGCGCAGCGGATGCGGCCGATGGGCCGACCGGACGTCGACCGGTGGCTGCGTGACCTGATCACCCTGTGGATGATGGACACCCTCAACATCGTCTCCACCTACCTGACGGCCCCGCCCGGCCTCCCACTGCCCGCCCAGGCCACCGCGGCGATCGATCACGCCGTGCCGCTGGCCGCCCTGGTCCAGCGCGTGGCCGGCGAGTTGGCCGGTGGCAGTCCATCGCCCGGGACGTGGGACCGTGCGTTGGAGCGCGTGCGGGAGATGGCGCGGCCATGACCGACATGCCCGCCATCGGAGTCCTCGGGGCTGGCGCCGTGGGCCAGGCGATCGCCGGAGCCCTGGTCACCTCCCGGTTCTGCGGAGAGCTGCTGATCGCCTCCCGCACCATCGACCAGGCCGCTGCGCTCGCCGACGACCTCGACGACATGCGGCTCACCCTCGGCTCGCCGACACGTCCTCGTGCCTGCCGGTCCACCGACCTGGCCGGCTGCCACGCCTTGGTGATCGCCGCCCGCGCCCGCTTCACCAACCACCACCGGGCCGATGTGCGGATGGGCGGGGCGGTGGCCAACGGCGCGCTGATCCGTGCCCTGGCCCAGGACGTGGTGGCCGACTGCCCCGGCTCGGTGTTGGTCGTCACCAACCCGGTGGATCTGATGGCCCGGCTACTGGCTGAGACCTCTGGCCACCGCCACGTCTACGGCGTCGGCTCCAGCCTCGACACCGCCCGCTACCGGCTTCTCCTCGCCCGCCACCTGGGCGTGCCGGCCGACCAGATCGCGGGCCATGTCATCGGCGAGCACGGCGACGCCGCGGTGCTCTGCACCACCACAACCACGGTCACCGGCGCCCCGCTGCCCGCGCCGTTACCGCTCGCCGACATCCGAGCCGCGCTCACTCGCCGCCCCGACCAGATCCGCGCCGGCATCGGCCGCACCCGCACCGGCCCGGCCGGCGCCGTACTCGCTGCCCTCCGCCACGTCCTCGGCCGCGGCGGGCACGACCTGATCGAGCTCTCCCGGCCCTGGCGCGACGGCGTCTGGCTCGGCCTCCCCATCAGCTTCGCCGAGCACGAGCCCTGCGTCCGCATGCCCCGACTGTCGGCCGCCGAAGCACACCAACTCGATGCGGCAGTGGCCAAACTCGCTGCCGCCTATCAGCCCCTCGCCCACCTCAACCCAATCGGAGAACCCCTGTGACGACGCTTCCCACCCTGCCCACCGCGATCCGCACCCAGCTCGCCGAGGCCACCGTCACCGTCCTCGGGCCCCGTCCCGTCACCGCTTGGACCGCCCGCTACTTCGGCCCGTGGTGGCCCACCACCGAGGTGCCGGTCGACAGCCACCACGACAGCGAACTCCTCGTCACCGCCCACACCGACCCGATCCACTACCAGGAGTTGGCCGATCGCGTCGGCCTGGAACCCCACCAGACCACCTCGTACGCACGGGAACCCATGCTTGTCACCCACCGCTCGGACGGCACCATCCTCGCTGTCTCGCCCGGCCAGCGACTCGCCTACCGTGCCTACCGCTCCTCGGAACACGGCAGAACTCTGGACATCATCGGCTGCGACGCCGAGCCGGTGGCCACCGCCACAGCACGCCTCGCCCGCGAGGCCGTCCGCGGCCGACTCCTGCGCGCCGGCTGGTGCCTCCTGCACGCCTCCGCCGTCACCCGCGACGGCCGTGCCTTCCTCACCCTCGGCGACAAGGGCGCCGGCAAGACCACCACCGCCCTGACCCTCGCCCGCCAGCCGCAGTGGCAACTGCTGGCCAACGACCGTGTCTTCATCCGCCCCGACCACCACACCGGACAGCTCCAGGTCCTGCCTTGGCCGGCCGCCATCGCTGTCGGCCTGGGGCTGCTCCGCGCGTTCGGCTGGACCGACATCCTCCGCGGCCGTCTCGACGCCGGCGACCAGCTCCACCCCACCCAGGACTCGCGCGTCACTCGAGCTCTGCTCGCTGGCAGCGACGAGCCGCTCTGGGACGGCAAGCGTGAACTGAAGGCCCAGATTTGGCCCCACCAGCTCAGTGACTGGTTCGGCATCGACCTCTCCCAGCGAGGCGCCGTCACCGCACTCCTTTTCCCCGCCCTCACCTACGAAGGGTCGCCCGGCTCCAACCCGGCTGCCGCCCGGCCTATCGAAGACAGCGACTGGCTCGCCGGGAAGACTGAGGACCGCTACCCCGACATCTTCGAACTCGCCCGCGTCCCCCTCGGCGGCACTGACCTCGCGCGCGACCTCGTCACCGCCGAACTCCGCGCCCATCTTCACCAAGGCCTCGCCCTGACCCATGACATTCAGGCCAACGCGCGCTTCCTGGACCAGATCCTCGGCGACTACCTCCGGACTTTCTCGTAGCCACCTGTGAGGGGATCGGTTTTCCGGCTGGCTTTGTCACTGACGAGTGTGATGATCGCTGTCGTTGTGTAAGCGCATGGGTTGGGTGACTCGGGGAGGTGCCTCGTATGGCCAGTCTGCAGGTGCTTTTGGCGTCGGTGGAGGAGCGTCTGCTTGCGATGTCGGCCGGCGAGCGCGGTGTGTTCGTGGCTGGCGTCGCGGAACGGCTCATGTCCTGGCACGAGGCACTTCCCGGAGATCGACGGGCGCCGTTCATCCTGGGCCTCCGCCCGCTTCTGAACTCCGTTTGGGACGGCGTTCTCGGAGACACGACTGCCTTCCGTGCTGTCAAGCGCAGTGTGGCCGAGTACCTGCGCAGCGAGTACTGCCACAACGACGGTCAGGACGGGCCTGATGACGCGGACGAACCCGCTGCGGCGGCAACCTTGCACGCAGCCTCCGCCTATCTGTTCGGCTGCGCCGACTTCGCCATCTGGGCCAGCCAACGCGCTGCGGATGCTGTCGGAGAACAGTTGGAGTTCCTCGCCGAACATGAGGAGGAGATGCCCGACCTTGAGGTCGCTACCGTCGTCGAACTCCATCGCCAACTGAACGACTTGGCTCTGATCGCCAGCCATGCGAGGGAACTCCGCCACTCCGCCCTGGGGCTGGCCATCGACACATCGATACGCCTGCGCGTAGAGCTGCGCGGCCCACTTTCCAAGCGGGACTGACCACGTTCACCCTGCAGACAACGAGGGTCGCCTGCGGCCCCGGCGGGTCTTTCCAGGGTGCTGATTGCGCCTCGAACGTGTGAGCGTCCCCGGGATCCGCCCGAGACCGGCGCGCCCCGTCAGACACTGGCCATGGGGAGTTATGGCTCCTCGTCGTGTGGCCTGAGGCCGGTCTCGGTGGCGAGCCGTCGGTACTCAGCTTCTTCGGCCATGTCCCGAAACGTCACTTTGTGCCACCGAGCATGGTCGTAGCCTTCGCTCTCACACCAGGGGTGAACGATTCCGCACAGCTGGTTCCAATACCCCTGAATCCTGGTGAGTCGAAGCTTCCGCTGGGAGTGTCGCTCGTCCTCGGCCGGCGAGGGGCAAGGGCCGGGCAACGAGGCCGAACGGCCACGGCCAAGCACCCTGGCAGCACCGAGGATCTCCGACTCGAGTGCCAGCGTCAGTACGGACGTGACCTCAGCAAGTCCCACGGCGATGCGGTGCTCCTCAGTGGCAGCGTCGTGAATGCGTTGAAGCGAATCCAGACGTGGCAGCAGAAAATCCGCGATCGCCCAGACGTCGTCCACTGTGACGTCAGAGGCGTGGCGAAGCGTCCGTTCTATCGGGGCGTTCACTCGTGGCACCGACCACAGGATATGGGACGTGTACTGGCGGCCGCCCGCGTCAGCGCATCACTGCCCACGGGGCGGTGGCGATGCGGCTGAGCCGGGCGGCCGCGGCCTTGGTGGCTTCGATGACCGTGTTGGGCGGCTCGGGCATGATGGCGGCGGGTTTGAGGAGCAGCAGGGAGCCCATGATCGAGTCGTCCCACACGATGGGTGCCGCGCAGCTGTTCCACCCGGTCATGCACTCCTGGAGACCGACCGCGTATCCCTGGTCGCGGATGTCGGCGAGGGACGCGAACAGCGTCTCGTTGTCGTGGATCGCTCCCGGGCCGGCTCCTTCGGGAACCGGCTCGGCCAGGACGCGCTGCTGGATCGCCTCCGGGAGATAGGCCAGGATGGTGCGGCCGCTGGCGCCCGTGCGCAGGGAGCGGGTGACGCAGAGGACCTCTCGGGGCGTGAGGCCGTATTCGGAGAGGTCGGAGTCGCCGACGGCCATGTCCACGCACTGCCGCTTCGCTCCGCCGAAGGGAGCCAGCAGGTAGAGCATGACGAGGCCGCCCCGGGTGGCGTCGTGCAGTTCTTCGAGGATCTCGTGCGAGGCGTTGTCGGGAACGTGTGCGAGCGCGTGGATGGCGAGGTGGGCGGTGCCGCGTCCCAGCCGGTATCGGCCGCGGCCGACGCGTTCGAAGACGCCCTGGTAGATGCCGGACTGCAGGATCCGGAAGACGGCGGAGTCGTCGAGACCGGACTCCCTCGCCAGCTCGCCGGGGCCGTGGATGTCACCGCCGAGGCTGGTGAACGCCTGCTGCACGCGGAACACGCGCTCCGCGTGCTCGCTGCCGCCGGAGCGGGTGGTGGGTGATGCCGCTGGTCCGCCGGGGCTCCGCATGCCGACCCTCCCTCCGGGCCCGGGGTCGTGTCGGGTACCTCGACACGACCCCGCGACCTCATAGCGTCATCGCCATGTAACCGCAGGTCACCTCGTGGTGTCCAGGCAGAGCTTGCCGGTATGGGTGCGGGCGGCCAGGGTTTCGTGGGCCGCGGCGGCGTCGGCCAGCGGGAAGGTGCCGCCGAGCACGGGCTTCAACTCGCCCGCCCGCACCGCCTCGAAGAGTGACTCCATGCTCGCGGGCAGCGCGGCGCGGTCGCTGTAGAGGTTGGGGAGCCAGAAGCCCGAGACGGTGAGGGACTTCTCCATCAGCAGGCGCCCGGGCAGGTCGGTCCTGTCGCCGGACGCGTAGCCGTAGAGGGCGAGACGGCCGCGCGGTGCCAGGGCGGCGAGGATCGCGTGCAGGACAGGGCCGCCGGTCATCTCCAGCGCGACCTGCACCGGGCCGCCGGCCGCCTCGACGATCTGTTCCGTCAGGTTGTCCGACGTCGAGTCCACGGCGGCGTCAGCGCCGAGGTCGAGCGCGAGTTGCCGCTTCTCCTCCGTGCTGGCGAGGGCGATGACCTTGGCGCCGGCGTGCTTCGCCAGCTGGACGGCGAGGGAGCCGAGTCCGCCGCCGGCGGCCGGGATGACCACGGTCTCGCCGGCGGTGATCCGCGCGGTGGTGAAGATGAGGTGCCAGGCCGACTGCCCCTGGAGGCCGAGGCAGATGGCCTGGTCGTCGGTGATGTCGTCGGGGATCGACCAGGCGACGCGCCGGTGGACGAGGGCCTGTTCGGCGTAGCCGCCGCCGCGGGTGAGGCTCAGGAACCGTTGCCCGTCGGCGGTGCTGCCGACGACTTCGTTTCCGGGGGTGTAGGGCAGCGTCACCGGTGCGAGGTAGGTGTTGTTGCGTACGTGGGCGTCCGCGAAGTTCACGCCCGCGCGGGTCACGTTGAGCAGGTGGTGGGCTCCACGTGGCTCCAGGTCCGGGACGTCGGTGCACTGGAGTACCTCGGGGCCACCGAATTCCTTCATGACGATCGCGCGCATTCTTCTCCCTGGGGCGTGGGTGGATTGCTTCCGCCTCAACAGATTAGGCCGCTGCGCGTGATATGTCGTCATGCTGCTCACCAGGTTGACGCCTTTTCTCGCCACGCGAGAAAAGGCCATGGCTGGCGCGGCGGGGGTTTCTCGCCAGGTGAGAGAAGGTGATTCTAGGGTCAGACTCCGCGGCCAGCGCGTTGACATGCGACTATTGGGTGGGTAATAAAGAGGTCAAGCGGTCCGCCGAGGAGTGGGCCGACAGTCCCCGGATTTCTCTGGTTGCCGGTCGATGCAGGGCGGTGGAATGGCTTTTATCGCGCAGGGTGCGGTGTCGGGACTCGGGAACAACCGGGTAGCCGCACAGGAACACGCTTCTGCTGGTGGAGTGATGGGAAATGCGGCCGCTCCGCCGGCCAGGCCTCAGGGAAGCGCGTTCGTCCGCCTGGAGATGGGCAGCGATGTCGTCATGCTCATTCCTCTTCAATCGGATCGTGGCGTGCTGGCGGGCGTCAGTGGCGCCGACTCCGTGCCGCGCGGCGTGGATGAAGCGGAAGCGCGTCGCGCGACGCTTGAGGCCGCCCGCTGGTTGATGCCCAGCCTGTCAGCCGAGTTGATCGCTGAGGTTCTTGGGCTCGGCGCTGAGGTGCCGGAGGCTGAGTCTAGTCCGCGCCCGGTTTTTCCAGGCTGTGCAGGTGCCTGACGAGGGCGAGAACGGCCTGTTGGCTTCCCTCGGACAGTTGGGAGGCTCGGACGGCGATCTCGCGCACACTGTCCACCTGTAGGGCCGTGAGGAAACCCGCATCAGTGGCCGCCTCGTCTAGGACCCTTCGCTGGCCGGAGTCAAGGCCCTGTAGTCGAAGGGCCGTTTCTCGGACCTCTTCGCCGCCGAATGTCTCAAGTAGCTGGAGCTTGCCCAGAAGTCCCTGAATAGTGGAGACGTCTGCCTTGGATTCGGCGATCCCCTGGAGCTTGATGTCGCGGACACCGCCGCTCTTCAGGGCGTGGAGGAGTTCCAGTTCCGACTCGAATTGATCGGAATGCGCCTCTGTGTCGGCGAGATATCCCACCGGTACATTGAAGAACTGTGCGAGTGCCTGCAGGTGGTGCAGCTTCGGATTGGTCGTCCGTCCGGTGACGAGCTCCCAGAAATAGGGTCCTGAGATGGATACGCCCGTCAGCTCGGTGATCTGGCGTGCCGTCATTTCGTAGGACGGTGGCTGCTCACCTCGCGGCGTCCTCAAGTCCCTGAGCCACTGCAGCTTCTCTGCCAACGTGCGGGACGGGCTGCGGGTGCCGATGTGCTGAGTGCCCGGCATCGTCGAACCTCCCCTCGGCCGTGATGGGGTCCGGTACGGGGCGCAGCCTATCGGCACAGGCGGTCGCGAAAGGCTGGCCGACCCCATGACGACTGCGTGTCGGACACGGGCCAGCGGCGCCTCAGATGGTGCTTCGACCGCCCGCACCGGGGAAGCTCGGCGCCGCCCAGCCGCGGTAGTGCAGGCGCCAGCGGCCCGCGGTGAGGTCGTCGCGGTTGACGAGGGCGATACGGCCTTCGCCAGGGAAGTCGTCGAGGATGTCGTTGCTGGCGACCTGGTCGTCGCCGAGGTAGAGCGCGACATGGCCGGCAGCCTGTCCGGTGTCGTAGAACAGCAGTGCGCCGGGCGGCGGCGAGTGATCGTCGGGACGGGTGAGCCCGGCGCCGCGCAGCCTCGCCCAGTGCTCGTTGGCCGTGTGGGAACCGCTGTTGAGATATCCGTACGCCTGGGCCACGAACGCGTCGCATCGGCGGTACCAGCCCGTCTGGCCGACGGCCCGCCGCGCCGCGGCGATCGCCTCGGCAGGGGTACGAGGGTTCTCGACGTCGAACTCGACCGCGGCGTCCACGCCGTAGCCAGTGCATGCCGTCGCGGTGGTCGTCGTGGCACCGGAGCTCCACGCCGCGGACACCAGCGCGTCTGCGGGCTCCTCCCACCGTGCGTAGGCCTCGGGGTAGGCGCTGCGCTGCACGGCCTGGGCGACGTCGGCCAACGGGCGGGACTCCCAGCCGTCGACGGCGAGCAGCGCGTCGTAGAAGCGGCCGGCGGCGTAGGCGGGATCAGTCAGTTGTTCTCGGGTTCCCCAGCCCTGGCTCGGGCGTTGCTGGAAGAGCCCGACCGAGTCGCGGTCGCCGTGCGGGAGGTTGACGAGGCTGGACTCCTGGATGGCCACGGCAACGGCGATCACGGCCGCGCGCTGCGGCAGGGAACGAGCCCGGGCGACCTCGGTGATCGTCGCGGCGTTGTGCGTCTGCTCCTCGCTCCATCGTCCGGCGCCAGCCGCGCCCTCGGGCACACGACCGGGTGCACACATCGCCGCAGTGCTCGATGCGTCGGGGCTTCCGGCGACGAGGAGCAGGCAGACGAGCAGCAGAGCCAAGAGCGCGCCCGCGAGTGCGATGCCGGTTCGGCGCACGGGGGACCTCCTCCTGCCCCACCCCACTAAACGAACGTGAATGACAGGATCAGTAGAGCATGGTTGTCGTGGCGCGGTGATCAGGCGCCGTGGGCCGAATGGCTGAACTGTAGGCGCGGGAGCCGTACCGCCCGACGCTCGTTTATCGCGTCTTGACGTGCTTGTTTGCTCTCGTCACGGGATGGGCTCGCCGGTGGGGCGTGCAGTGTCATGGATGCCCCGATGGCATAAACATGTGTTGTCAGCCATTGATCCCATGGGTTGCGGGTGCTTGAGCACGGCCTTGGGCCGTGGCTCCCCGCACTGGAGAGGGAGTGGAATGTTCATGTCGCACCGCCGAACGGTCCCGGCCCTCGGCCGAGGCTCGTTCGTCGAGGTCGAGACGGCCGTCCCGTGTCTCTTGGACAGGGGGCTCTGAGATGCCGCGACTCAGTGGACGGCAGCGGTGCTGGGGCGCCGCTGCTCTCGGAGCCGGCTGCGCCGTCGCGCTGATGCTGGCCCTGGCTCTCAGCCCGTTTCCGGACGAGAGGGGGGAGACGTCCAGTGCGGCCGAGTCGGAAGGGCGCAATGCGGACGTCATGCGGTTGGTCAACGGCGTCCCGGTCGGATATCCGCGCTCGGAGGCCGGTGCGGTCCAGGCCGCCGTCAACTACCAACTCCTCCGCTTGTCGAAGACCTACCGCACCGACACCCAGGTACGCGTGGGCGTGATCGACGCCATCACGGCCTCCGAGGCGGTCGAGGCGCTGTTCCTCAAGGAGGAGCTGGCCACTCATCGACTGCTCGACTCCCATGGCCTCACCAGGGAGACCGCGGACTCGCTGGTGGCCCGCGCAGCTGCCCTGGGCACCAGGACGGTCGGCTACACGGACGAAGCGGCCAAGATCCAGGTGTGGATGACCGAGCTCGTCGGCGCCCCGGATACGGCCGAAGACGTGTCGGTGGCGGCGACGTGGACCACCTACACGGTCCTCCTGCGCTGGCAGGACGACGACTGGAAGCTGGTCAAGGTCAGCTCGGACGCCGGGCCAACGCCCCTGGAGAACAGCGGGACCATCCCGAGCACGGCCCAGGAACTGCGCCTCGCCGACCGCATGTTCCGCGTACCTCCGTTCACGGCCTGGGGCGACCCCGCGACGTCGGGTTCGGCGACGTGAACGGCGAGGACAACACCATGAGCACTCGGGCATCCGAAGAACCTTTGACCGCCGAGTCGTTCCGTACCTCGGCAGCGAACCGGATGGGCCCTTCCGGGAGGCGGCCGGCAGACGAGGTCCCGCCGGCTGCCGAGCGCGACACCAGCACGGCGACGACGCAGAACCACGAGCTCCCTCAGGAACCACCGCCCAGTCACGCGGACTTCACCGCGTCGCTGCGCCAGCACACCAGGCCGGCCGCCCCTCAGTGGGGCTGGCGCGGTCGGATCCACCGCTGGACCGGCGGCCGCGTCTCGCCCCGAGTGAGCGCGGCCGAGCAGGGCTGGAACGCGGCGTTGCGCGCGGTGCAGATGACCTTCGGCGGCCCGCGCACCATCGTCTTCGTCAACCCCAAGGGCGGAGCGTTCAAGACGACGGCCACGCTGATGGCCGGCCGGACGTTCGGCGTCCACCGCGGGGGCGGCGTGGTGGCGATCGACAACAACGAGGCCCGCGGAACCCTGGGCGAACGGGCACTGCCCGCCGGGCACGCCAACACCGCACGCGAACTCCTCGACGACCTCGATCTGTTCGAGGGGCCGGCGGCACGGCTCGGCGACCTCGGCATGTTCACCCGAGGCCAGGGGCCGGCCCACTTCGACGTCCTGGCCAGCGACGAGCAGGCCGAGATCGCCGGGCAGCTCGACGCCGAGTCCTTCGACCGGCTCCACGAGCTGTTCCGCCGCTACTACCGCCTGGTCCTCGTCGACTCGGGAAACAACCTGCGGGCGCCCAACTGGCTCGCGGCGGTACGGCACGCGGATCTCCTCGTCATCACGACCACCGTGCGCGAGGACACCGCCTCCTCCGCCCTCTGGATGGCGGACGCCCTGGAACGACACGTCCTCGAGGCCGGCGCGTTGAAGCGGCGGAGCGTGGCCCTGGTGTGCTCGCCCGCGCCGACGATCGATCTCGGGCTGCGGCGGTTCCTGATGGAGACCTTCGCCGAACGCTGCGGCGTCGCCATGCCCATCCCGTTCGAGCCGGCTCTCGTCGGCGGCGGCCAGATCGACTACACGCGGCTTTCGGCTACGACGCACACCGCCTGGCTCTACGCCTGCGCCGCGATGGCGACCACCCTGTCCCCGGCCCGGGAGAGCTGAACCGTGACGTACCTCGCTGAGGAGTTCAACCCGTTTGACGGCGTCAGCCCCAGCTTCGGGCCGTTCGCGCCGCTGCTGGAATCCAAGTTCGGCATGTTCCTCGGGCTCGCATGGCTCATCGGCTTCTTCGTCTGCGCCTACTTCCTCGTCGAGGCCATCGCCCGGGCCGCGAAGGCCAAGCGACAGGGGATCGGCGGCGACCTGGACGAGACCCGGGGAGAGCTGGTGCGCGTGGCCGCCGCGACGATCGGCATGGCCTCGCTTCCCGTCGTGTACGCGATCCTGGTCAGCGCCTGAGAGCCGGGGCGATATCGGTGAACGTACGTATCGACTACCAGCCCACCGGACGACCTGGCGGCGGCCGGCGAAGGAAGCCGCGGCCGGCGCGACGGCGCGGCTGGACCCTGGCCATGGCGGCGGGCGGCGGACTGCTGCTCGTGGTGGCCCTGCTCACCTTCCGGCCGGGCCCAGGGGCAGGCGCCGACGACGGGACAACCAAGCCTGGCGGTGGGGCGTCGGCGACGCGGTCCGCCGTGGAGATGAAGCGAGGTGGCGCGACCGGGTCCGCCGCGCTGGCCACGCGGAGCGTCGCCGGCCTGCCGCGTGGCTTCCCATCCTCGGAGGCGGGCGCCGTCGAGGCTGGGGCCGCTTTCGTCGCCTCGGTCTACGACCTGCACCGGATGCCGGCCGCCGAGCGCTGGTCCTACGTCCAGGACGCGATGACCGATCCGCCGCCGAAGCAACGGCTGGACACGGACGCCGTCGCCTTCCGGGCCAACCACCGGTTGGCCGAGACGGGAGAGGTCCTGGATGTGTCCGGTGAGGCGGTCCCGGGAGTGGGGTTCACCTCTCGGTGCCACCCGGAGCTGGGCGCCTACCGAGTCGAGGACTTCGAGACGGGCCGGGCGGAGGTCGACTACTGGATGCCGTGCCTCCTGGGCACGGTGGACGAGGTCGGGCAGGCCATCCACGTCCAGACCCGCTGGCAGATGGGCCGCATGACGCTGCGCTGGCACCGGGATGACTGGCGGGTCGACGAGCTCGCTCGGGGCCCGTCCGACGAGCCCGTCACGCCGCCCGACGAGGGGGAGCCGGCCACCACCCTGGCCGAGCGCGCGGCGTTGTTGGGTGCGGGCTGGCTCGCCTTCGCCGACGCGAGCGAGCGCCGTCCGGCCGAGGCCGAATCGGCGGCGCCGCGGTGAACGGCGCGCTGGCCGCGACCCGTTGGCGGCAGGTCGTCCTCGGCGTCCTCTTGGTCCTCTCGTTCTGGGGGAGTTCCGCGAACGCGGCCGTGGCCGCCAGCGGGGACGAGTGCGAGGACGCCCTACTCGGTGAGTGGGCCTGCTCGACGCTCAACGACATCCCCGGCGTCAACCGCGTCTACGAGTACCTGGGCGACGTACACCGGGACAAGGTCGAGGCCGTCACCGGCACCCTCGGCGACCTTGTGCCCGACAACTTCATCGAAGAGTGGGTCACGAGCATGGCCGAGTCCACGGTCACCCTGCTCGCCTACATCCAGGAGCTGGGCGAGAAGGCCACCAGGCCGGCCTTCGACCAGGCATGGTGGGCGTCGCAGTACGCCACCAGCTTCGGCCTCTCGCTGATCGTGCTCGCCCTCCTGCTCGTCTGGATCACCTCTCAACTGGCCGCGTCCGGCGGCTCCCTCGACGCCGTCGACCTCTTCCGACAGTCCGGCTGGCGGCTCGTGTTCGTCGTGCCGCTGATCTCGGCCGGCCCGCTTGCCCTGTTGGAGTTGCAGCTGGCCGCCAACGACCTGGCGCGCTTCTTCGCCGACGAGGGCACGGCCCACGCCGGCAGCGCGGTCGAGCGGCTGATGCAGCTGATCATCGACACGGCGGGCGACTGGGGCGTCTTCGGCGGCACGGTGCTGGCGCTCATCCTCTTCCTCTGCATCCTGTGCCTGGGCCTGGTGACGCTGATCGAGATGGCCATCGCCCAATGGGGCCTGCACCTGGGTTCGCTGCTGGTGCCGCTCGCCCTGGTGGCCTGGGTCTACCCGCCGTGGTCAGGCGCGCTGCGACGCCTGTCAGCACTCATCGCCGGCCTGATGCTGCTGCCCGCCTTCATCTACTTCTTCTTCAACACGATCTGGGCGGCGTTCGACTCGCTCATGCACGACCACCCCGAGGACGACGGGCTCACCATCCTGCTGTTCCTCGTGGTCGGACTGTTCATGATCGACGCGTTCCCGACCGTCGTCATGTGGCTGATGTCGATGGCCGCTCCGGGGGCCTCCGGCACGGAACCGCAGGTGCGGGGCGCGGTCGTCCACCCCTCGGGCGGCGAGATGATGGCCGGCCTCGCGGAGCGGTTCGAAGCCCGGATGAGCCGAGTCGGCACCCGCAGCACGACCGGTGGGGGCGGTCCTCCCTCGCCAGACCCCGACGACGACGGCACCGACTCCGCGGGCAGCTCGGGGCCGGCTGATCGCGGCGCCTCCGACTCCGGCCAGCCCACGACGGCCGGAGCCTTCGACAACGACGCCACTGCGTCAAGCGGCGCGCACGAGCCCGGCGAGGACGACGGCACAGACGACAGCCGGCCAAGGGGCGCCGACCCGGCCACGCCCGATGTCGCGGGCGACGACGGCAAGCCCGACGCCGAACACAGCACAGGTGCCCCAGCCATCCCGCCGGCCCGTCAACCCGACGCTGCCGACGGCCCAGACTCCGAGGAAGCGAGGGACGAACAATGAGCAGCACAGAGCGGACCTACGTGCTGGGCGGTGAGACACGACGACGCTCGCTCTTCGGCGCCGTCACCCCGCTACAACTCACCGTCCTCGCGCTCTACCTCCTGGTGTGGCTGTTGCTGCTCGTCTCCACCCAGTCCGTCGCCGTCCTCCTCCTCGGTCTGGTGGGCGGCTCGGTCGGCTGGCTGGTGTCACGTCGCCGCACCGCCGAGGGCGACTCCTGGGGCGCCGGGCTGGTGGACCAGGCGCACTGGCGGTTCGCGGGTGGGAGGCGCGGGCGGCCGGACTTCGTTCCCGGTCTCTCGCTGCCTCCCGAGCTGGGGGAGGTGCGGGTGCTCGGCTACGCCCCGCCCGCGGCGCCGAGTTCACCGATGGCGCTGATCCACCACCGCGACATGCGGCATCGTTCGTGGGCCGGCGGCCACCTGACCGCGACCTTCGAGATCGCCGGCGGAGGGGACGGCCTGTTGCCGACCCGGGCCGTCAACACCGCCGGCTACCTCTTCGAGCGCCTCCTGGGCGGGCTGTCCGGGGCGAACGTGCCCGTGGACCAACTCGACCTCTGCACCCGTGTGTTGCCCGTCCACACGGACACCTACCGCACGCATCTGGCGGGCCTGCTGACCGCCGACGTTCCGCCGCGCCTGCGCCGGTCCATGCGGCAGCTGGCCGGCTACGCGGCCGGAAACACCGAGGAGTACCGCAGCTTCGCCACCGTGCGCATGCCGTTGGACCAGCTCGCCGGCCGGCTGTCGGAGCCGGGGGACCTGGAGGCGTTGTGCGCCGAGACGTTCGCTGTGCTGGGCGACGTGGTCGGCCGGGTGGGCCGCGCCGGTCACCCGCTGCGCGCCGTGCTCGGGCCGCGCCGACTCGGGGCGTTGATCCGGCATCTCCACGACCCCGACCGGGACATCGACGACCTCGACGGCATCGACTCCGTCGCCGACGGCTGGTCCGGGACCCGCGTCCCCGGCCGGGACTGGGCACGCACCGAGGGCGTGTCGCGCCCCTGGTACCACGCGGTCGCGTCCGTGCCGCGCGACGCCTGGCCACTCCAACCGGTCAACGCCCGGTGGATGGAGCACCTGGTCACCGGCGTCCACCCGGCGACCATCCGCACCGTCCAGGTCCAGTGGCGCCTGGTGCCGAAGGTGTCGGCGCGGGAGAAGGCCCGGTTGGCGCTGACCTACGACACCGCCGACCGGCACGGAGAACGCCGGCGCGGCCAGGTCTCGACCGGCGTGAGCGAGGCGTCCATGTCCTCCTCCCGCCGCGTCCTGGACGACCTCCTCACCCCCGTCGTCGGCGGCGCCCACCCGGCGGTCCGCGTCCACGTCTCCGCCCTCAACCCTCAGGAACTCGCCGCCGCGCGGCTCCGCGTGACCGCCGCGGCGGAGAGCGGCGGAGTGACGCGCCTGCGGTGGCACACCTACCGCCACCACCAGGCGCTGCTGACCACCCTGCCCCTGGCGAGAGGCATCACCGCATGAGCACGACTACGCCGACCCCACCGCGCCCCCGTGGCCGCCTTCGGCAGTTCTTCGGTCGTGCCGAGCTGGAGCAGGAGACCATCTTCACCTCCACCCGGCAGGCCGCCGCACTGAATCCCGCCGTCGTCGCCACCCACCCCGCGCTGGCCGGCCCCATCACCGGCATCGACCTCGCCACCGGCCAGCCCATCACTACCGATCCGCACGCCCTCTACGACCAGGGCCGGATCACCAGTCCCAACGTCCTGGTCCTCGGCGACATCTCCTCGGGCAAGTCGTCCCTGGTCAAGACCCAGTACTGCGTCCGGCAGGTCGCCTGTGGCAAACAGGTCGTCGTCCTGGATCGCAAGAACCAGCAGGGCCACGGCGAGTACGAACGAGCCGCGACCGAGTGCGGAGTGGTCCCGGTGCGGTTCGCCAGGACCGGCGGCACCGCCATCAACCTCCTCGACCCCCGCATCTCCACCACCTCCGAGTCCGGAGGCGACGGCCGCGTCGGCCAGGACCGGCTGCTGCTGATGGTCGCCGAACACGCCCACGAGCGGACGCTCACCTCACGCCAGCGCTACGCCCTGCGCACCGCACACGCCACCGCCCTGCAACGAGCCCGGGCCGCCGGCCGCATCGCCACCCTCCACGACGTCGTCACCGCCCTCTACGACCCGGCACCCGACGCCATCCCCCGACCCCACCTACGCGACGAGGGCCTGGTCACCTGCCCCGACGTCATCACCTGGGGCCTGGACCTGGCCCTGGACCTCGAACGCTTCATCACCGGCGACCTCTCCGGACTCATCGACCAGGCCACCAGCGACGACCTCGACCTCACCGCGCCTCTCATCGTCTTCGACACCTCCGCCCTCCCCGAGGACTCACCCGCCCTCTCCCTCGTGATGGCCCTGGTCGCCACGTTCCTCTCCGCCGTCTGGGCACACCGCGACGGGCAACGCCTCATCGTCCTGGAGGAGGGCTATCACACCGCCCGCCTCGACAAGGTCGCTTCCGTCCTGCGCTCCCTCGCCAAGCGAGGGCGCGGCATCGGCCTGTCCTTCGTCACCGTCATCCACCACCTCAGCGACATCCGCGAGGACTCCGACGCCATGTCCCTCGTCCGCGAGGCCGGCATCGTGCACGTCTACCGCCAGTCCCGCGAGGACGACGCCGCCCAGGCCCTGCGCCAGTTCCGCCTCCCCTCCTCGCTCAGCACCCAACTCGGCGCGCTCGCGCAAGGCGTTCACGTGCTGCGCATCGGTCACGAACCCGCCCGCATGGTCCAACACCTACGCACCCCCCTGGAGATCGAGATCACCGACACCGACCAGGCCATGACCGGCCGCCCCCATCCCACGGAGACCGCGTGAACGCCCTCGCCACCTTCGCCGCCGTCCTCCTCGCCCTGACCGCCGTCTGCGGCACGGCCTACCTCCGCGGCAGACTCGCACGCCACCTCACCGCAGGCGTCCGCCCCACGACCCCGCACGCCGGCTTCGCCACCCCAGAGCAACTCCACGACCAACTCTCGGAGGCCGCTGTCCGCCGAGCCGGCGCCCAGGTCCGCCCAGGACTCCTCGTCCCACCCCCACGGACCCCCGAATGACCGTGGCCACCGACTACGGCTACTTCCTCGGCCACACCACCCGACCCGCCTGCGGACGGATGCCGCTCTACTCGCCCTACGACCAGGCACTCCGCGTCATCGGCCCGATGGGATCCGGCAAGACCTTCCGCTTCCTCGCCCGACTCCTCCGCGACGTCCCAGGGCCCGCTCTCGCCACTTCCACCAAGCCCGACCTGCTCGAACTGACCCTCGGCGCCCGCCGCCGACGCGGCCCGGTCGCCACCCTCGACCCCCAAGACCTCGTCCCCGGCCAGGAACCCCTGCGCTGGTCACCCATCCACGGCGCCCAGGACACCCTCACCGCCGAACTCCGCGGCCGAGCCTTCATCGCCGGCACCCGCACCCGCGCCTCCGGCGCCCAGGACGAAGGCGCCGCCCACTACCGCCACCTCGCCGGCACCTGGCTCTCCTGCCTCATCCACGCCGCTGCCCTCGACGGCGCCTCATGGCGCGACGTCCTGCGCTGGTCCAAACGCCCCGACGACCCCGCGCCCCGCCAGATCCTCCACCACCACCCCGGCGCTGGCCCCGAATGGGCCGAAAGCCTCCTCGACGCCACCACCGGCGACGAACGCGCCGTCGGCAACACCCGCTCCACCCTCGCCAACGCACTGGCCGCGTTCGCCCACCAACCCGTCATCGACGCCGTCGACATCGACCCCGAACACGCCACCGACATCGAGAACCTGCTCGATGCCGACGGCACTCTCTACCTCCTCGGCAAGGACAGCGCCCACTCCACCATCTCGCCGCTCGTCACCGCCATCACCGAAGACGTCCTCGACCGCGCCGAGCAACTCGCCGTCACCAAACCCCACCGCCGCCTCGACCCACCCCTGGTCGTCGCCCTCGACGAAGCCCCCAACATCGCCCCGCTGCCCTCTCTGCGCCAACGCGTCGCCGACGGCCGCGGCCGCGGGCTGTGCGTCATCTACCTCGTCCAGGGCTGGGCCTCAGCCGAATCCCGCTTCGGCCGCGACACCGCCAAGGAACTCGCCGCCATCACCAACAACACCCTCGTCCTCGGCGGCTCCCACGACGTCGCCCTCCTCAAGGACCTCGAAGCGCTCTGCGGCACCACCGAGGTCCACAAGACCTCCGCCACCCTCAACCGCGACTCCCGCAAAGGCACCCCCACCGGCAGCAGCCGCTCCCTCAACAGCGACCGCGAGCCCGTCCTCCGCGCCCACGAGATCCAGCACCTCGACACCGCCACCGGCCAGGCCCTCCTCCTGGCCGGCAACCTTCCAGCCGTCCTCGTCGAACTCCCACCCCTCACCCACCACCCCGACTGGCCCACCATCCAGCAGGAGATCACCGAGATCCGCACCCACGCCGACACCACCCGCGCGAGGCGCCGCGCCGACCGCGCCCTTGCCCGACAACACCACCACGACACCTGGCTGAACCGAAAGCGCCCCACCCCATGACCCGTATCCCCCGCTGGCCACCCCCACCCGCCATTGTCCGACTCGCCCTCCAGCCCGACGCGAACACCCCACCCGACGAAGCAGCACCCAACCCCTGGGACCTGTCCGCCCTCACCGGCGACCTCGAGACCGCCGTCTGGACCTGGCTCGACCAGGTCGCCCTCTGGCTCAACACCACCTACGGCCACACCGACGACCACGTCATCCCCGGCTGCTGGCCCCACCACCCCGCCATCGCCCACGAACTCGCCGCCATCGCCTTCACCCGCATCGACGTCTACACGGCGTCGACCGCCGCCTACATCCCCCGCTGGCACGCTGACCTTGACGACTTCTACCGCCGCGTGAGCACCAGCCTCGGCCCGAACTCGTCCTGCCTCCGTGGGAAGCACGATGAGCTACCCGACCAGTACACGGCCGATGCGGCAAACCTCGTCATCGGGCGGCGATCCATCCCAAGCCGTGGTGGCCGGCTCTAGGCCGTGTATCGGAAGTGGATCTTGGGCCGTGGATGATCATGGTCCATGGGTAGGGGAGATCTCACGGACGAGCAGTGGGCGGCACTGGAGCCGCTGTTGCCAAAGGGGGCGAGGGCGGGGCGGCCGCCCGTCTGGCCTCGGCGGCAGCTGATCAACGGCATACGGTTCCGGGTCCGGACCGGTGTTCCGTGGCGGGACGTACCCATCGAGTACGGGCCGTGGGGCCGGGTCTACGACCTGTTCCGCCGATGGCAGCGGGACGGCACCTGGCACCGGGTCCTCACCCGGCTCCAGTCCCTGGCCGACGCGAAGGGTGCGATCACATGGGACCTGAGCGTCGACTCCACGGTGTGCCGCGCTCATCAGCATGCGGCAGGGGCTCGGAAACGGAGTGACCTGCAAAAGGAGCCGCCCGGCGGCGTGTTGACCGAGCCCGGTGATCACGGGCTGGGACGCTCGCGCGGCGGGTTCACCACCAAGCTGCACCTGGCCGTCGAGCAGGGGCAGAAACCCATGTCGATCGTGGTGACGGCCGGGCAGCGTGGAGACTCGCCGCAGTTCGAGCTGGTGCTGGAGAAGGTCCGCGTGCCCCGCATCGGGCCGGGACGGCCGCGCGTCCGACCCGATCGCGTCCGGGCCGACAAGGCGTACGCCTCTCGCAGAAACCGCGTCTACCTGCGCCGCCGCGAAATCCGCTGCACCATCCCCGACAAGGCCGACCAGGCACGCAACCGCCGGAACCTCGGCTCCCGCGGCGGCCGGCCGCCGCGCTTCGACCCGGCCGACTACCGCGAGCGCCACGCGGTCGAGTGTGGGATCAACCGACTCAAGAGACACCGGGCCGTCGCCACGCGCTACGACAAGCTCGCCGTCCGCTACGAGGCGACCGTCGTCGTCGCTGCCATCAACGAGTGGCTCTGACCGAGTGCTTCACCTGACGGGAGTCGCCAGGTGAAGCACGCATCCGCGGGCGTGGTTACAGGCCGAGGGCCGCGGCGGCGAGCGCGGTGCCTCGCACACGGGCCTCGATCTTGGCGAAGGCGAGGTCTCGCGAGGTGGAGGTGTCGTCGGCCCAGGGGGAGAAGCCGGCGTCGTCACAGCTGCCGAGCTGTTCCACAGGGATGTACCGGGCGGCGAACAGGATCCGGTCGCGTACCTCTTCGGGCGTCTCCACCGTCGCGCTGATGGGGTCGGTGACGCCGACGAACACACGGATTCCCGGACGCAGCTGGTCGGCGACGATCGGGAGGACGCGCTCGGGGTCGGGCTCGCCGGCCAGTTGGAGGTAGAAGCTGCCGACCTTGAGCTGGAACAGCTTGGGCAGCAGTCCGGCGTAGTCGACGTCGAGGCTGTGGGTGGAGTCCATGTCGGCGCCGGGGTCGGTGTGGACACCGAGACGGGCCCGTTCGGCCTCGCTGAACCGGCCGAGAACCTCGTTGTTGAGGGCGATGAAGTCGTCCAGGACGCCGCCGGACGGGTCGAGCTTCAGGGCCAGCCGGCCTTCGGTGAAGTCCAGCTGCACGCAGTGCGCGCCCGCGTCCAGGCAGCCACGGATGTCGGCCTCGGCCTCGTCAACGAGATCGCGCAGGAACGCCTCACGGGAGTATCCGTCGATCGGCTCGGACGGGTAGAGCAGACTCAGGGCGGAGGGTGCGACGACGGACTGCTTGACCGGGCGGGCGGTGCGCCGGCTGGCCTCCCGGAGGTAGGTCTCGGCGCGGACCTGGTAGCTGAACGGGCCGGCGGTCAGCCGGGGCAGCTGCCGGGTATGGCCGTCGGCGAAGGAAATCACCATGCCCTTGGGGTCGAGGGAGGTAAGCCCGTCAAGGGGGTAGGTGATCGTGCTGGGCTTGGCCTGGTCACCGTCGACCACGACCACGCAGCCCAGCTCCTCCAGCCGGGCGAGGGTCTCGGCGACCGCCTTCTCCTGGAGCGTGCGCAGTTCCGCCTCAGCCAGGCGTCCTTCGGCGTGCGCGGCAAGCGCCTCCTGCAGCTCACGCGGACGAGGAATGCTGCCGATCGACTCAGTGGGGATTGTCATGATCCGCACTCTAGGAGCCACCGACCACGCCCCGATCCGGTGTGCAACCCGCCCTGGCGGCGTCCCTCCCCCCCTGCTCCCCAAACCTCCACACGGAACCATCACCATGGGCCAAGCCCAGGGATTCACTCGATCGAGCAAGCGACGGACGGCCGCAGTTCACCCTGCCGATACACCAGAACACATCTCTGCGTACCCGGAGACCACGCCCCGCCCGCTTGGACACACAGCCCGCCAACTCCAGTGACAGCGGCCAGGTGGAATCCCCCACGGACGGCCAGTTATGACTCCCCACTGGCGGCCAGTTGCGGCTGGAGCGAGGGGGCCCGCGACGCCCCTTCAACGGCCCGGACTGGAGCCGGACAGCGGGTTCAGGAACCGAAGGCGTTGTTGTAAGCCAGCAGGTTCGAGCTGCCGGTGGGGATGTCCGACAGGGCGTCCTTGGTCGCCAGGGCCGTGATGGCGGCGCCGACGTTGGCGGCCGTGATGTCCTTGGAGGTGGAGATCAGGTAGGCCGCCAGTCCCGCGACGTGTGCTGCGGCCTGCGCAGTCCCGGACATGGTGTTTTCCATGGTGGACGAGCCGATCCAGGCCGACTCGACGTTGAGGCCGGGGGCGAAGAGATCGACGGGGCCGCCGTAGTTGGACGGGTAGGCGAGCTCGTCTGCGATGGAGCTGGCGCCGACGGTGAAGGCGCTGGGCGCACCGGCCGGCGAGCGATTGACGGCGTCATCGTTGTCGTCGCCGGCCGCGACGACAACGAACACACCCTGGGCGACCGCGGCGGCTACGGCCGCATCGAGCTCGGCGTTCTTCACCGTCACCTGGGGGGCCAGCAGGGCGACAGCGGGGCGGCCAACCTCCTGGGCACTCCGCGCGACAAATTCCAACCCCCTGATCAGGTCCTTCGGCTCCGCGGAACCGTCGGACCGTGCCACCTGGACGGCGTGCACCAGCGCCTTCTTCGCGACACCGAACTTCTTGCCGGCCACGATGCCGGCCAGGTGGGTGCCCAGACCGTTGCCGTCATCGTCCTCGTCCTCCTCATGAATGGTGAAGCCCCACCTGGCCCGGTAATCGAAGTCCACGTGGTTGATGTTGATGCCCGTGCTCAGGACATAGACGTCGACGCCGTCCCCGGCGGCGTCGTCGTACACGTACTGGCCGAAGGTCGAGGAGGTCAGCGTGTCGCGGTGGGAGATCCGCGCCAAACCCCATGGGGCCTGCTTCTGAGTAGTGATGGCCATCGAGTGATCCTCCATCGGTCGGAATCGCCGGTGCGCGTAAGCCCGCGCCCGCCGTGATCTTTCCAACCAGCCCCTGGCCCTCTTCTCCAGACAACAGGCACCCAAACCACCCGAACGGGGGATTCAAACGGCGCAGGACCCTCCAGTAGTCACTCTGAGCAACCAGATCGGCGGCTATCTGACTCCCCATCAAGTGGCCGCCTGCGGGGAATCTCAACTGGCCACTAACACTCCAGCGCGTTTCTCTCAACTGACTCGCTCAGTGGCGGTGACCAGCACTTTCGATACACGCCCTAGACGGCGCGACCACCAGGTACTGGCGAAGTCGCCGAGAGTGATACTTGAGAGGCGATCGTGCCCGCACCCGCGGACCGAAAAGCTCCAGCCCCGGCGTATTCGGCTCCTCAGCAACCCGACCCACGTACTCGCCGGCCCGCCAAGTCGCCGTGAAGCGAGACGCCGGTCACCGGACGAGCGTGAGCCTGTGATTTCGGGTGAGTGCGGGTCCCGTGCGTCCGCCTTCCACTGCGGTGATGGTCAGCCCGAACAGCATCTTATTGAGTTCGTCAACACTGATGGCAAGTTCGGCGGCAACGTCAGAGGCTCGTACTCCGGTAGATCGAAGTCCGCGAAACACCTTGGCGAGGACCTGCGATGTCTCATGCTTGATGCCAGCGGGTTCATCCGACCGATAGCCACGCTTGCTCAGCTCAGCGCAGGCGGAACGATACTGCCAATCAGAGAGCAGACCCAGGTCATGGAGCCGGTAGGTCAGGGCCATGGCCGAGACCCTCCAGATACGCTTGGCCTCCAGGATCTGGTCGACGTGAGCGCCGCGGGGCACGTGGCCCAAGACGCTGGAGGCAGGCATCAGGAAGGCGCTTGCGAACTCGTTGGCTTGCTTCTCTGCCGTTGGGCCGGTGCACGAGCGGTCGTGACCATGCATGACGAGGTGTCCGAGCTCGTGCGCGGCGTCGAAACGGCTGCGTTCTCCGGTCTTGCCTGTGTTCAGGAAGACGAACGGCACTGGACCTTGCCACACGGCGAAAGCGTCCACTTCGGCGTAGTCCGGGTCGAGCGAGAAGACCCTCACCCCGTGCGCTTCCAACAGATGGATCATGTTCGGTGCTGCTGCTGATCCCAGTCCCCAGCGTCTACGGACCATCTCGGCAGCCGTCTCGGGGTCGGGTTTGCCCAAGGTGGGGACGTCAACGACGGGTAGTCGGAATCGCGACTCGATCCACTCATGCAGCTGAGTTGCGAGGCCGCCGGCAGCCCTGGCGGCCTCGAGCACCCTGGGGGGTGTCTTGCTGCGCGCGCGCCAGGAGATGCCCTCAGCGGGAAGCTCGTCGATCTCGGGTGCCGAGAAGAACGCGACAGGGAAGTCCAGGGCGGTTGCCAGACGACTGAGCGTGCTCGTCCGTGGCCTTGTACGCCCGGTCTCGTAGTTGGAAAGACTCTGGAGGGAGACTCCGACGGCCTCCGAGAGTTCCGCGAGGGTCAGTCCTCGTCGCTTGCGGGCCAGGGTGATCCGTGAGGGCGTGACCATGGTGCATCTGCCTCGGGCGGTCGTTGAGGTGTGGCGCCGAACGGGTCAGCGCCACACCTGGGCGGTGGTGTCAGCGGAAGTCGATCGGGATGTCGATCTCGCCGGGCCCCTCGTCGTCGTCCGGCTTGCGGACTCCGTCCATCTCCAGAACCGGGAGCGGGATTCGATCTTGCCACTTAACCACATACCCCTTCTCCACTTTCAAGGGGAGGGAGAGCTCACTGTGGATTCGTACGGTCTCACCGACTTGGACCCGGTAGGACAGCAGGAACCACTTGCTCAGCCGCTCGAACTCGCCCGGCTCCAGATGCGTCTCGTCGCGCTTGGAAGGAGGATCGAAGAGGCCCAGCTGCAGAGCGTTGTTCTCGGCTGCCCGCTCGGTCGCCGCACCGCGGGCGTGCAGGTTCCTCGGCCCGTATCCCGGTTGTCCGGTCGCCTCGTCACCGGGCATGACTCCGATAGCGATGGTCTTCGCGGGGTTGCAGACCAGCTCCAGCCGGTCATGCAACAGCCTCTTCCACCCCTCGTGCCGGATGTGCATCTCTCGCAGAACGCGGACGTGCTCCTGGTAGGCGCGCGTGCCTGCCGTGTTGGCCGGGTGGTTCGGCGTTGCAGTACGCCGCTCGGCCTCGCCGGCGTACAGCGCCGGGTGCAGGTACTCCCAGCGCGTGCCGAGGGCTGCGAGTCGGGCTTGAACACCGTCAGGTACGGGCGCGAACAGGGGCTGGTCCAAGAGTGACCTCCGGGGATCGGGAGCATGGTCTTATACGAACACTACCGCAGATGAGGTTAGTTCTTTATAAGAGGAGGGTGTCTTGGGCAGACGTCAGGCTGCCGCTAGCCAGTCCAGAGTTGGAGCGGAGAGACCGCCGTCGCTCGAATGCGCCTGTTGTGGAACAAGTGTGCGCTACCGCCACAATCGAGGACCAGGACCACGCCGTGGTGTCGCACTGGCGACAGCGGTCGCACGGATCCGCACCGGACATCCAGCTGGCCCAGGCCGCTGCCGAGGCAGACGCCTACGCGGTCGCCACCGAGCGGCGTGCCCGCCAGCAGGAGGGCAGGCCGCCGCGCTCGCCGCCGTCCTTGGCGCCACAGACTCCCCCGCCCGCTGGTAGCACGCGGCGCTCGTCGACCAGCTCGACGCAGCGACCGCCACGTCCAGGCAGCCGCCTCCGAGGTGGCGCTGGCCGAGCGTCACCAGGTACTGGAGGGCTACCGCGACCGGATCCGTCGCGTCGAGCAGCGCCTCGGGCAACGTCGCAGCGCCCTGGTCGGTCAGCGCGGTGAGCTGCGCGAGGTACGAGACTGATTCCAGGGCCAAATCAGCGGACGCACTGCGACCGCCGGGCGGCTGCTCGACGCCGCCCGCGAACAGCGCCGCAAGGCCGGCATGATGGCACACGAGCTGCGTGTTACCTCCGCTGCGGACCTGGATGGGAGTAGGGGGTTCTTCTCATGGATCAGATGGGTGGCGTCCCGTAGTGATGTGCGGGGTACCGAGGATGGCGGACGGGTGGGGGGTGGGCGCTGGGGAGTCCTTCGGGGTGTTCGTAGGCCAGGCGCAGGCTGCGTTCGATGTCTCGGCGAGCTGCGGGCATGCGGTAGGCGGGTACCCAGGGCTCAGCGGTGTTGGTGATGGCCGGCGCGTTGATGCCGGGGATCTTGGGCGGGGTGGACGGGCGCGGTGCGGCGAGCCGGTGGACGAGTGCGTCGAGGCGGGCTCGTGGCGCGTCGGCTCCAGCTGCCGTGGCGCCGTTCACCATCAGGCGGGCCGCCGTCTTCGCGTGGTCGGCTGCGGTGTGGAAGACGCCGAGGAGGTGGTCGAGTTGGCGGGGTGAGACGGGGAACCAGCGGGTTCGGCTCTTGGCGCGGAAGGGGCGGTGCTCGATGGAGTCCGTCACGAGGTTGTGCTTGATGGTGTGGAGCAGGTGGGGCCCGGCTTGGGCGAAGTGTTGGCCGAGGGCGGGGAGTCGGTGGAGGTCGCGGAGGAGTGGGCCGATGCCGCCGGTGTCGTTGAGGATGTCGGCTGCGGGCCGAGGCTGGGGGCGTGGCGTGGTGGGGGTCCACTGCGCGCCGTAGAGGAGCTGGCCGATGCGGACGCTCGCGGTCTGGACGCTGATGGCGGCCGGGTGCGGGCTGGTCTTGGGCATGAGGGCGACTCGGCCGGCCTGGACGTCGACGTAGTTGTAGCGCGGCAGGGCCGGGTGCTCGCGGGGGTCGGTGATGTCGACGATTCTGCGGAACGTGCAGTCCAGGTCTCGCCAGCTCTGGGCCGTGGTGCGGAGGCCGTCGGCGGCGGCGCGCAGCTGGTCGCCGAGTTCGGGCGGCTGGTGTTCGGCCAGGTGGAGGAGGATGCGGCCGGTCAGCAGGTGGCCGAGGGCGAGGCTTCGGGCGATCCGTGGCAGGTCGGAGCCGCTCAACGGGCCTGCGGCGGCTCGGTTGGCCTGGAAGATGGCGCGGATCACGCGGTCGCACTCCTCGCCGACGCGGGCGAGGGTGCCGGGGATGTCGGGCTGGAAGGCGTGGTCGACGACGAGCGCCGGGGCGGGCGTCAGCTCGGCGAACTCGACCATGTGGTCGGCGTTGGCCTGTCGGCCGAGGACGATGGCCTGGCGCAGCGCCTGCCGGGCCTGGCGCAGGGCTGAGCGCAGGCTGGGGCTGTTGGTCACTTGTGCCAGGCGTTCGATGAAGAATCCGAGCTCCCAGGCCACGTCGGTGACGCGGTAGAAGACGTAGCGCTGCGCACCGGCGGAGGCCAGGAGGTTGAGGTAGGGGGTGAGTGGCTCGCCGTCGGGGCCGCGGTGGCTTCTCAGCAGGTCACGGGAGATGCCGAGGTAGGTTGCCGCGGTCTGAAGGTGTCCGGCGGGTTCGCCGGCCGGTCCGCTGACGACCGCTGATCGTCGCAGAGCCTCTGCCAGATGGTGATCGGCAACGGCGAAGTGGGCGCGGATGTCGGCGAGCGCCCGGCTCATCACCGTGACCGACCCGGGCACTCGTGCCGCGTCTCGCGCGAAGGTGTCGGGGTAGGTGCGGAGGGCGGCGAAGAACTCCTGCGTCTGGAACAGCAGGGTGCGGATCTGTCCGGCCTCGGGGATGGCCGGGACGGAGCGCGTCGCGGTGTGCAGCGCTTCGATGGAGGCGTCGAACGTGGAGCCGAGCGTGATCGGCATGCGTCAGGGCGTCCGGATCGACTCGAGCGACAGCGCGGCCTTCTCGGCCAGGGCGGCGGCGTTGAGCACGGAGTCGGTGGGGACCTGGGGATGGTTGCTGAGCTCGATCAGTGCGCGGTGGACGTGCCTCAGCAACTCCGCGCAGCTGTCCAGGGCTTCGTCGCGTGATTCTGGAAGGGGCGGCGGGCTGCCGGTCTGCGGGGGGAAGAACATGTCCCTGCCCTCGGTGCAGATCTGGGCGGCGGCGAGGGACTGGAGCTCGTCGAACCCGTCGGTCCATGCCACGGCGTCGGCTGCCTGAGCGCCGAGGTCGAAGGCTTCCCAGCTGGCGTCCAGGACCTCGATGGGCTGGTCGCTTCGCAGCGCCTCGTGTAGTTCGGCCAGGGGAGCGGGTGCGCTCATAAACGTCTCACAGGTCGATCAGGGGGTGGAGTCAGGGTTCATTTTCCTGTGTGAACGGGCGTGGGTGGGGTGATTGGCACGTCGCTGGTAAGGGTGAAATCCGGCTGTCGCGGCGTCAGAGGCCAGGAGATTCGGGCTGGTGTGGGTCTCGGCCGACGTCCGGGCCGGAGGGGCGGCGGTAGTAGGCGTCGCGGAGGCGGGCGTCGGCGGCTGCGCGTTGGGCTTGGCGGCGGCGGAGGTCGGCGGCGCGGCGGGCGTCGGTGCGTGCCGTGAGAAGGCCGGGGGCCAGTCGTTCCACGTGGCGTCGGGCGGCTTCGCGTTCGGTCACGGCGTGGTCGGCTTGGTGGCGGGCCTGGGCCGCGCGTCGTAGCAGTTCGGCGGCGTCGGCATGGGCGCTGGCGGAGTTGGCCGATGCCGCAGCGGCGGCGGCGCGGTTGGTGGCGTCTTCGGCTCGTTGGAGGGCGCGGGTGGCGGCCTGGTCGGCGGCGTGCCAGCGATCCGCGGCCTCCTGCGCGGCGGCGCTGTGGGCCGCGCCGGCCTGGCCGCGTGCGACGGTGAGGTCGGGGCGGACGGTGGTGGGCGGTGTCGCCAGGCGCCAGCGGGCGATGGTGCGAGAGGCCCTGCGGTAGTCGGCGGCTTGGACGGGTTCGGTCGGGTGCGTGCCGAGGGCGACGTGCTCGGCGGCGTGGTTCCAGAGGGTTCGGTAGGTGGCGATGGCCTGCGCGGCTTCGTCCCACCCGGGGCGGAGCCGGTCGCCGGGGCCGGGGCGCGGGCCGAGGGCATCGAGCCAGGCGGGTGCCCGCGCGGCCAGCCGGGCGGCGAGCAGCGGCGTGGGCTCGTCGGTGGGGCGTTGGGCGGCGCGCCAGAGGCCGCGGAGGTGGCCGTCCTCGACGAGAGGCGCGGGGCCGGTGGGGTCCGTGCCCTGGTAGTCGGCCAGGTCGCGGTAGGCGGCGGCTGCGGCGAGGCGATCGCGCCAGGCGACGGCGTCGGGGACGGTGGTTGGTTCGGGGCCGTAGGCGGCGGCCCAGCCGGTACCGGCGTTGGCGTCGCGTTGGGCTTGTTCGGCGAGAACGGCGGCTCGTTCGTGGAGCTGGCGAGCGAGGGCGTGGGCGTAGGTGCGGCGGTCGTCGTGCGGGGCCGGTTCGGGGAGTCGAAGGCCGACCGCCGCGAGCACGTCGGTGGGGTCGGCTGCCGGGGCGGTCTCGTAGCCGGCGGCGGTGGTGGGCGTGGGGGCGTCCGGCTCCTGGCGGAAGGCGTCGGGGCTGCCGCCTTCGGCCGGGTCGAGGGCGCGGCGGTTGCGGGCGTGGACGATGGCTGCGGCGTCGTCGACCGGCGCTCCGTCACGGGTGAGGAAGTCGCGGGCGAAGTAGGTGTGCTTGAGCAGCCGGTCGGTGTCGATGCCGGCCTCGGCGAGTTGCAGGAGCTGTGCGTGCAGGGCGGGCCAGGCCGGCGCGCTGGAGAGTTGGCGCGCGGCGGCGGGGCCGAGGAGGCGGGCGATGGCGTCGATGGTCTCGGCCTCGGCGATGTCGCGCAGGACCTGCCGGAGGCGGGGTTCGTGGGTGCGGAGGGAGTCGGCCTCGTCGAGCGCCGCTCGTTGCTGGGCCGTGGCCGAGAGCTGGGTGCCGTCGGCCGCGACGACGGCGGCCCAGAGCCGACGGCCGGTGCGGTCGGGTGCCGGTTCGCCGCTCTCGACGTCGACCTGGTCGCGGCAGACGAGGTAGCCGTGGTTCTCCAGCGAGCCTCGGGTGAGGGCGGGGTAGGCGCTGTTGCGGTCCATGCCCGGCACGATGAGGGCGTGGCCGGTGTGCACGGTGACGCCCTGGGCGCGGGTGTGGGTGATGGCGTAGCCGAGTTCGGCGGCGGTCGCGCAGTAGTCGCGCGGCAGGGTGACGCGGCCTCCGGTGAGGCTGTGGCGGACGTCGAGGTCGCCGTGTTCGGTGACGGAGACGACGGTCCAGATGTCGCCGTTGCGCACGTACTGGCGGGTTCGGTTGTGGCAGGTGAGGCGTCGATCGTTGGCGCGGGTGACGAGCTGGTCGCCGGCTCCGGCGCGGTTGCCGTCAGCCAGGTCGATCGTGGTCGTGTCGTCGACGAGTCCGGCCTCGACGCGGGCGGTGCGGGCGACGTGGGAGAGCTTGGCGGCGAGCGCGTTGGTGGGGGTGAGCAGGATGCTGGTCAGCCCTTCCGCGGTGTCTCTGCACCAGGCCGTGTATGCCTGCTCCAGCAGCGCGTCGAGCGAGCCTTCGTGGAGTCGTCCGCGGGACGCGTAGGCGGTCCAGGCGGCGTCGCCGTCACCTGCCGACAGGGCCCGGGCGGCTTCCACTTCCCAGCGCCGGGGCGTGCCGTCGGCGTTGCGGAAGCGGCGGACCTCGGTGAGGCGCAGGGCTCCGGCGTCGCTGGCGATGAGGTCGAGCGCACCGCCGGCGCCCGGGGCACCGAGCTGGCAGGGATCGCCGATCGGCAGCAACCGTCCGCCGGCGTCCGCGACCTGGCCGAGCACGGCGTGCAGGTCGCCGGTCGCCGCTTGGCCGGCCTCGTCCACGATGACGATCGCGCCGGCAGGCAGCGTCCACTGCGGGGCGCCGGGGGCGTAGACCTCGGACATGAAACGCCAGCGGGCCAGGTTCTCGGCGCGGATGCCCGCCTTCTCCGCGAGGTTGTCGGCCTGCACCTGGCCGCCGGCCAGCCCGAGGACGGGGATGCCGTGAGCGTCGGCGACCTCGCGGACCAGGGCCATGATGGTCGTCTTGCCGGTGCCGGCGCCGCCGGTGACGGCCTGGACGCGGGTGTCGCCGGTGAACACGGCGCGGACGATCTGCCGCTGCTCGGCGGAGGGCCCGAAGCCGCGGGCCACGTCGCCGGCCGCGAGCGCCGCGTCTACCTGTTCGGTGGTCAGGCGCCGCACCGGGGCGGGCCGCCGCGCGGCCTCGACGAGGTCCATCTCGGTGGCCCTGAGGCGGTGGCTCGTGTAGCGGGCGGCGCCGTGCTGGACGAAGACCGGAGTGCCGTCCGGCCGGAGGTAGCGAGCGGGCACGGGCACCGGCTCCGGGGGTGAAATCAACTCGCACCGGTCGGGGTGCAGCACGTGCTCGACGACCCGGTCGACCAGCCCGCCCCACTCGGATCGCAGGTGCCAGCCGGCGGCGACCAGCTGGCGGTAGGTCTCCGCCTCCGCGTTCGCCCGCGTCCAGGACTCCCGATCACCCTCCAACGTGACGAGGACCCGCTCGACGACCTCCGGCAGCGGGGTGATCTCGTGCTGACGGGCGGCGGCCCGCGACGCACGCCAGGCCAGGACGAGCCAGCGCCGTGGCCGGCGCACGCCCAGCTCTCGCGCGCGGGCCCGCCACTGCTCACGCTCCTCCTCGACGCCATGCACCTGCTTGTCCGGGCGCGCGGTCAGCGCCGCCCGTTGGGCCAGCTCGTACTCCTCCGGCCGAGACGGCTCACGGCCATGCAACTGGCGGAACTCGTGCAGCAGCGCCGTCAGATTCCGCTCGGTCTGCGCGCGCCGCGCGGAGAACGCCCGAACTACCACGTCCGAGACGCCGAGGAACTCCCGCACCGGCCGCTTGTCCTGCCGGATCGTGTCCGTGCGCGGCGCGGCCAGGACCCCGAACTCCTCGAACATGCCGCGCTCGATCTCGGCCGTGTACTGGGCGGACAGCGAGACGACGAGCCGGTGCAGGTGCCGGGCGTCCAGGGCGAGCCAGCGGCCATCCTCCGTGCGCACCTTCGTCGAGATCGCCACGTGCCGATGCCAGTCGGGGTCCCCGGCCCGGCTGGAACGGTGCTCGAAGCCGGCCGCGATCAGGCCCTCGCCGCGAAGCTGCACCACTCCGCCAGGGCCGCTCCTGGTCCAGCACGCCTCCCGCTCGACCCGAGCGAACACCCTCCGGAACGCGGCCCGCTCGACCTCTTCAAGCCGGGCGCGCGTGGCATCGTTCGCGGTGCCCCACAGCACGGCGAAACTCTTGACCGGCGAGAACACCATCTCCCATCCCGAGCGGGCCGTGCGATTGCCGACCTTTTCGGCCTGCTCGCGTAGCTGTTCGCGCCGCGCCGCGGATGCGTTCGGCTCGGCCCCCAGCAGCGCTGCCAGGTGCTCGTCCACCGTCGGATACCTCGGCCAGACCCGGCCCAGCGGTCGGCCGTTGGTGGGGTCGACGCCGTCCTTGAACAAGGCGTCGGCCGCCTCCTGGGAGACCTGCCCCCGCAGTCCCAGCGCCGCGGCCTGACTACCCAACCACCGCCCCGGGGTGTCACCGCCCGAGGCCCAGTACGCGGCGGCCTCGCTCCGACCGATCGTCACGTCACCGGAGGCGACGGTGCGCAGCAGATAGTCGATGCCCGAGCCGGCACTGATCGGATGAAGCGTGATCACAAGCCACCGCCCGATCCGTGCCGCCCGGCGGCACCGAGAAGGTGGCTGATCATGATCGGCAGCATAGGCCGCTGATCGGCAGATGCGCCGGAGTGCAAACGGTGTGCCTGAAAGATCTCTTCGAATTTCAGCTCCTTTGGAGCTGTACTGTGGGTTGCTGTTCGCTGTGCTGTCGTGTGGTCGGTCTTGTGCTCTCGCTGGCTCTCATTGATTTTCGCTGCTGCTCGTGGAATGCGCGTCTTGGGGGGCCGCCATCCGGGCGGGCCGCCGCGCCCGCCCGGGCGCGGCTCGTTGCGATGCCGGCGAAAATCGCAGCAGCATTCCGGGCATGGCATCGCGACATGACCGGGCGACGCAGGAAAGACGGCGTCGGCTGCGGGAGAGACAGGAGAACGAACGAAAGGAATTCCGCCGGCGTCAGCAGGCGCAGATGGCGGCGCTGAACGAGATCGACGGCGCGGTGGAGCGGTTCGAGGCGGCACACGCCGCCGTGGCGGCGGCGTTGGCGAACGCGGTCCAGGTGTTCCCGTCCGTCGAGGCCCTGGCCGAGGTGACCGCGTTCGACGCGAAGGAGATCCGCGCTTACGAGCGCCGGCACCGGCGCGAGCAGCAGGGCGCGCAGCGTCGGCCGGTCGGGGGTGAGCAGGTGCCGCAGCAGGCTTCCGGTGAGGCCGAGCCGGTGACCGTTCCGACCGGGTAGCGGTCAGCCTTCGGTGCGGACTTGGGCGATCAACCGTTCGGCGTGGCGTTTGGAGATCGACAGTTCGCTGGCCACCTGTTCGGCGGGTGTCTCGGCGTCGGCGGCCAGGAGGCGGCGGACGTGGGCGATGCGTTGCTGGGCGCGGTGGTGGCGGGGGTCGTTGGAGTGGTCGCGTGGGCGGGTGTCGGTCGCGCCGACGGGGCGGCCGCCGCCGGCTCCGCGTCCTGGTCGGGCGGTGAGCCAGGCGGGGATGGTCTCGCGGTAGAAGTGTGGGACGCCGAACACCTTCTCGTCGGGGCTCGGGCCGATTCCGTCGGAGATGTAGCTGGCCCAGGTCTCCGGCGTGGGGCGCTGTTCCTCGGGGATGGTGAGGCGTGCTTCCTCAAGGTCGAGGAGGTCCTTGAGGTGAGGCTTGGTGGGCAGGGGTGGGATGGGGCGGCCTTCGACGGCGGCGAGGAGTTGTTCCTCGTCCCAGATCCGTTGGCGGGTTCCCGGTCTGCTGAGGGTGGGGGGCAGTTTCTGCCAGGCCTTGCGGTTGCGGAAGGTGCCGAGCGCGATGCCGAGGAGTTGCGCGGCGCGGGCTGAGTCCGCGGGGGTACGTCCGGCGGGAATCACCCTGTGGCCTCGCTCATGTGTGATCGCTGTCGGTGCCCTTCCATGGAATCGCGGATCACGTCGGGGAATCAAACCGAGGTGCCCACCCGCCGCGTGAATGCGGTGGGCGGGCACTGGTGATCGGGAAGTGTCAGAAGAGCCGGTCGGGCTCGGCCCGTGTGGTCGTCGTAGTTCCGTGGTGGGGCGGCTTTTTGATGAACAGGCGGTAGCGCGGGTACCTGGCCGATGGGGGAAGGTGCAGTGCGTCGGCGCCGGGGCGCGTGCAGAGCAGGGGAGCGCCGGCGTCGGCCCATCCGGAGGGATAGTTTGCCGCGATGCTCCGCCAGAGCCGCTCGGCACGAGGCGGAGAAGCGACAGTCCGGAGGTCGAGCATGGGCAGGGAACGCCAGCCGGGGAAGGCGTGATCGTGGGCGTCTTCGACGGCCTGGTTGACCCCTTCTCGCCAGCCGCGTCCGCCGAGTTCCCTCCCCTCCCACGCACATCCGAGGCAGCCACCTCGATAGATCTCCTGGCGACGGTCGTCCACGTCGCGAGTCAGCAGCGTCGGCAGGTGACGGCCAATGGCGACCGGGCCGGTGCCGATGTCGGAGTACGCGCCGCCCGGGTGGCCGGGGGCGATGTGCCATGCGCGGCCGGCGGGCAGGAGAGCCTGTAGGGCGTGCGTTCGGGCATTGCGGATGCGCCAGTACTGGTGCTGCCGTTCGACGGCTCCGCGAGGCTCGACCGGGCCGGCGGTCGAGTTCACGGCTGCTGCTCCTCGCCTTGCCAGCCGACGACGAGCTTGAACAGGCTCCCGGCGGCGAAGAAGGCGGTGGACTCCTCGTCGTGGAAACGGGCTCCGTACGCGCGGCGGATGGCGGCGCGGGCGGCGTTGTGCCGGTCGTCCTCCGAGTCGATGTCGAGAACCGGGCGGAGCGCCGCGTAGCCGTGGAGGAGGAGTTGGCCTTCGACGGCCTGGCGGATCAGGTCGGGGCTGGCGGCGTCGTAGTCGGGCAGCGGGGAGCTGAGCAGGACTTGGGTGAGTTCGGCGGCGGCCAGTCGGGGCCGGAGGGGGATGGTGAGTCGGTGGGAGCCGTCGCGGCTCCTGGTCGCGTCCGGGGTGCGTCGGGCGGGGTCTTCGGGGAGGCGGTGGGCCTCGGGGGCGGGGTGGTGCATGACGAGCCCTTCGAGCGGTCGTTCAGATGACGCTGTTGCCGGGGTGGCCCCCCCCCGGGGGGGGCCCCCCCCGGGGGCGGTCAGGACTCGACGACGTGCAGCGAGGGGCGCTCGTGTTCCGCGTGGCGGTAGACGTGGCCGAGCGCGCCCAGGGCCAGGTCGCGATGCGCGGTGGTGCGGTGGAGCAGGCGGAAGAACAGCCCGTTGGCACGCTCGTGCACGCGGTCGTCGGTGTGCCGCAGCGTCACGATGTACGCCAGGGTGTGCAGGCCGAAGACATCGGACTCGATGAAGTCGCCCATGGGCAGACCGGTTTCCTCGGCGACCTGCTCCAGGTGCTCGAGCAGGAGCGCGGTCGCGTCGTGCAGCTCCTGTTCCGTGTAGCAGCCGGGGGCGGTGTCGAGGGGCTGGTCGTCGGAGTCGGTGACGAGGCGAAGGTGGTCCGTCATTGCGGTGCCCTTTCGGGTTGGTGGGTGGTTCGCGTCGGACCCGGGGCCAACCGGGCTCGACATAGATAACTTTACCAATCCTGAGCCACTTCGGCGGGTGTTTCGCCGCCGTGTCGCTGACGACTTCAGGACCGAAGAAGGCCGATAGACTGGGGTTTCTGCGTGCCTTCCCTCACGGGCTGGGTGCGTGGTTCGCTAGGAACGGCGGCCGGGCCAGCCCCTTCGCCGGGGTCCGTCCTCGTGGCGGACGGCCGCCGTTCCGTCGTCCGTCGGCTAGGAGCCGGCGGCGGTTGCCTCTTCGGTGGATGCCTCGGCCGGAGCGGTCTCGCTCATCCCGCACATCTCCCGTTCGATGTCGCTGAGGGTGTAGCCCTCGGCGGCCAGGAAGCGCAGCCAGGGCCGGAGCTCGCCACCGGGGCTTCGCCAGGCGTGGTCGTGCAGGACCTCGCTCTCGATCGCGGCGGCGGTGTGGGCGAGCAGCAGGCGCCAGCGTCGGGCCTTGCCGGTGCGGGCGATGAGCGGGCCGAACGGGTCGGAGGACCCTCGCTCCGCCTGCGGGTCGGGGACGCCGAGGAAGCGCGCGGTCAGGTCCGTGCGGTGTCGGCCGGTGAAGCGCGAGTACCCGTAGCCGACGCCGGTGATCAGGGACAGGACCACCGTCCAGGCGGTATCCGAGGCGGTCTTCCGGCCGCACAGTTCGGTGATGAACGCGAACCGAACCTCGCGGGCGGCCCGCCACGCCTTGTTGTAGGCGATGGTCCGCCGACGCTTGGCCGCCTCCGCCGCCCGGTCGACTGGCTGCCCGTTCTCCGCCGCCGCGCGCTTGGCGGCGTCGGCCTTCGCCTGCCGAAGCCGCTGCAGGGCATGCGCCCAGTGGCCGCGCCGCTTCCCCTGCTCCCGATCCAGCTCCTTGGCCCGGGACAGCGCGTCCAGGGCGCCCGGTACGTCGGAGACCTCCGCGTAGTCGGCCGCCTCGACCAGATCGAACGTCGCCGCGATGACCGACGACAAGTCCTTGTCGCTCAGCTTGGCCGCCCGGTTGGCCATGCGGATCTCCGCCGACCGGTACCCCAACGCCTTCGCGTGACGCTCGCGCTTTCCGTCGTCGAGTTCCATGAGCGCGAGCTGCGTCAGGGCCTCGACGTCATCGCGCTCGCTGGCAGCCGCGCGGTGAACGTTCTCCACCATGCTGGCCACCAACGCCTCGTCGTCCGCCCCGGCGAGGTCCTCCCGCACCAGGCAGGGGACGAGCGCGTACGGCTGCTTCTTCGCCTTCGCCTCCGCCGCCGCGAGAAGGGCGGCACCCAGCCGCCGCTGCCCCCAGATCACGCCGAGCGTCGCGCCATCGGCCTGGGGACGGACCAGGAGCGGCACCTGCACGCCCATCGCCTTGACGCTCGCGACCAACTTCCGGTCCGGCGCGGTGTCGTCCCCCGACCGCCGCTTCTTGCGGTGGTTGAACGGGTCGATCACCAACTCGTGCGGGTCCAGGTACTCCAGGCGCCCGACATCGCGGCGAACAGGCTGCGGCGCGACGGCCGCCGCCTCGCTCGTCACCTTCGCTGTCGCCCGCCGCCGAGCAGCCGTCCTCGGCACGGCCGACTTCTTCGCCGGTCGCCTGTCGTCAGCGGCTCCGCCCGGGCTCTTCTTCTGCGTGGTGGTGCTTCCCATCACGATGTTCCTTCCTTGCTGATGAGTGGAGGTGTGGTTCGCCGGTGTGGGGGCGGCAGGGCCAGCTGCCGCCCCCACACCTTGAGAGGGCTTCAGCCCGCGTCAGTCCTCGTCGGGCAGCATGACGGTCAGCACCGGCTCACCCGAGTCCCCGGGCCCGATCTCCACGGCCAGCACCGTGCGGCGAGCCACCCTGGCCCGCCCGGCGCGCGGAACCCGGTACAGCTCGGCCAGACAACGCCGACCGCCGCCACCCGGGGCGCGGAGCACAGCGAAGCGGACCATGTGCAGCACGTCCCACAGCCGCCCGGCCTCGTCCTGACGCGTCCCCTTGCGCTCGTTGTCCTCCTCGCTCCAGGCCACGCAGTCGCCGTACGCGGCGGCCGTCAGCGCCACCGGCAGCCGAAGCCCGGCCTGCCGCGCCAACTCCCCATCGACAGCCACCAACACGCCGTCCGCAAGGGCATCCGCCCTGGAGTACACGTGCACGACCTCCCGGTCGCAGTCGGCGCCGCGCGCCGTCTGGGGCGTAGCAGGTTGCTGCGGGGTCCAGCGCATCGCATCAGCGCTGACCTCCCAGTCCCTGCCGACCCGGCCGGTGCCGGTAATGGACTTGGAATTCATCGGAACTTCTCCCCTTTGGGTGGATGCGTGATTCGCGTCGAATTCGGGGCCAACCGATCTCGACAGAAATAACGATACCAAATCCGGCCCACTCTTTGGGGTGAACGCGCCCGGTTTTTCAGGCAGTTTTTGGTCCTCTAGCGGCGAAGCTCCGACATGATCGCCGGCCGACCCCCGGCAGGATCCGGCAGCAACTAAACGTTAGAGCAAGAGCTTATAAACGCGGCGCGCACCGATTACGCGTACCGCAACTAGGGGCGCGGCAGCGGGTGCGCGCTACCCGAGTCGGCGACGGCGGTGCGGCCCTGCACGTCGATCATCCGCGCGCCCACCCGGCGCCGAGCGCCAGTCGCAACAACGTTAGCGGTCACCGCGACGGCAATCCGGGAGGCGACCCCTCCCCCCGTAGCCAGCCCTTCTCGTTCATTAGTGGCGGCCCGAAAGCCGGCCGCGGCGGACGCCCTAGGTGTATTGATCACGAGCGTTGTTGACACTCGTTGGGGCTTGATCATGGCGAAGACCTCCGATGTGGTGGAGCTGTCTAGGACTGCACCGCATGGAGGTCTTCGTGTCCCACCGTAATGCCCGGCT